>JANNHT010000175.1:0-18639 GCA_031404555.1 Gammaproteobacteria bacterium
CGCCGCCCTCGAGCGTGCTCGGCAAGCCGATGCCGAGCAGCGAGTCGATGCGATTGTCCGCCTGCGCGGTCAGCAGTGCGCTGATCGAGCCGCCGCAGAGCCCCGAGCCGACGAAACGCCGTATGCCTCGTTGTGTTTCCATCCAGTCCATCGCCGCGATCGTGTCCTGAACGTAGCGGCCGCCCTGGATGCTGTTGTAGATGTCCGCCATCACGCGCTCGCCGAGTTCGCCCTCGGAGTCTCCGAGGCCGTAGTAATCGAAGCGCAGCACGTGGAAGCCGGCGGCGGTCAGGGGACCCGCGAGCTTGCGGTACAAGCCGTGCGGGCCGACGCGACCCTTGATGCCGGGCGACAGCAGCAGCACGCAGACCCCGCGGGCAACGGCTGCATCGGGTTCGTGCAGCATGCCGTGCAGCATCAGGCCTTCCCGGTTTCTAAAACTGACGGACTGGAATGGCTTCATGCCGGCGCGCCCAGCCACTCGATCGTGACGCGGAACAGGTCGCCGGCGCGCTGGTAGAACGCTTTGATCTCCTTCCAGAAAGCTTCGTCGACCGCGCAAGCCAATTCGACGCCGGCGAGGGCGGCGAGATCTGCGCGTGCCGGAGCAGGGCGCGGTGTGATCGAGACGACCAGATTCCTGCGATTGCCTGCCGCGAGCAAATCGGCGAGCCGGAGTGCCGACGTCTGGCGAAAAAATGGCGCCGCGAGTGCATAGCCCTCGATGTTGATCGTCTCGCCGCGCTCAAGCCGCTCGATGAGCTGCTCGCGGCTCTCGACGACCTTCCGGTGAATCGCCATCTGGGCCATCAGGTTCGTGCGCAGCACCGCCTGCATGTAATCGGCGCCGTCCACGACCGGGTCCCAGAGCACGAGCCGGTCCACGTCGTCGCGCCGGGCGGCAGCCGCCGCCGCGATCGTCGCGCCGAGTCGCAGGCCCACGAGCGTCACGTTCCGCAATTCCGGCACGCGCTGCCTCAGTTCATCGATCGCGGCGCCGGTGTCGGCGATGCGGGTCTCCAGGTCGCTTTCCTCGAAAGGCAGGTCGCTGTCACCCTCGCCGCGAAAGTCGAACCGCAGCACCGCGAAGCCCTTCGCCGCGAGCTCGCGGGCGAAGCTCACGAACACGCGGTGGGACCAGAGTTTCTCCTCGGCGAGCGGTGCGCAGAGCACGGCGCCGCCCCGGCAGGCACCCTCCGGCAGGTGCAGGAAGGCGAACAGCCGCTCGTCGCCCAATGGCAAAAAAAAGGCGGTTTCGGTCATGGCGGGGCAGTGCGGGACGGCATGCGGGGGCGCGCCATGATATCGCGTTATGTGTCACGGAGTGGGCCCCGCCGAACCGCGAACGACGTCACGTTCGTGCCCGGATCGTTCCCCTACGATTTCCCGCATTACGTCGCATTCCGCGGGATGTGGCGGCTGTTCGCGTGGGGTCTTCGTGTCGAAGCAGAGTCCGGGCAATGTCGTGCAATTCAAGGTGCCTGCGCATGCCAGCGTGGAAGCGCCCGCACCCGTGCCAGTTCCGCTGCGGGAACCCGAGGCGGCGCCCGAGCGCAGCCCCTTCGATATCCATCCGATGCTCCAGCAACAGCTGGTCGAGGCCGCGGATGGCGCGGGCAAGATGCGGCTCCGCAGGCTGGTCGAGATCATCAGCAGCCAGTACGACGCCTACGAAAACGATCGCACCAGCCTCGAGACGGTGATGCGCCTCGCCTCGGACGAGGCGAACGCGGTCAATGAACGGCTCGAGCGCGAGAGTGCGGCCCGACTCCAGTCGATCCTCGACCATGTCAAGGACGGCATCATCTCGGTCGATCACCTCGGCCGCATCGACAGCATGAACCGGACGGCCGAGCAGTTCTTCGGCGTGCGCCAGGCCGATGTCTTGACTGAGCGGCTCGACACGCTGCTGCCGGACCTCGCGCCCGATGGCGACGTGCCGCGCGCGCTCGAGAATCTCGCCAGCGCCCAGGGAAACACCCACTACGACCTCGCCGCGCGCGAGGTGATCGCGAAACACCGTCGCGGCGACGTGATGCCCGCGGAAGTCCTCGTCAGCATCATGCACAACGGGCGCCATCCGGTTTACATCGTCTGCGTCCGCGACACGGCGGAGCGCTCCCGCGCGGAGGTTGCCCTCAAGGACAGCGAGGCGCGCTATCGCGTGCTGGTCGAGAACGCGCCGGAAGCCGTCGTCGTCATGGACGTCGAGTCGGCGCTATTCGTGGACTGCAACGATAACGCGGCCGACTTCTTCAAGATGTCGCGCGAGGACCTTTTGCAGGTCGGCCCGGAGGCGGTGAGCCCGCCGGAGCAGGCCGACGGCACGCCCTCGTTCGGCATCACGCGCGGTCATGTCGCGGAAGCGCTCTCCGGCGGCACGCCGGTATTCGAGTGGCTGCACAAGGACGCGAACGGCAAGACCGTGCCCTGCGAAGTCCGCTTCGTGCGCCTCCCGAGTTCGAGCGGGAGCCTGATCCGCGCGAGCATCATCGATATCACGGAGCGCAAGCAGGCGGAGCTGGTCGCGGCCGGCGAGCGCCGCGCGCTCGAGAAGATCGCATCGAGCGAGCCGCTGGTCGGCGCGCTGACCTCGATCACCGAGGTCGTCGAGCGCGTGCTGCCGGACGCGCTCTGTTGCATCCGGCTCTATGACCCGGTCAATCGCACGCTGACGCACGTGGCTGGCCAGAGCCTGCCGCGCGAGTACGTCGCGTTGATGGACAACTTCCCCGCCGAGATCCGGTTCGGCTCCTGCGCGGCAGCGGTCGCGCTTCAGCGCCAGATCATCGTGCCCGACATCTCCAAGGACGCCCTGTGGGAACACCGGCGCGATGCCGCGCTGCGCTCGGGGCTGCGTGCCTGCTGGTCCACGCCGATCGCGGGCGCCGACGGACGCATGCTCGGCACCTTCGCGACCTACCTGAAGCGCACCGGCATGCCGTCCCGCCGCGACCTCGAGCTGGTGGGCCGCATGGCCCAGCTCGCGCGCATCGCGATCGAGCGCCGCCGCTCGGAAGACGCGCTGCGCGAGAGCGAGGGGCGCTTCCGCGGGCTCTTCGACAACGTCGTGGAGGGCGTCTACCAGGTGACGCTGGACGGTTACCTGCTTTCCGCGAACCCGGCCCTGATCGAGATGCTCGGTTATTCGTCGCTTGATGAGCTGCGCGCGATCGGATCGACCGAACGCCTGTATGTGGATCCGCCGAAGCGCCTGGCCCTGATCGAACAGCTGATTCAGGAGGGCGAGCTGGTCGAGGCCGAGTATGAGCTCCGCCGCATGGACGGCAGCGTCATCACCATCACCGAAAACGCGCGCCTGAACCGCGACGAACGCGGACAGCCGACGGGCTTCGAGGGCACGGTCACCGACATCACCGAGCGCAAGCGCGCCGAGCAGCGCTTCTACGACGAAAAGGAACGCGCCGAGGTCACGCTGCAGTCCATCGCGGACGCCGTGATCACGACCGACCGCTCCGGCACGGTGGACTACGTCAATCCCGTCGCAGAAAAGATGACCGGCTGGACCGCCGCCGAGGCGCGCGGCCGGAACGTGACCGAGATCGTCAAGCTGGTGGCCGACGGCGGCCACGAACCGATCGACGACCCGGTCCGGCTCGCGCTTGCGAGCGGCGAGCCGCTGCACCTGGCGGACCAGACGGCGCTCGTCAGCCGGCGCGGGCTCGAAGTGCCGATCCAGGCGACGGTCGCCCCGATCCGCGATCGCGCGGGCAACACCGCGGGCGCGGTCATCGTGTTCAGCGACGTGAGCCGCGAGCGGCGCATGAAGCGGCTCCTGTCGTACCAGGCTGCGCATGACGCGCTGACCGGCCTCATCAACCGGCGCGAGTTCGAGAGCCGCCTCAGCAGCGCGATCGAATCGGCGCACGCCGACAAGGCGGTGCGGCATGCGATGGTCTATGTGGACCTCGACCAGTTCAAGGTGGTCAACGACACCTGCGGGCACCCGGCGGGAGACCAGCTGCTGCGCCAGGTCACGGGACTGCTCCAGACCCGCGTGCGCGCGAACGACGTGCTCGCGCGCCTCGGCGGCGACGAGTTCGGCGTGCTGCTCGAGCACTGCACGCCGGAGCAGGCGATCCGGTTCGCCGATTCGCTCCGCCAGGCGATTCACGACCTGCGCTTCCAGTGGGGTACGAGCACGCTTCAGATCGGCGCGAGCATCGGCATCGTCGAGATCAACCAGCACACGGAGAGCGTTGCGACGCTGCTGTCGGCCGCCGACATCGCCTGCTACTCGGCCAAGGATGGCGGGCGCAACCGCGTGCACGTCTATGACCCGGCGAGCGCCTCCGCGCGCCATCGCGAGATGCGCTGGATGTCGCGGCTGACGAATGCCCGCGACGAGGGACGGCTCGATATCGTGTTCCAGCCGATCGTCCGGATCGCCGAGGGATCGAAGGAGCGTCCGCACTACGAGCTACTGCTACGCCTCCTCGACGAGAACGGCGCGATGGTCCTGCCGGACGAGTTCATCCCGGCGGCCGAACGCTACAACCTCATGCCCTCGCTCGATCGCTGGGTGGTCGAGAAAGTGCTCCGCGACATCGTGCCGTCCACGAGGGACGGCGTGGAGGAGGCGACCTTCACGGTCGCGATCAACCTGTCCGGCACGACGCTCTCGGACCCAGGCTTCCTCGAGTTCCTGATCGAGACGCTGGAGGCGCACGAACCGACGCCGGGCGCGCTCTGCTTCGAGGTGACCGAGACCGCTGCGATCACGAACCTCGGCCACGCGAGCTACCTGATGCGCGAGATGGCGAGCCGCGGTTGCCTGATTGCGCTCGACGACTTCGGCAGCGGGCTGTCTTCGTTCAACTACCTGCGCACGCTGCCCGTGCACTACCTGAAGATCGACGGCAATTTCGTGCAGAACGTCGCCAATGATCCGATCGACCGCAGCATGGTCGAGGCGATCGTGCAGATCGGCCGCGCGATCGGCATCGAGACCGTCGCCGAGCGGGTCGAGACGCCCGAAGTGCTGGAGACGCTCCGCCAGATCGGCGTCGGCTACGCGCAGGGTTTCCTCTGCGGTCGCCCCGCCGCGATCAGCACCTTTCCGCACCGCAAGTAATCTGCCCGCGCGTTCGCGAAATGTGACGCGGGCCTCACTCGGGATTCATTTTATTTTCCGGTCCGCCATTTTTGTCGCCAGCCTGCGACGCATACCGGGTTGTGCCAAAAATTTCCTGCGCCGATAGTCCTTCGCGATGGAACAGGGGCATACCCGCGGGACTGCGGGCATGCAGTTCGCCAGTTCGGGGACCTCGGGTCCCGCGCGGGGTAGCCAAGGATGGGGCACACATCACCGCGGCCGTTCGCGACGCGTGTCGCGACGGCCGCTCTTCTGATCGCAAGCTTCTTTCCGGTGTCCGTTCCGGCCGGAGCGCCAAATCGCGCACCACAGATCTCCGGACAGCCCGCGACCGAAGTGCAAACCGGCAGGTGGTACTCGTTCCGGCCCGTTGCCAGCGACCCGGACGGCCATCGGCTGTACTTCCGCATCGAGAACCGGCCGCGGTGGTTGAACTTCGACGGTTCGACCGGACGTCTGTGGGGCTACGCTAGTTCCCAGACCCGGGGCGAATACGTGGACATCCGTATCAGTGTCACCGACGGATGGGTCGGCGCGGCGCTGCCGCCGTTTCGCATCATCGTGGGTGGGACGACCCCCACGAACAGGGCACCGACGATCTCCGGCAGTCCGGCTCCCGCAGCACGTGTTGGTCAGGTCTGGGCGTTCACGCCGACGGCCAGTGATGCCGACGGCGATCCCCTGAGTTTCGCGATCGGGAACCGTCCATCCTGGGCCTCGTTCAATCCCGCGACAGGCGCATTGACGGGTACACCCGGTACGGGTGCGGTCGGAAACCACCCGAACATCACGATCCAGGTCAGCGATGGGCGCGCGAGCACCGCGTTGCAGCCGTTCGCGATCTCGGTGAGCGCGGCGACCCCAACCAATCAACCACCGACGATCTCCGGAAGTCCGGCACTCAGTGCGCGTGTCGGCGAGGCGTATGCCTTCACGCCGGTCGCCAGCGATGCCAACGGCGATACCCTGAGGTTCACGATCGCAAACCGCCCGTCGTGGGCGACATTCAGCACCACGACGGGCGCATTGACTGGCACACCCGGCACGGGAACGGCCGGCAACTACGCGAACATTGCGATCCAGGTCAGCGATGGCGGCGCAACTGCCTCATTGCCGGCGTTCGCTATCCAGGTGAGTGCGGCGACTCCCACGAACCAGGCGCCGACCATCTCCGGGAGTCCGGCGCTCAGTGCGCGTGTGGGTCAGCCATATGCGTTCACGCCGTCCGCCAGCGATGCCAACAGTGATCCCCTCTACTTCACGATCGTGAACCGTCCGTCCTGGGCGACATTCAGCACCACCACGGGCGCGTTGACCGGCACACCCGGCATCGGCGCAGCCGGCAACTACGCGAATATCACGATCCAGGTCAGCGATGGCAGTGCGAGCGCCACATTGCCGGCGTTCACGATCAACGTGCAGCCGACTGTCGCACTCGGCAGCGCGACGCTCTCCTGGATTGCACCGACCACGCGTACCGATGGTTCGCCGCTCACCAATCTGGCGGGCTACCGCATCCGATATGGCACTTCGCCGGGAAACTATCCGAACACGATCAGCATCAACAGTCCGGCACTGACGAGCGCCGTCGTATCGGACCTGACGCCGGCAACCTGGTACTTCGTGGTATCGGCTTACGATTCAATGGGGCTCGAAAGCGCGAACACCGCACCGGTATCGAAGACCATCCCCTGAGCGGGCCGCGATACACTGGGACGGGGCGCGATGCGCCCCGTCCCCATGACCACCGAACCGATTTCCGTCGCGCCGATGATGGACTGGACCGACCGGCACTGCCGGTTCTTCCTGCGCCTGTTCTCGCCGCGCGTGCGGCTCTACACGGAGATGATCGTCGCGCAGGCGATCCTGCGCGGCGATCGCGGCCGGCTGCTGGCGTTCGACCCCTCGGAACATCCGGTCGCATTGCAGCTCGGTGGGTCGGATCCGGCGAAGCTCGCCGAGGCCGCGAGGATCGGGGCCGATTTTGGTTATGACGAGATCAACCTGAATGTCGGTTGCCCGAGCGACCGGGTGCAGAGTGCGACGTTCGGTGCCTGCCTGATGGCTGAGCCGGCGCTCGTCGCCGACTGCGTCCGCGCGATGCGGGCGGCGGTCACCGTGCCGGTCACGGTGAAGTGCCGCATCGGCATCGACGACCGTGACAGCTGGGATTTCCTGCGCACATTTGTCGCCGCGGTTGAGAGCGCCGGCTGCCGGACGGTCATCGTTCACGCGCGCAAGGCGATCCTGAAAGGCCTGAGCCCGAAGCAGAACCGCGAGGTCCCGCCGCTCGACTACGGCCGGGCCTGGCGGGTGAAGAAGGAGTTCCCGCAGCTCAACGTGATCGTGAACGGCGGGCTACGCACCGCGTCGCAGGTCGCGGAGCAGCTCGCGCATGCGGACGGCGTCATGCTCGGCCGTGAGGCCTATCACAACCCCTGGCTGCTTCCGGAACTGCACCGCGCGGTGTATGACGAGACGTTCGCGTCGCCTTCCGCGGTCGACGTCGCCACGCGCATGCGCGAATATGCGGAACGCGAGACGCGGAACGGTACGCCGCTGCGCTCAATCACGCGCCACCTGTTCGGTCTCTACAGCGGCCGCACGGGAGCGAGAGCCTGGCGGCGTGCGCTGTCCGAGGGCGTGCACCGCGACGGTGCAACACCGGCCTTGATCGAGGAGGCATCGCGCGCCGCTAGCCGTTGTCCATGAATCGCCGCAGGCGTGCGACCGCGTGGCCGTCGCGCGGGCCGAGGAGGTCGAAGAGCGGCAGCGGATCGAGCCACGGCAGGGCGGGGCGGAGTCCCAGCAGTTCGCGCGCATTCGAGTAGGGCCAGTCGGCGGGCTGGCGGCAGAGCCTGGCGCGAACCGGCGCGAGCAGCACGTGGCGCGCGACTTCGAGCAGGTAGACGTCCGGGTTGACGATGGTCGACAGCCAGTGGCCGTGCCGCAGCCGGGCGCCGATCAGCTCGTGCGTCGCGAGCGTGATGGCGGAGGGTGAACCGCGGAGCACGACGTGCAGGCAGCGATCGGTGACGCTCCAGACGAGGCAGTGCAACCGATGGCGCAGGCAACTGTCCGCGAGTTGCTTCGCGACGCGCGCTCGGGCACTCGGGTCGGCAAACAGGGGCCGGCGGCCGCGTGCCTGCGCGACGACGTGGCGCAGGATGCCGGCAGTCGCCATCTCGACGCTCAGGGCCATCATCCGCCTCCCTGCGGAGTACGCGCGGAGCATGGCGCCGGTGCGTTTGCGGCGCGCCGCCAGTTTCCTGCCTATAATTGGAATTATGTAACTTGGGGCCGCCGCCACCCTCCATGGGCCAGGAACAGGAACTCACGATCCTCTTTGCCGACGTCGTCGGCAGCACGCGGCTGTTCGAGGTGCTGGGCGACATCGCCGCGCGCGACAAGGTGTCGATCTGTATCGAGATCATGCGGCGCGCGACCGAGCAGCACACCGGAACCGTCGTCAAGACAATGGGAGACGAGATACTCGCGACCTTTGCCGACTGCGATGCCGCGATGGACGCCGCGGTCGAGATGCAGGCTGCGATCTCCGGCCACCCCGACCTCGACATCGAGGGCCAGCAGATCTCGATCCGAATCGGCTGCCACTTCGGTCCGGTCGTGCTCGAGACGCGCGACGTGTTCGGCGCCGCGGTGCACACCGCGAACCGGATGACGAGCCAGGCCAAGGCCGGCCAGATCATCATCACGGATTCCATCTTCGGACGGCTCTCGGACGAGTGGCGCACGATCGCGCGCCAGGTGGATGTCGCGGTACCGCGCGGCCAGCAGGGCGAGGTCACGATCTACGAGGTGCTGTGGCAGCACGGCGAGACGACCAGCATGCTGCCGGCGATCGCGACCATCAGCGAGCAGCAGAAGGAGTTCCGCATCCGGCTGCGCTACCTCGGCACCGAGCTCGTGCTCGATCACCGCGAGCGATCATCGGCGTCGCTCGGCCGCGGCCAGGAAAACGACCTCGTGATCAAGGGCAACCTGGTCTCGCGGCTGCACGCGCGCATCGAGGCCGGGAAGAACCGCTTCATGCTGGTCGACCAGAGCACGAACGGCTCGTTCGTGCACGGCCAGAACGGCGACGATGCCTTCGTGCGCCGCGACGCGATCCCGCTGAAAGGGCGGGGAGTGATCGGGCTCGGGCGCGTGCCCGAGCCGCAGTCGTATCACACCGTGGAGTACGTCTGCGAGGACGGCCCGGTGCTCGAGCCCCCGGACGCCCTCCCGGACTGAGGTCCCGTCCTCAGCCGCGCGCGAGGCGCGCGTTCAATGCATCGACTTCCGCGCGGAGCTGTACCGGCAGGCGCGAACCGTAACTCTCGAAATACTTCGTGATTTCCGCGGCCTCGGCGCGCCAGGCGTCCCCGTCCACGGACACGAGTTCGGCGACCGTCGCGTCGCTGAGACCGAGTCCCGACAGGTCGAGCGCGTCCGCGCGCGGCACGGCGCCGATCGGTGTGTCGGTCGCAGGGGCGCCCGCGGTCGCGCGCGCGATGATCCACGCGAGCACGCGCAGGTTCTCGCCATAGCCGGGCCACAGAAATTTACCGGCGGCGTCGCGGCGGAACCAGTTCACATGGAAGACGCCGGGCGGCTTCTTCAGGCGATCCGCCATCGACAGCCAGTGTCCCCAGTAGTCGGCGAAGTTGTAGCCCGCGAAGGGCTTCATCGCCATCGGGTCGCGCCGCACGACGCCGACGTCGCCGGTGGCCGCCGCGGTCGTCTCGGACGCCATGCCGGCGCCAACCAGCACGCCGTGCGCCCAATCGCGCGCCTGAAACACGAGCGGCGCCAGCGTGCGCCTCCGGCCGCCGAAGACGAGTGCCGTGATCGGCACGCCGGTCGGCGCGTCGGCCATCGGCGAGTAACTCGGGTTGCGTTTCGCCGAGACCGTGAAACGTGAGTTCGGATGCGCAGCCGGGCCGCGCGATGCGTCGAACGGCCGGCCCTGCCAGTCCTTCGCGGGCTGGCCCTCGTCGAGGCCCTCCCACCAGGGCTGGTTGTCGGCCGTCACGCCGACATTCGTGAAGATCGTGTCGCGACGGATCATCTCGTAGGCGTGGCGGTTCGTCTTCGCATTCGTGCCGGGCACGACGCCGAAGTAGCCGGCCTCCGGGTTGATCGCCCACAGCCGGCCATCCGGCCCCGGGTGCAGCCAGGCGATGTCGTCGCCGACGGTCCAGATCTTCCAGCCGGGCATGGCGGCTGGCGGGATCAGCATCGCCAGGTTCGTCTTGCCGCAGGCAGAGGGGAACGCGCAGGCGAGGTAATGCGTTTCGCCCTCCGGATTCTCGACGCCGACGATCAGCATGTGTTCGGCAAGCCAACCCTCGGATCGCGCCTGCCAGCTCGCGATGCGAAGCGCATGGCACTTCTTGCCGAGCAGCGCATTGCCGCCGTAGCCCGAGCCGAAGCTCTGGATCTCGAGCGACTCAGGAAAATGCATGATGAAGCGGCGCTCGGGATCGAGGTCGCCGATCGAATGCAGGCCGCGGACGAAAGTACCGTCTTTCGCGATGCGCGCGAGCGCCGGGGCGCCCATCCGTGTCATCAGCTGCATGTTGGCCGCGACGTAGGCGCTATCCGTGATTTCGACGCCGCAGCGCGAGTAGGGCGAGTCGATCGGCCCCATGCAATACGGGATCACGTAGAGCGTGCGGCCCCGCATGCAGCCCTCGAACAGCGCGTCCATTTTTCGGCGCGCGTCGGCGGGCGCCATCCAGTGGTTGTTCGGCCCGGCATCTGCCTCGCGCTCGGTGCAGACGAAGGTCAGGTGCTCGACGCGGGCGACGTCGGACGGATGGGAGCGGTGCAGGTGGCAGCCCGGAAACGCCCGCTCATTGAGCGTCAGCAGTTCGCCGGAGGCGAGCATGCGCCGCTCGAGTTCCCGGTACTCCGCGTCCGATCCATCGCACCAATGCACGCCTGCGGGCTGCGTGCGCGCCGCTACCTGCTCAACCCAGCGGCGAAGCGATTCGGGAGCGGTGGCAGGGAATTTCAGGAGGTCGGGTGCAGTCGCCATTCATGCCTCGCGGTAGCGAGCGCGGATTATAAGCAGCCGCCCGGTGACCTGGCCGAAATGGCCTGAGGCCACCCGCGAAAGCCGTTGATCTCGCACGGTTTTGACCGGAGACTGGCGGAATGCCTGTGAGCGGTGAAATGGCGGGTTTGCTGGGGCCCAATGGCCCGCTTGCGCGGGTCATCGAGGGCTTTGAATCGCGCCGCGAGCAGCAGCTGATGGCAGATTGGGTGTTCGAGACCCTGGAGGCCCGCGGCACGCTCGCGATCGAGGCGGGCACCGGCACCGGCAAGACCTTTGCCTATCTCGTGCCCGTGCTGCTGTCGGGCCGCCAGGTCATCCTCTCGACCGGCACGCGCACGCTTCAGGACCAGCTGTTCCATCGCGACCTGCCGACGGTCGCGAAAGCGCTCGGCCGGCCCGCCAAGGTGGCGCTGCTGAAGGGCCGTTCGAACTACCTGTGCCTGCATCGGCTCGAGCTCACCGAAACGCAGCCAGGCCTGCCGGGTGTCGAGCCGGCCGATTCGCGCATGGTCGCGCGCATCCGCAAGTGGTCGCGCACCACGGCGACCGGCGACCTGTCGGAAGTGAAGAGCCTGCGCGATTCGGATCCGGCCTGGGCCGCGGTGACGTCCACACGCGAGAACTGCCTCGGCATGCAGTGCCAGCAGTTCGGGCGCTGCCACGTGGTCACCGCCCGGCGCGAGGCGCAGTCCGCGGACGTCGTCGTGGTCAACCATCACCTGCTGCTCGCTGACCTCGCGATGAAGGACGAAGGCTTCGGCGAGCTGCTTCCCGGTGCCGAGGCGATCGTGCTGGACGAGGCGCACCAGGTGCCCGAGATCGCCGCGCAGTTCTTTGGCCGGTCGTTCAGCGCGCGGCAGGCGGTTGCGCTGTCGCGCGATGCGAATGCCGAGCTCGCGCGCGCGGGCCTGTTGCAGGGCGAGTGGCGCACAAGGCTCGCCGCACTCGACGAGGCCGCCGCTGCGGCGCTGTCGACGCTCACCGGGCTCGGCGAGCGCATCGATTGGGCGTCGCTCCCCGAGGGATTCCTCGCAGCGCTCGACGAGCTGCGTGGCGCGTTCGGGCGCATGGCCACGGATCTGTCCACGGCGGATCCAGAAAATCCGGGCCTGAAGCAATGCGCGCGGCGCGCGGCCAAGCTCGCGGAGACGCTGGCTACGCTCCTCGACGCCGAGTCGGACGCGGGCCTGCGCTGGGTCGAACTGTCGGGCCGGAGCTTTTCGCTCTCGTTCACGCCCTTCGAGGTCGCAACCCGGCTCGGCGAGCTGATGCGGGCGCAGGGCGGCGCCTGGATCTTTACGTCGGCGACGCTCGCGGTCGGCGACGACTTCTCGCACTTCCTCGGGCGCATCGGGGCGGAGAGCGCGCCGTCGGTGCGCATCGACAGCCCGTTCGATTTCGAGCGCCAGGCGCTCCTGTACCTGCCGCCGGGCCTGCCGGACCCGGCGAGCCGCGACTACACGGAAGCGGTCATCGCCACCGCGCGGCCGCTGATCGAAGCGGCGGGCGGGAGGAGCTTCCTGCTGTTCACGAGCCATCGCGCGCTGCGCGAGGCGGCCCGAATTCTGGAAGGCGATTCCGCGTTCATGCACCGCTATCCGATGCTCGTGCAGGGCGAAGCGCCGCGCGAGTCCCTGCTGAAGCGTTTCCGCGAGCTCGGCAATGCGGTCCTGCTCGGCACGGCCAGCTTCTGGGAGGGCGTGGACGTGCGCGGCCATGCGCTCGCGCTCGTGGTCATCGACAAGCTGCCGTTCGCGGCACCCGAAGACCCGCTGCTGAAGGCGCGACTCGAAGGCATCCGTCGCCGCGGCGGCAACCCGTTCCGCGATTTCCAGCTGCCGCAGGCCGTGCTCGCATTGAAGCAGGGGTTCGGCCGGCTGATCCGCGATCGCGAGGACTTTGGCGTCGTCGCGATCTGCGACCCGCGCCTTCAGACCCGCGGCTACGGACCGACCTTCGTCGCGTCGCTGCCGCCGGCGCGGCTCGTGACCGAGGAGGAAGAGGCGACCAAGTTCCTGCGCAAACGCATCCGCGAAGCCGGCCTCGAATTGCCCGCCGTGCGCGAAGCATGAAGCTGCTTGCGCTGGACGCGGCGACCGAGGCCTGTTCGGCGGCACTGCTGATCGATGGCGCGGTCAGCGAGCGTTACGAGGTCATCGGCCGGGGGCACGCGCAATGTCTGCTGCCGATGGCGGATGAACTGATGCGGGCCGCGGGCATCACGGCGTCCGGCCTCGATGCCGTGGCCTTTGGCCGCGGCCCGGGCGGATTCACCGGCTTGCGGATCGCCGCCGGCCTCGCACAGGGCCTCGCAGCGGGCGCCGGAATTCCCGTGCTGCCGGTCAGCAATCTCGCGGCCGTCGCGGCGGGAGCGGAGCGCACGAGCGGCGCATCGCGGATCCTCGCCTGCCTCGACGCGCGCATGGGGCAGGTGTACTGGGGCGCGTTCGTCGCCGAAGACGGGCGCCTGCTGGCGCGGGGCGAAGAACGCCTGTCCCATCCGGATGAATTGACGCTTCCCGCAGGCGGCGGCTGGTACGGCGCGGGCCCTGGATTCGGCGCCTATCCGGTGCTCGCACCGCGGCTCGGATCACAGCTCGCCGGCCTCGATGTGGCGCTGCTGCCCCGCGCCGCGGACATCGCGCGGCTCGCGGCTGCCGATTTCCAGGCGGGCCGCGCGGTCGCCGCGGCAGCGGCGCTGCCGGTTTATCTCCGGGATGACGTGGTGCACAGGCGCTGACGAGGTCAGTGTCATAATTCTGAAACGATGACCCGGCAGCCTGCGCGACTGCTAATGGCCGATATCCGCATCCTGGTGGTCGAGGACGAGCAGCCGATCCGCGACCTGATCGCGTTCGGCCTGCGCCGCGTTGGCTTCCAGGTCGCGCTCGCGGAAGATTGCCAGGCCGCGCGCGCCAGCATTGGCGATCGTCGCCCGGACCTGATCCTGCTGGACTGGATGCTGCCCGACATGAGCGGCCTGGAGCTCGCGCGGCAATTGCGCCGCGATGCGAACACGCGCGACATTCCGATCATCATGCTGACGGCGCGAGCCGAGGAATCCGACAAGGTCGCCGGTCTCGAGGGCGGCGCCGATGACTACCTCACGAAACCGTTTTCGGCGCGTGAACTGACAGCCCGGATCCAGGCCGTCCTGCGCCGGAGCGCCCCCGCCGGGGCCGAAGAAACGGTCAGCGTCGAGGGCCTGACACTCGACCAGGCGGGGCACCGCGTAACGGCCGAGGGCGTTGTCGTCGGTCTCGGCCCGACCGAGTACCGACTGCTGCGATTCATGATGACCCACCCGGATCGCGTCTATTCGCGAAGCCAGCTGCTCGACCGCGTCTGGGGCGGCAATGTCTACGTCGAGGAACGCACGGTGGACGTGCACATCCGGCGCCTGCGCAAGGCGCTCGAACCGAGCGGCTGCGACCGGCTGGTGCAGACGGTGCGCGGCGCGGGTTACCGGTTCTCGGCGCAGGACGGCTAGCTCGTGTGGCACGCCTGGTCGTTCGCAATCGCCCGGCTTGCCATTGCGCTCGCGATTGCGGTCGTGGTCGGCCTCATCACCGGCCATGTCGCGCTTTGGATCACGCTCGTGCTCGGTGGCACGCTGGCCTGGCAGTTCTCGATCCTGTTCCGGCTCCAGCGCTGGCTGCGGCACCGCTCGCACGAGGATCCGCCGGACGTCGGTGGCGTCTGGGGCGACGTCATCGCCACGATCGCCCGCATCTATCGGCGCAAGCAGTACCACAAGCGGCGCATGGGGAAGCTGTTCCGCGATTTCCGGCGACTGACCACGGCGCTGCCGGACGGCGCGGTGCTGCTCTCCGTGAACCGCGAGATCCTCTGGTTCAATCGCGCGGCGGCGCTGATGCTCGGCCTCAAGCGCAAGGCGGACCGGGGCATGCCGATCGAGAACCTGATACGCCAGCCGGAGTTCACTGATTACCTGCAGCGCGGCGGCGCGGGCAGCGGCATCATCATCCGCGTGAAGGGCGGCAGCGTCTGCCTCGCACTCGTGGTCATCTCGGTCGGCGGCCAGCACCTGCTCCTGGTGCGGGACGTGACGCGCGAGGTCATGCTCGAACAGATGCGCAAGGATTTCGTCGCCAATGCCTCGCATGAACTGCGATCGCCGCTGACCGTCATCTCGGGCTACCTCGACGAACTCGGCGAGGAGAGCGGGCTTGCCGCTGAATGGCGCGACCCGCTGGCCGACATGCGCCGGCAGGCGGCGCGCATGCGCGAAATCGTCGACGACCTGCTGGAGCTCTCGCGCCTCGAATCGACGCTGGACGAGGCGCCGCTGCTGGCTGTCGACATGGCATCGCTGCTTGAGCGGCTGGTTCGCGAGGCGAGAGCCTCCGATGCTGCGGCGGCGCAGCTCGCGCTCGATCTCGACCGGAGCGTCGGCATTCTCGGCAGCGAAACCGAGCTTCATTCCATCGCCTGGAACCTGATCTGGAATGCCGTCAAGTACACGCCGGCCGGTGGCACGGTCACCGTGCGGTGGGCGCGCGAACCGGGAGGCGCGAGACTCGACGTGCAGGACACCGGCATCGGCATCGCGGCGGAACACCTGCCGAGACTGACCGAGCGCTTCTACCGCGTCGATCGCGGCCGCGCACGATCGAAGGGCGGTTCGGGTCTCGGACTCTCGATCGTGAAACATGGATTGCAGCGCCACGGCGGCAGGCTCGAGATCGCGAGCCAGGAAGGCGTGGGATCCACGTTTACGGCGCACTTTCCGTCCCGCCGCATCTCGCCGCGCGCCGAGGCTGCAACAAAAGCGTCATAGTCGGCAGCCATAATCCGGTCCGCCGCACGGGAGCCCCGTGCGGCAGCGTCAGAACAAACCGGAGAACGGCTCGTGAAAAAGACCCTTCTGCATGTCGCCATCGCGGGCCTGCTGGCCTCGCCCGCGTACGCCCAGCAAGCCCCGACCAACGAGCAGATCCTGCGGGAACTGCAGGCGCTCGGAACGCGCGTCGAAAGGCTCGAGCAGGACAACAGCGCGCTCAGGACCGAGAACGCGGAGCTGCGCGAGAAGAACGACCGCATCGAGGCGACGACGGAGTACCTGCGCTCCAATGCGTCGGCCACGCGCAAGCAGCTCGCCGAGGAAGGGCCGAAGGTCGCCGAGGCCGATCGCATCAGCAAGGCGGCGGAATGGGCCTCGCGCATCAGCTGGAAGGCCGACCTGCGGTATCGCAACGAATTCCTGGATCCGGAAGAGGCTGCCAGCGACCAGACCCGCCACCGCATCCGCGCGCGCTTCGGCATGACCGGAAAGGTCAACGATACGCTGTCGGCGACGATCCAGATCGCGACCAACGGCAACAACAACGACCCGCGCTCCACCAACCAGACGCTCGGCGACGGTCAGACTCGCAAGGGTCTCGCCATCGACCTGGCCTACGCGGACTGGAAGCCGGTCGACGGGCTGTCACTGCAGGCCGGCAAGATGCCGCAGCCGTGGGTGAAGCCGCCGGGCCTGCTCTGGGACGGCGACATCACGCCGGAGGGCATGGCAGTCAAGTACGCGCGCGGGCCGTTCTTCGCGAATGCGTTCGGTTTCTGGATGTCGGAACGCAGCACCGCGAGCGACGCGACGCTCCTCGGCGGGCAGCTCGGCATGACCGGCAACCTGGGCACGGTCAAGCTGACCGGTGCGCTCGGCTACTACGACTACGGCAGCATTGAAGGAAAGATCACCACGGCATCGACGGGCTGCGTTGCGAATCCTGCCTTCTTCGGCGGGGCGCAGGGCAACACGACCGTGCTGGTCGGCACCTGCGCGACGCTCGCCAACGACTTCAACATCGTCGAGGGCCTGGTGCAGGCCGACATGACCGTCGGCAAGCTGCCGCTGACCCTGTTCGCGCACTACATGCAGAACCAGGAAGCCTCGGATCTGGACACGGCTTACAACGCCGGTTTCTCGCTCGGACGTGCCAGCAATCCGAAGAGCTGGGAGCTCGGCTACTTCTACCAGGTGGTCGAGAAGGACTCGCAGTTCGCCCAGTTCGTGGATTCGGACTTCGGCGGCGGCGTGACCGACACCGAGGGCAGCGTGATTCGCTTCGGCTATGCGCCGGCAAAGAACTGGGTGCTGAACGGCACCTATTTCCTGAACCAGCGTTTCGTGGACGCGCCAGGTGCCACCGAGCGGGATTACGACCGCTACCAGATCGACCTGAACTTCAAGTTCTGAGGCCGGAGCGCCTGTCACGCGGCTGTCACACGCCTGGCCTATCGTGGCCAGGCGTGACGGGCGGACCGGCCAGAACGCATGCACTGAATACGAATATGATCAATGAAAGCAAGAGGTTAGAGCGACATATGAAAGCCATCTCCTGGTTAATTGCAGCAGGCTTCGCGGTAGCGACGCTGGCGACGGTGCCGACCTCCGCGGAAGCGCAGGTCATCAAGATCGACGGTTCGAGCACCGTGTTCCCGATCACCGAGGCGGTCGCCGAGGAATTCCAGATCATGAAGCGCGGCAAGGTCCGCGTGACGGTCGGCATCTCGGGCACCGGCGGCGGCTTCAAGAAGTTCTGCCGCGGCGAGACCGACGTGCAGGACGCGTCGCGCCCGATCCTGACCGCGGAGATGGAAGCCTGTCGCGCGGCGGGGGTCAAGTATTACGAACTGCCGGTTGCGTACGACGCGCTGACCGTCGCCGTGAGCCCGCAGAACAACTGGGTCACGCAGCTCACGATCGCTGAATTGAAGAAGATGTGGGAACCGGCGGCGCAGGGCAAGATTCTGCGCTGGAACCAGATCAACCCGAAGTGGCCCAACGAGCCGCTGGTGCTGTTTGGCGCCGGCTCCGATTCCGGCACCTTCGACTATTTCACAGAAGCGGTCACCGGCAAGGCCAAGTCGAGCCGCGGCGATTTCACCGGCAGCGAGGACGACAACGTTCTCGTACAGGGCATTGCGAATAACAAGAACGCGCTCGGCTACCTGCCGTATGCGTACTACGAGCCGAATGCGAGCCGCCTCAAGGCAGTCGCGATCGTCGGCAAGTCGGGCAAGGCGGTCCTGCCCGCGCTCGAGAACGTGACCAATGGTTCGTACGAACCGATGTCGCGCCCGTTGTTCATCTATGTCAGCGAGAAATCCGCACAGCGTCCCGAGGTCAAGGAATTCATCGAGTACTACCTGTTGAAGGGCACGCCGCTGATCGAGGAAGTGCGCTACTTGCCGCTGCCGCAGAAGGCCTATGAACTCGCCGCCAAGCATTTCCGCGAGGGCAAGCTCGGCACCGGCTTCGGCGGCGTGCCGGAAGTCGGTCTCAAGGTGGAGGAACTGCTCGCGCGCGAAGCGAAGCTCTGAGCCCGCAGACCGGTGGAGCTGGCCCACCGTGGCCTCGTCGAGGGTGAACGTCATCTTGATCATACCAGCGCCATACTACCATACCCCCCGTATCCCGGATGTCCGGACACCTTCC
>JANNHT010000176.1:0-8877 GCA_031404555.1 Gammaproteobacteria bacterium
GTTGCGGAGGATGGCGGCGCGGGTGGCGTGACCTTCACGACACGCGAGAGCGACTGGCTGCCGATCGTGCCCTCGATCGGGGTGCTCTGGGAATTCTGAAACGCGTCACAGGTCCGGTTGAACTGGACGCTTCCGGCTGTCCAATGCTGCATGCGTTACCGTTTGCGCCTCTTTTTCTCCCTTGGCACCGTCATGCTCGTTATTGGCGCGTGCCTGCGGGCATGGCTCTGGTGGAGATTCGGCACGGCTGCGGGCGTCGATGCGGCCACACTACCCGCAATCCTCGCCGGCGGCCTGCTGAATGATGCTGTCGTCGCGCTCTACCTGCTGTTGCCGCTCGCGATCTACGCGACGTTCCTCCCGGACTCCTGGTACGGATCGCGGGCCAATCGCATGGTGCTCGCGACCGGCAGCTGGCTGACGGTCTTCGCGCTCGTCTTCCTGACCTTCACGGAATCCTTTTTCTTCGAGGAATTCGACGCCCGCTTCAATCTCGTCGCTTTCGACTACCTCGCGTATCCGACCGAAGTCGCGGGCGACGTCTGGGTCGAGTACCCGGTGCTGCGCGTGGCCCTGGTCGCGGCACTGCTCGCGACCGCCGCGCTAGGCTGGCTCCGGCGCTTTATCTGGCATGGCGCCGCATCGCCGACCACGCTGCGCCAGCGGCAGATGCCGCTCGCCCTCCTGACTGCCGGCGTCCTGCTCGCCAGCTCGCTCTGGTCCACCGACACGCTGTCTGGGTCCACGAACCGCGTCGCCAACGAACTGATCCAGAACGGCCTCAGCAGTTTCGTCCGCGCCGCCCGCACCAACGAGATCAACTACCACGCCAACTACCGCAGCGCGGATCCGCGCGAGAACCTGGCGCTGGTAGCGCGCGAGCTTGGGCGCGGCGGCGGCCGATTCACGCGTCTCCCGGAAGGCCGCCTGGATCGCGCTTTCACCCGCCGCGCGGGCGGGCTCGGACGCCTCAATGTCGTGCTGGTTTCGAGCGAGTCCTTCGGCGCGGAGTTCAGCCGCCTGTACGGCTCGACCAGCGACCTCACGCCGAATTTCGACGCGTTCGCGCGCAACGGTCTCTGGTTCTCGAATGCCTATGCATCGGGCACGCGCACCGTACGCGGGCTCGAGGCTTTTGCCAGCTCGATCCCGCCGATTCCGACCGTCTCGATCCTGCGCCGGCCTGGCAACGAGGACGTGGCGACCTGGGGCGCCGTGATGCGCTCGCTCGGCTACCGCACCGGGTTCCTGTACGGGGGCTACGGTTACTTCGACAACATGAATCAATTCTTCGGCAGCAACGGATTCGACGTCGTGGACCGACGATCGATCGATTCCGTGCGCTTCGAAAACATCTGGGGCGTCAGCGACGAGGACCTGTTCGACCGCTCGCTTGGCTGGCTCGATTCAGCGCATGCGGCGGGGCAGCCGTTCTTCGCGATCATCATGACGACCTCGAACCACAAGCCGTTCACGTTTCGGCCGGGCCTCGAGCACCTCGGCATTCCGCCGGAGGGCGGCGGCAGGTCCGCCGGCGTGCGCTATGCCGACTTCGCGCTCGGCCAGTTCCTGCGCCAGGCCGGGAGCCACGACTGGTTCGACGACACGATCTTTGTCGTCGCGGCGGATCATGGCGCGCGGGTCTACGGAGCCGAGCAGATTCCGCTCAGGACTTACGAGATCCCGCTGATGATCTATTCGCCGAAGCACGTCCCGCCGCAACGCGTCGACGAGCTCACGACGCAGATCGACATCGCGCCGACGGTCCTCGGGCTGCTCGGCCTCCCGTATGAGGCGCCTTTCTTCGGGCAGGACGTGCTGCACACGCCACCGAAGGGGCGCGTGGCGTTCTTCAACCACAACCACGACGTCGCGATCTACCGCGACGGGCGCATCGTCGTGCTGGGTCTCGGCGGGTCGGTCGAGACCTTCCGATACGATCCGGAAACCGACCGGTACTCGCCCCTGCCGCACGATGCGGAACTCGAGCGCCTCGGCATCGCCTACTACCAGACGGCCTACGAGCTGTTCGAGCAGCGCCGCTACCGGCCGTCGACGCCGCCGCTGCAGCAGGCGGCGCGCACGGGAGCTCCATGAATCGCGCCGGCCGGATCGTCGCGCCGCTGTCGCTCGCCTGTTTCGCCGCGTCGTCGGCGCTCGCCGCAGCGGGCGCCGGGCCGGTTCCCGCGTCCGCGTGGCCGGATGACACGCAGCTCGAAGCGAGTGGCGCGCGCATCGGCTCCATCACTGTGTGCGACCTGCCAATCTTCGACGACTCGGTCCAGGGCGAGCAAAAGGCGCTGTATCGCCTGGCGGATCGGGCGCACATCGACACGCGCGTTGCGGTGATCGAATCCCAGCTGCTATTCAAGCCCGGTGACCCGTTTTCCCGGCGCCGACTCGACGAGACGGAACGCAACCTGCGCCAGCTGAGGTTCATTCGCGAGCCGGAAATCCGCGTCGTCGGTTATCGGGACGGACTGGTGGACGTCGAGGTCGTCGCGCACGAAGTCTGGACCACGAGTCCCGGGATCTCGCTCAACCGCAGCGGCGGCGAGAACTCGACGAGCGTGCAGCTCGAGGAACTCAACCTGTTCGGGTTTGGCAAGCAACTGGCCTTTGACTACTCGGACGACGTGGATCGCAGCTCCTACACCATCCGCTGGCGCGATCCCGCGGTCTTCGGCAGCCGGTGGCGCAGCGAGCTCGCCCTGCAGGACAGCGACGACGGCCAGGGCGAGTCCTTCGCCGTGGAGCGGCCGTTCTACTCCCTCGACACGCGCTGGAGCGCGGGCCTCGAGCACTCGCGCAATGAAGCCGTCGAACACGTGTATCGCGCCGGCGAGATTGTCGCCGGTTACGGCCAGGATCAGGAACGGAGCGAACTCCGCTTCGGCTGGTCGCGGGGTCTCCAGGACGGCTGGAGTCGCCGGCTGATCGCTGGCTTCCGTCACGAACGGTCGCTATTCAAGCCCGCGCCCGGGGAAACGGTGCCAGCCGCACTACCCGACGACCGCATTCTCAATTACCCGTTCCTGCGCATGGAGGGCGTACAGGATGATTTCGAAACCGCACACAATCGCGACCAGATCGCGCGCACCGAGGACCAGCACCTCGGCTTGAACTACGCGCTGGAAGTCGGCCTGGCCGCGCCGGCGTTCGGCGCTGATCGCGACGCTGCGATGCTCCGGGCGGAAGCAGGCCGCGGTTTTCGCCTCGGCGACGGCCAATTCCTGTTCGCGCAGGGTTCGCTCGCCGGGCGGCTCGAATCCGCGGACCTGGTCGACGCCCTGTTGGCGGGCGGCCTGCGCTACTACCGGGAAACCGGACCGCGCAGCACGCTGTATGCAGCGTTCAGCGCCGAGGTCGGCCGCGAACTCGACGCCGATCACGAATTGTCCCTTGGCGGCGACAACGGCCTGCGCGGCTACCCGCTGCGCTTCCAGGCCGGCAGCAGCCGCGCACTCTTCACGCTTGAGCAGCGCTATTACACGAATCGCTCGTTGTGGAAGCTCGCCGACATCGGCGCCGCCGTTTTCTTTGACATGGGGCGGAGCTGGGGAGAGTCGGCTTTCGGGTCCACCGGCGATCAGGGCCTGCTGAAAGACATCGGCATCGGACTGCGTCTCGGCAGCACCAAGTCCGCGCTCGGCAACGTGCTGCACATCGACCTCGCTTTCCCGCTTGACGGCCCGGGCTCGATCGATCGCGTGCAGCTCCTCGTGCAGACCAAGCACAGCTTTTGATCGTGGACACGCAGGCGTCGTCGCAGGCCCGCAGCCGCTTTTGGCTCTTGCACGCCTGGCTACCGGCCGGCCTGCTCGGGCTGACATGGATCGGACTCGCATCCGGGCAGGTCGACTTCTGGATCGCCGACCACGCTTTCTTCGACACCGCCACCCAGGCATGGATCGGCGCGAAGAGCTGGTGGGCGCTCGATGTCATTCACACGGGCGGCAAGTGGTTGGTGCGCCTGTGCGGCATCGCCGTCCTGGCGTCGTTGGCCGCGAGTTGGCTGCGCCCGCGGCTGCGGCACCTGCGCCGTGCCAGCGCCTTTCTCGTGACCGCCCTGGTCCTCTGTCCGGCGGCCATTGGCGTGCTCCAGCAGGTGACCAATGTGGATTGCCCCCGCAACCTCGCGCGCTACGGCGGAGACCGGCCTTACGTGCGGCTGTTCGAGGATCGTCCCGATGACCTGCCGCGCGCCGCCTGCTTCCCGGGCTCGCACGCCGCGTCGGGATTCGCCCTGATGTCTTTCTATTTCGTGTTGCTCGGCCCGCGCCCGCTCCTGGCCCGCCGGTTGCTCGTGGGGACCGCCCTGATCGGCGTCCTGTTTTCGTTCGGCCAGCAGGCGCGAGGAGCCCATTTCCTGTCGCACGACATCGCGGGATTCGTGATCGTCTGGTCGCTGCTGCTGGCGCTTCGCCAGTGGCTGCTAGAATCAGGCGCCCCTCACGCCCTGCGGTTGATTTCCGGTCGGGCGAACGTCTCATCACCGAATGGTGTCCCTCCGCGTGGACCCGGCATTGGCAAACGATCAGCAACTCATCCAGCGCATGCTCGCGGGCGACGAGCGGGCATTCGAAGCGTTCTTCGACGCGTACTTCGCACGCGTCTACCGCTTCGCGCTGCCCCGGCTCAACGGGAACGTCGAAGCGGCGCGGGAAGTCGTGCTGTCCACGCTGACCAAGGCGATGCGGAAACTCTCGCAGTTTCGCGGCGAGTCGGGACTCTTCACCTGGATCTGCCAGATCTGCCGCCATGAGGTCGTCGATCACATCCGCGCCGATCGGCGCTCGAGGCACGTCGTGCTGATCGACGATTTGCCGGAACTGCGGGCAGCCATCGAATCGGTCGAAGCGCCCGAACAGTACGACCTGGTCAGGAGCCATGGCCGCGCCGAAGTCGGCCGGCTGGTGCGGGCGGTCCTCGACCGCCTGCCGTCCAGCTACGGCGATGCGCTGGAATGGAAGTACATTGAAGGGGAATCCGTCGAAGTGATCGGTGAACGCCTCGGCATCGGCACGACCGCTGCGCAATCGCTGCTCGCCCGCGCACGCGCGGCGTTTCGCGAAGCGCTTGAAAAGGTTTTCGGCGCGGAAGCGGCCGACATTGCCGGCAGCCTGGGCGCCTGAGGTCCCGCCATGCAAGACAAAGACATCGAACGGGTATTGAAGTCCGCAGGCGCGCGGGAGGAGCCGCCCGTCGAGATCGAACGCGCCGTGCGTGAAGGCTTGCGCGCCGAATGGCGTGCCATGCTGGATGCGCGGCGAGTCCGCCAGCGCCGCTTTGCGGGCCTGGCGCTCGCCGCCGGTGTCGTCGCGGCAGCGATCGGCGTCTGGATCGCCGCCCCACAGCTGGCAGGTCCCGGCGACGCCGTGGGCACGGTGACGCTGGCCTCGGGCGGAATGAATGCGAAGAGCGGTCTTTTCGGGAGCTGGAACGCCGTGACGGCGGGCGATTCGCTGAGCGCGGGCCAGACCCTCAAGACCGGTCCGGGAGGCCGCGGCGCGCTGGCGTTGCCCGGCGGTATTTCGGTGCGGCTCGATGGGTCCACCCGCCTGACGCTCGCGAGCGCAGCCGAGATCGCACTCGATCGCGGCGCGCTCTACGTCGACGCGAAGTCCGCATTCGGTTCCCCGCGCCTCGACGTGACGACGCCTGCCGGATCGGTGCGACACGTCGGCACGCAGTACGAAGTGCGGCTGGTCGGTTCGGACATCAGATTGCGGGTGCGGGAGGGCCGCGTGGAATGGCAATCCCGGTCCGGCGGCCTCGAACAAGGCCGGGCCGGCGAGCAGCTCACGATCTCGGACGACGGTTCGATCGAGCGCGGGGCCGCACTGCCCTATGGTGAGTCCTGGGACTGGATCGCGGCTGCAACACCCGGCATCGACATCGAAGGCCTGCCGCTTGCGGAGTTCCTGACCTGGGCTTCACGCGAGCTCGGCCGCGAAGTCCGGTTCCACGGGCTGGAGACCGCCCGGGAGGCCGCAGCGATCGTGCTCCACGGCTCGATCGCCGGGCTGACGCCGAAACAGGCGCTGGATGCCGTCCTGGCCACGACCCGTCTGCGGGCCACGGTGGCCGACGCCCTGATCATCCTCGAAAGCCCGGTCGATTCCGCCACGCCAGGCGATTGATTCACCGCGGGCCCGCCGTCTAAGCCGGGATCAGCCGGCGACCTGGACGCATGCCCATGGCCCTGACGGAATCGGAACAAGGCGCGGGAAATGGCGCGCATGTCATCGGGCTCGAAGCGATCGCCGGCCTGCTGGCCTGTCCCGCCTGCCAGGCAGGGCTCACGATCGAGTCCGATGCGGTCGCCTGCACCGGCTGCGGACGCCGGTTCGACATGCATGACGGCGTGCCGCTGCTCGCGATGCACGGCACCTCCGAGACCTGGGGCGAAGCGCAGGGGCATGAGCAGAGCTCGGCGTATCAGGCCGAGTACGAGCGCATCGAGCGCGCGGCCACCTACAACCTCGAGTACGAGCGGCAGGCATTCAAGCGCAGCAGCACCCGGCGCGAATACGAACTGATCGGCCGCCACATGCAGCGCCTCGGCCACTGCGGAATCGTGCTGGACCTGCCCTGCGGCGGTGGACGCCTGACACCGGCATTCGCAGCACACGCCGGCCTCGTCATCGAAGCGGACATCGCGATCGGCCAGATCCTCTACGGCCGCGCGCTGTCCACCGCTGCCACGCGGCGCGTGTGGATGACGGCGTCGGGCTTCCACATCCCGCTTCGCGACGGCGCGGTCGAGGGCACGATCTGCGTGCGACTGACCCATCACCTGCCGACCGCAAGCGAGCGCGAACGGCTGATCCGCGAACTGCTCCGGGTGTCGCGGCGTTTCGTGATCGTGACCTACTTCGACCATCACTCCCTGAAGAATCTGCTGCGCCGGCTGCGCCGTCCCTTCAACCGCAAGGCGCCGAAAATGACGATGACCACGGCCGAGGTCGCGGAGCTGGCGCGCAGCGCCGGCGCGCGGCTCGTCGACGCGCCACCGTTGTCGCGCATCGGTTCCGGCCACCGCTATGCCTTGATCGTCAGGGACGGGGCAGCTGCGTGACGACGGCCCACGGCCAGCTCGACGAGCGGCTCATCAAGGCCGAGCAGTGCACGCTGATCTGGTCCGAGCCGCGCCCGGGCGGCGGGCGCGAAGTCGTCAAGATGTACCGGCGCAGACCGCTCGCCGATCCGGTCCGACGCTGGTTCATACCGTACCGTGTCGAGCGGGAATTCGGCCTGCTCGCGCATCTCGCCCGCCATGGGGTGGCCTGCCCGGAGCCCCTGGGATGGTCCCATGGCCACATTCGCACGCATGGACGTTACGAGCTGCTGGCGACGCGCGAGATCGCGGACACGATCCCGCTCGCACACTGGCTGCGCCAGCAGGATTCCCAAATGGACCTCGGGCCGCTCTTTCAGCTGGCGCGGCGCATGCACGAGTGCGGCATCTCGCACGGTGCTTTCTATCCGGCCAACATCCTGGTGACGACTGCCGCACAGCCTGTGTCGTCATTCCATGTGATCGACCTGGCGCACGGTTGCCTTTTTCCGCGCAGCATTGTCGGAACGCGGCCCGCCCTGTTCGACCTGCTCGACATGTTGCGTGGCATCGCGCGCAAGCGAGCGCTCGGCGATTGCACGCCGTGGCTCGCAGCCTACGGCCTGAATCTCGCGGAGATACAGCGGCTGTTGACGCGACTCGCGCACCATCGCCTCGAGCGTCCCTGGCGACACATCCGGCGGGCCGAAACGGATGCCCGAGCGGTCTGGCACCGGCTCGCGCGACGGACAGCTAGTGCGGCTGCCAGCCGAGCGTCAGGATGAGCGCAGCGAACCCGGCGACGTAGCCCACGACGATCAGCCAGCCCTCGCCGAGCCAGCGCCCGGTCGAGCGCGCCTCCGGGTACATGCCGCAGATCGCGACGCCTGCCGACGAGCCGAACCAGAGCATCGAGCCGCCGAATCCGACGGCATAGGCGAGCACGCCCCAGTCGTAGCCGCCCTGCGCGAGCGCCATCGCGGTCAACGGGATGTTGTCGAAGCCCGCGGAGATGAAACCGAGCGCGAGTGCGGTCTGCCACGACGGATCCGGCAGCGATGCCACCGGCATCAGCGAGGCGAGTGCGACCAGGCACAGCAGGAACAGCGAGCCCCTCAGCGAACCGGGCAACACCAACCAGTCGGGAGTGCGCAACGGCACCGTGACGATCAGCGCCAGGGCGACGGTTGCGCCGATAAACGGGAAGCGATCGGCGAGTTCGGGCCAGCGCAGGTTGACTCCCACATTGACGGCGACCGCAGAGGCCAGCACGAAAGCCGTGACGCCGACCCGCGTCCAGTCGATGGTCTTCGCCACCGCCTCCTTGATGATCGGTGCGAAGCGATGCTGCTGGCGAGCGGCCGCGCGAAAGTGGCTTGTCAGTGGGGTTTAAAAATGCATTTTCGTCTTTTTCTTTATACTGGGCTGAGTCATCATAGTTTTCTTTAGTAGGATTTGATTGAGGTATTTTATCATATCCAGTGGCTATAGAGCCACCGCCTCTCATAATAGCTTTTTTTTTGCCACCACTGGAGCGTTGACCAAAAGAGCCGCCGCCGCCAATATTTCCATTAAGGCCTGAGCCTACTTGTGGTGAATCCGATATTCCTTCTTCTTTAAGATCTGATAGTTTATTTTCTTTCTCATGATGATCTTTCATTTCTTTGACTATTTCAATTGGCACTATGGTTTCAATTTCATTTTTTAGATTCAAATCATCTTTTGGTCAACGCTCCAGTGGTGGCAAAAAAAAAGCTATTATGAGAGGCGGTGGCTCTATAGCCACTGGATATGATAAAATACCTCAATCAAATCCT
>JANNHT010000177.1:0-3669 GCA_031404555.1 Gammaproteobacteria bacterium
CAACTCTGGAGCGCGCCGCGGGTCAATTGCGTGGCATCCGTCGATACAAGAACGATGTGGGAGTAGTGGGCATGAACCTGGGAGCGTCAATTCGCGCCGGCCTCGGACTTTGCGTAATGGTACTGCTGGTGTCCTGCAGCAGCGGCAGCGGCGATGGCGGCGGCGAGCCGCAGCCGGTCGACTGCGTGGTCAGCCAATTCAGCGACTGGACGGGCGGCGCCTGGTCCCAGTGCGTCAATGGATCCCAGAGCCGGTTAGAAACCCGCACCCGAGCGATCATCACGCCACCTGCCAACGGCGGAGCCGCCTGCCCGGCGCTCACGGAGACCCGGACCACCACGCAGTCCTGCACCACAAACCCGGGTTCAGGGCTCGACGCGCGGCCGAACAACACGGCCTGCGTCGCGCCGGCGCGCGGCGGCGGCAATTCGACGATCTCGACGCCGCAGGTATTCCCGAACCTGCCTGACTTTCTCGAACCGGTCGACATGCTTCAGGCTCCCGGAGACAGTTCGCGCTGGTTTGTGCTCGAGAAGCCCGGGATCATCCGCGTGTTCGCGAACAACCCGACCGTCACCACGACGCAGATTTTCCTCGACATCCGTAACCGCGTCGTTCAGCTCGGGGAGTGCGAGTGCGGCATGCTGGGGCTTGCTTTCCACCCGAATTTCCCGGCTACCAACCGGGTGTACATCAACTACAACGACCGACAGTTCCGCTCCATTACATCGGAATTCACGAGTCCGGACGGCGGGCTGACGCTGAATCCCAACTCCGAACGCGTGCTGTTGACGGTCAACAAGCCAAACGACAACCACAATGGCGGCCAGCTTCGCTTTGGCGCGGATGGGTTCCTTTATCTCGGCCTCGGCGACGGCGGCGGCGGCGGCGACCCGCAGGAAAACGCGCAGAACAACCAGCGCCTGCTCGGCAAGATGCTGCGCATCGACGTCAATTCGCGCCCCGGCGGCGCGCCCTACGGCATTCCGGCCGGCGCGACCGGCAATCCATTCGCCGGCAATGTGCTCTGCAACGCGGACGGCACCGGCCAGCAGAACTGTCCCGAGATTTACGCGTCTGGGCTGCGCAATCCCTGGCGTTGGAGCTTCGACCCGCCAACCGGCGACCTCTGGCTGGGCGATGTCGGTCAGGGGTCCTTCGAGGAGATCGACCGCGTCACGCGTGGCGGCAATTACGGCTGGGACGTGCGCGAGGGCGCCCACTGCTTCGAGCCGCCGAGCGGCTGCCAAACCGCGGGCCTAATCGATCCGGTCGCCGAGTACAACCGCACGCTCGGGTTTTCAATCACCGGCGGCCATGTCTATCGCGGTACGCAGACGACGGAACTCTTAGGCCGCTACCTGTTCGCGGATTTCGGCACGGGCATGATCGCGTCACTGACGCCGGGTGCCGGTGGCACGTTCACGATCCGCCAGCACGTGGCCCCCGGCGCCACGCCGCCCGGCGCTCCCGGGCAGCTCCAGCCGTCCGCCTTCGGGCGCGCTAACAACGGCGAGCTGTATGTGCTCGACTTTTTCCGCGGGAATATCCACCAGCTGACATTCACGGGCGGCGGTGGTGGCGGCGACAACGTACCGCAGCAGCTCTCGCAGACCGGCTGCATCAATACGACGGCCGCCGGCGCGCCGCCGCTCCTGTCATTGATCCCGTATGCGCCGAACGCCGGATTCTGGTCGGACGGCGCGACCAAGGACCGCTGGATCGGTCTGCCGAACGGGCAGAACATCGCAGTGCAGGGCAGCGGCGACTGGGAGCCGCCGAATGGCACGGTGCTGGTCAAGCATTTCCGTGTCGGCAATACGCTCGTGGAAACGCGTCTCTTCATGCGTCATCCAGACGGCGTCTGGGCAGGCTATACCTACAACTGGAATGCCGCGCAGACCGAGGCCACGCGCGTCACCGGCGGCGGCACGCGCAGTGTCGGCGGCCAGACCTGGATTTTCCCGAGCGAAGCGCAGTGCATGCAGTGCCATACGCAGGCGGCTGGATTCAGCCTCGGCCTCGAGACGCCACAGCAGAACGGCTCGATCCTGTATCCGCAGACCGGGCGCACGGCGAACCAGATCACGACGCTCAACGCCGTCAATGTCCTGTCGCCGCCGGTCGCCCCCAATCCGCCAGCCTACGCCAACCCTTCCGACACGACGCGCACCCTGACCGAACGCGCGCGCGCCTACTTGCACACGAATTGCGCGAACTGCCACCGGCCGAATGGACCGACGCCGGTCGCCATCGACCTGCGGCACAACACGGCGCTCGCCCAGACCGGCGCCTGCGACGTCGTACCGAGCGCCGGTGACCTCGGCATCGCGAACGCGCGCATCATCGCGCCGGGCGACGACGCGCGCTCGGTGCTGCTCGCGCGCATGGCGACGCGCAATGCGAACGCCATGCCGCCGATCGCGAGCAACGTGCGCGATGCTGCGGCCGGCGAGGCGCTGATCAGCGCCTGGATCGACTCGCTCGCGAACTGCCAATAACCCGGACGAGCCCAGGCAAAAAAAAGGCCCGCCGTGCGGCGGGCCTCGATTGCTCAGAGTCCAGTCCGGTCGATCAGAACTTCCAGACGAAGCTGGCTGACAGAAATTCGCCGTCCACCTCGCTGAGATCGTAGATCGTGTATTCGACGCGCGCCGAGGCGTTGTCGCCCAGGTTCATGCCGAAGCCGGCGCCGAACATCGGGTCTTCGCTGCTCTCGCTGGCGCTGAGCGTCTCAGTCGTCGTGCCGCCTTCGCCGTCGTCGGTCGTGATCACGGCGTCCAGGTCCGCATCTCAGGCGATGAGGCCCACGCGGCCAAACGCGAAGAACGTCACTCACGGGCGAGCGGGAGAACGGTTGATTCCTTGATCACGGTCACAACTATCGAGGAGTTGACCGATTGCACGTTGGGGATCTTCGACAGATGGTCGAGAAAGAACGCCTCGTATTCCTTCATGTCGTGCGTGACGATTCGCAGGCAGAAATCCCACTCGCCGGTGAGCGTGCAGCAATCGAGCACTTCCGGCCGATCGCGGATCGCGCGCTCGAACTGCGCCAGCGCATCGCGCCCCTGGCTCGACAGGCGGACATGCACATAAACCATTACGTCGAGCCCGAGTGCCTCGCGGTCGAGCAGGGCGACGCGTTTTTTGATCACTTCGTCCTTTTCGAGTTGCTGGATGCGCCGCCAGCAGGTGGTCGTGGAGAGCCCCACTTTGGCCGCGACATCCGCGGCCGACAGGGCTCCGTCCCGCTGCAGCACGTCCAGGATGCGGCGGTCGACCGGGTCAATAGCGGATTGGAACTTATGTTTCATGTTCGGACAGATATCTAACTGATTATTCCATTATTTTGCAGGACAGTACAAGAAATCCCCGCAAAATCGCCCAGGCTGCGTAGCATACGCGGCTTCAATCCAGGCCTCTGTGCGCCGCGAGGACCCGATGGCCACCCCCTCCCGCCTGCATGTGCCGAAGACGCCGGCGCGCCCGGGCGAAGCACCCGATTTCGGTTATCTCAAGCTGTCGCCGGCCGGAAAGGTCGCGCGCCCGGAATCCGGTGCGCCGATGTCGGAGACGCGATTCCTGTCGGAAGAACTCGTTCGCGTGCTCGATGACGAGCACCGTGCCCTCGGTCCCTGGGATCCGCATCTCGACACGAAGGAACTC
>JANNHT010000178.1:0-4557 GCA_031404555.1 Gammaproteobacteria bacterium
CTGGGGCGAGGTCGGTGCCGACATCGTGCTCGAGTGCACCGGACTCTTCGCCAGCAAGGAGAAGGCGTCGAAGCACATCGCCGGTGGCGCGAAGAAAGTCGTCATCTCGGCCCCGGCCGACGGCGTGGATGCGACGATCGTTTATGGCGTCAACCACCAGACGCTGCGCGGCGACATGACCGTGATCTCGAACGCCTCCTGCACCACGAACTGCCTCGCGCCGCTGGTGAAACCGCTGCACGACGCGCTCGGCGTTGTGGCCGGGATCATGACGACCGTGCACGCCTACACGAACGACCAGGTGCTGACGGACGTCTACCACTCGGATCTCCGCCGCGCGCGCTCGGCAACGATGTCCATGATCCCGACCAAGACCGGAGCGGCGGCATCCGTGGGCCTCGTGCTGCCGGAACTGAAGGGCAAGCTCGACGGGTTTTCGGTCCGCGTGCCGACGATCAATGTCTCCTTCGTCGACCTGACCTTTACGGCAGGTCGCGCGACGACGGCCGCGGAGGTGAACGAGATCCTGAAGAAAGCGGCCGACGGCGCACTGAAGGGCATCCTCGAGTACACCGAAGAGCCGCTGGTCTCAATCGATTTCAACCACAACCCGGCCTCCGGCACGGTGGACGCGCAACTCACCAAGGTGCTGGGTGGCAACCTCGTGAAGGTCTGCGCCTGGTACGACAACGAGTGGGGCTTCTCGAACCGCATGCTGGACACGACGCTCGCCTGGTCGCGCGCTTGAAGCGGATGGCGGATCTCGATCTTGCCGGCAAGCGCGTTCTGATCCGCGAGGACCTGAACGTGCCGGTCGAGAACGGAAGGGTCACGAGCGATGCGCGCATCCGCGCAGCGCTGCCGACCATCCGCCTCGCGCTCGAGAAGGGCGCGCGCGTGATGCTGATGTCGCACCTCGGCCGCCCGAAGGAGGGCGCGCCCGACCCCGCGAATTCGCTCGCGCCCGTCGCGAAGAGCCTCTCGGCGCTCCTCGGCAGGCCAGTCCGTCTCGCGACTGAGCCGCTGGACGGGGTCCGCGCGCAGCCCGGTGAAGTCGTGCTGCTGGAGAACGTGCGCTTCAACAAGGGCGAGAAAGCGGACGACCCGGCGCTCGCGAAGCGCATGGCCGCGCTCTGCGACGTGTTCGTGATGGATGCTTTCGGCACGGCGCACCGGGCGGAGGCGAGCACGCATGGTGTGGCGCTGCAGGCGCCCGTCGCCTGCGCGGGACCGCTCCTGGTCGCGGAACTCGATGCGCTCGGGCGCGCGATGGGCAATCCCGCGCGGCCGCTCGTGGCCGTCGTCGGCGGCTCGAAGGTTTCGACCAAGCTCTCCGTGCTCGAGAACCTGCTTGGCAAGGTGGATGAACTGGTGGTCGGTGGCGGTATCGCAAACACCTTCCTCGCGGCGGTCGGGCACTCCGTCGGCCAGTCGCTGCACGAACCGGACATGGTCGACGTGGCGAAGCGGCTCCTCGCGGATGCCGCGAAGCGCGGCGTCGGCTTGCCGCTGCCGACCGACGTCGTGGTCGCGAAGGAATTCGCGGCAAGCGCCAAGGCCGTGCAACGCGCGGCTTCTGATGTCGGCGCCGACGAGATGATCCTGGACATCGGGCCGAAATCAGCCGGCGTGATCGCGGGCATCGTGCAGAAAGCGGGCACGGTGATCTGGAACGGGCCGCTCGGCGTGTTCGAGTTCGACGCCTTCGGCGAGGGCACCCGCGTGCTCGCCGAGGCAATCGCCCGGAGCGACGCCTTTTCGATCGCGGGCGGGGGCGATACGCTCGCCGCCATCGAAAAGTACGGCATCGAAGGCGATATCTCCTATATTTCAACCGGGGGCGGGGCCTTCCTCGAGTTTGTCGAGGGCAAGACGCTCCCGGCGGTCGCCGCCCTCGAGCGGCGTGGGGAGACATGAGCAGACGCACCAAGATCGTCGCCACGCTGGGTCCTGCGACTGACAGCGACCGCGCGATGGACGACCTGATCCAGTCCGGCACCGACCTGGTGCGGGTCAACTTCTCGCACGGGAGCTTCGACGACCATGCGAAGCGCATCGAACGCGCGCGCGCGGCGGCGACCCGCGCCGGGCGCGTAGTCGGCATCCTCGGCGACCTGCGTGGTCCGAAGGTGCGCATCGAACGCTTCGCGACCGGCAAGGCGATGCTCGCGGACGGCGAGACATTCACGCTCGACCCGGCATTTGACCCGACGGCCGGCACCGATCGCATCGTCGGCGTCGCCTATGAATCGCTGCCGCGGGACGTGCGCAAGGGCGACACGCTGCTGCTGAACGACGGCCTGATCTCGCTCGAAGTCACGGGCGTCGAAGGGACCAAGGTCAAGACGAAGGTGCTGACCGGCGGCGAACTCTCCGACCTCAAGGGCCTCAACAAGCTGGGCGGCGGACTCTCCGCCGGCGCGCTGACGGCGAAGGACCGCGAAGACGTCCGCATGGCCGCGGAGCTCGGCGTGGACTATCTCGCGGTCTCCTTCGTACGCAACCGCGACGACATCGCCGAGTCCTGGGACCTGCTGCGCGCCGCGGGCGGGGAGGGACGCATCGTCGCCAAGATCGAGCGGCGCGAGGCGATCGACAACCTGGAATCCATCATCGAGACCAGCGCGGCCGTGATGGTCGCCCGTGGCGATCTCGGCATCGAGGTCGGCTACGCCGAGCTGACCGGCCTCCAGAAACACATCATCGAGAGGGCGCGCGCCAAGAACCGGCTCGTGATCACCGCGACGCAGATGATGGAGTCGATGATTCACGCACCGGTACCGACTCGCGCGGAAGTCTCCGACGTCGCAAACGCGGTGATGGACGACACCGATGCCGTGATGCTCTCGGCCGAGACCGCGGTCGGCAAACACCCGGGGCGCGTCGTGCGCGCGATGGCACAGGTGATCGAGGGCGCGGAGAAATGGCAGACGACGTCCAACCGGCCGGACCTGCGGCTGTCAGGCGGCGAGTTCAAGCGCACCGACGAGGCAATCGCCTCAGCCGTGATGTACACGGCGAACCACCTCGACGTGCGCGCGATCGTCGCGCTGACCGAGTCGGGCTCGACCGCGCTCTGGATGTCCCGCATCCGTTCCGACATCCCGATCTACGCTTTCACCCGCCACGCCGCGACCCAGCGGCGCGTGACGCTCTACCGCGGCGTGTACCCGGTCGACTTCGACGTCACGCACCCGCGCCCCGAGAAGATGTACCCGGCGATCTTCGAGCGCATGATCGCGGACGGACTCGCGGCCGAGGGCGACCTGATCATCGTGACGAAGGGTGAGTTCTCCGGCGTCACGGGCGGTACCAACACCATGAAGATCATCCAGGTCCAATAAAGAGGGGACGCATCCCTTTGCCGAGAATCGCCGGATGACTGGCAAAGGGATGCGTCCCCTGTGGCGCTGGATCCGGCGCGGGCTGATCGGCCTCGCCGTCCTCATCCTGCTCGCGATCATCGCCGCCTGGCTGACGCTCCGCGCGAGCCTGCCGACGCTCGAGGGCGAGGCGGAGCTCGCCGGGCTCTCGGCGCCCGCAACCATCGAACGCGACGATCACGGTGTGCCCGTGATCCGCGGCGCGACGCGCGAGGATGTCGCGCGCGCGACCGGCTATGCGCACGCGCAGGACCGCTGGTTTCAGATGGACCTGCTGCGCAGGACCGGCGCGGGCGAGCTGTCGGCGCTGCTCGGGGCGGGACTTCTTGATGCCGATCGCCACATCCGCCCTCACCAATTCAGGCGGCGGGCGGTCGAAGCACTCGCTGCGATCGATGCGCGCGAACGCGAACTGCTCGAGGCCTATGCGGCCGGCGCCAATGCCGCGCTTTCAAACATGCGCTCGCGACCTCTTGAATACTGGCTGCTCCGCCAGTCGCCCAGGCCCTGGCGCGCGGAGGATTCGCTGCTCGTCGTCTATGCGATGTGGATTGACCTCCAGGGACTCGAGGCGCGCAGCGAACAGCGCCGCGACCGCCTCGCATTGGCGCTCCCGGAGTCGCTCTACCGGTTCATCGTCGAGCCGGATCCGTCTTGGGAAGCGCCGCTCGACGGCAGCCGGCTCGCCGAGATTCCGATGCCGACCGCGGAGCAATACGATCTTCGCCGGCTGGATCGCAGCCTGTTCGAGCGGGCGGACGAAAAGCGCAAACAGTCACGCCAGGCAGCGCTCGCGATCGGCGAGCGGGACGCAATGGTCGGCAGCAACAACTGGGCCGTCGCGGGCTCGCGCGCCGAGGGCGGCGGGGCGCTCGTCGCAAACGACATGCATCTCGGGCTCAATGTCCCGAACATCTGGTATCGGGCGCGATTCGTGGTCGAGGGCGACGGACTCGACGTCGCCGGCGTGAGCCTGCCGGGCGTGCCCTCAATCATCGCCGGCAGCAATGGCCGCATCGCCTGGGGATTTACGAACAGCTACGGCGATTTCCAGGACCTGATCCGGCTCGAACGCGGCCGTGATGGCGAAGACAGTTACTTGACGGCCGACGGGCCGCGCAAGTTCGGGCTCGCGACGGAGACGCTCGAAGTCGCAGGCGGCACGTCCGAGGCG
>JANNHT010000179.1:0-1766 GCA_031404555.1 Gammaproteobacteria bacterium
TCTGGGTCGCCAGTTCGCGGATGTCCGCACCCGCGGCGAACGCCCGGCTCCCGGACCCCGTGATCACGACCGCGCGGCAGGCCGGATCGCTGTCGAGGCCCTCGAGTGCGCTCAAGCCCCGGTCCGTCAAGGTGACGGAAACCGCTGCGCGCCAGGCGCGCATCGTGATCGAGCCGTTCGAGCGGGGCTTCGGCCATACGCTCGGCAACGCGCTTCGGCGGGTGCTCTTGTCCTCGATGCCCGGCTGCGCGGTCACCGAGGTCGAGATCGAGGGCGTACTGCACGAGTACACGAGCATCGAGGGCGTCCAGGAGGACGTCGTCGAGATCCTGCTCAACCTGAAGTCCATCGCGATCGAGATGCACACGCGTGACTCGGTCGAGCTGCGGCTCCAGAAGAAGGGCCCGGGTCCAGTCACCGCAGGCGATATCCAGGTCGATCACGATGTCCTGATCGTGAATCCCGACCTCGTGATCGCGAACCTGAACAAGTCGGTCGAGCTCGCGATGAACCTGAAGATCGAGCGCGGCCGCGGCTACCGCCCGGCAGTCCAGCGCCTCGAGTTCGAGGAGCAGACCCGGCCGATCGGCCGCCTGCAGCTCGATGCGTCGTTCTCGCCGGTCCGCCGCGTGACCTACGGCATCGAGTCCGCTCGCGTCGAACAGCGCACCGACCTCGACAAGCTGATCATCGACATCGAGACCAATGGCACGATCAACCCGGACGAGGCGATCCGCCGCGCCGGCTCGATCCTGAAGGACCAGCTCACGGTGTTCGTGGACCTCGAGGGCCAGGGCGAATCCCCGAGCCGCGAGGCGGGCCCACTGCCGGATCCGATCCTGCTGCGCCCGGTGGACGAGCTGGAACTCACGGTCCGCAGCGCGAACTGCCTCAAGGCCGAGAACATCCATTACATCGGCGACCTGGTGCAGCGCACCGAAGTCGAGCTGCTGCGCACGCCGAACCTGGGCAAGAAGTCGCTGACCGAGATCAAGGAAGTCCTGGAGAGCCACGGACTGTCGCTCGGCATGCGCATCGACGGCTGGCCGCCGGCTTCGCTGCGCCGCGAAGACGAGCTGCGCTCGGCCTGATCGCGGAAACGGGATAAGGATTCATGCGACATCAACTGTCTGGACGCCAGCTCTCGCGCAACAGCTCGCACCGGCGGGCGCTGATGCGGAACATGTGCATCGCGCTGCTGCGCGAGGAAAAAATCCGCACCACGCTGCCGAAGGCGAAGGAACTGCGCCGGGTCGTGGAGCCGCTGATCACGCTCGGAAAGAGCGGCTCGCACGCCGACCGTCGCCGCGCCTGGTCAACGCTGCGCGACGACGCGCTGGTCGAGAAACTGTTCGGCGACATCGCGCCGCGGTTCAAGAGCCGCGCGGGTGGCTACACGCGCATCCTGAAGCTGGAGCCGCGCCCGGGCGACAACGCGCCGATGGCGTTCATGCAGCTGGTCGAGGGCGAGGCCGTGCAGGCCCCGGCCCCCGAGGACAAGCCGGCGAAGAAGAAGGCGAAGGCCGCCGCTCCGAAGAAGGAGAAGGCGCCGAAGAAGGCCGCTGCGAAAGCCGAAGCCGCGCCGAAGCGCCGCAAGAAAGCCGCCGCATAAGGTTTCCAAACGAGAGGGGTCGCATCCCTTTGCCGCATTTGCGGCAGGGACTGGGCAAAGGGATGCGACCCCTTTGGTCGCCATGGAAAAGCCGGGGCTGGGGCAGTTTCGTGTTCGTGCGCGATCTCGACAACGGCGACGTCTGGTCGACGAC
>JANNHT010000180.1:0-4822 GCA_031404555.1 Gammaproteobacteria bacterium
TCCATGATCTCGACCTGGATCTCGCCGTCGCTGAACCGCCCGACGAGCGCGCGGCCGAGCGGCTGCATCAGGTGCCGCGCGATGTCCTGCGCAAGACCCGGATTCGCATTGCCCGTGAACACCGCCATCGTGGAGTGATCCACGCGACTCTCCCTAACTGGCTGGGGTGGAAGGATTCGAACCTTCGTATGACGGAATCAAAATCCGTTGCCTTACCACTTGGCGACACCCCAATTTCAAACCCGCCCGCCGATCCGGGACTTCCGCTCCGCCGCCAGGCGTTCCTGCAGGGGCGAGTGGTCGAGCCCACGGGCGACGAAACCGCTCCACTCCGCCGGCAAGCCCGCGAGTGCCGCTTCCGCCTGCCCGCGTTCCGCGAAATCCGCGAACACGCAACTGCCCGTGCCGGTCAGGCGCGCATCCCCGCGCGCCGCGAGCCACCGAAGCGCTCGCGCGACCTCCGGGTAGCGCCCGGAGACCACCGGCTCGCAATCGTTGCGACCGCCTGCCTTCAGGAAACCGCGAATTGTCGTCTTGGGAGAATTCCTTGTCAATTCAATTGCATGAAAGACGTCGGCGGTGGCGACCCCGATGCCTGGAAAGACCACGGCAAAGTGCCGTTCGGGTAGCTCGACGGGGGTCAGCTGGTCGCCGACGCCCTCACCCCAGGCGCTCGCGCCCCGTATGAAAAAAGGGACATCGGCCCCCAGGCGCCGGCCGATGACGGCCAGGCGGTCGGTCTCCCATCGCAAGCCCCAGATTTCATTGAGTGCCACGAGGGCCGTCGCCGCATCGGAGCTGCCGCCGCCGAGGCCTCCCTGGATCGGGATCCGCTTGTCGAGCCGGATATCGGCACCCCGCCCGGCCTGGCCTTCGGACTGCAGCAACCGGGCAGCGCGGACGCAGAGATCGTCGCTCTCCGACACCGCGGCGGGTCCCTCCGTGCGGCGGATCTCTCCGTCCGCGCGCGGCTGGATGACCAGGCTGTCGCAGCGATCGATCAGTTGGAACACCGTCTGGATGTCGTGATAGCCGTCCGCCCGGCGGCCGGTCACGTGCAGGAACAGGTTGAGCTTGGCCGGGGCCGGCCAGGCATCCGCGCTCATGGGCCGAGCTGCCAGTCCGAAACCACGATGCGCAGGCGAATGCCTGTTGTCATCACGTCGAGCCTCGCGGGCAGCATCAGCGGGCCCGCGGCTCGAAAGCCGCCGTAGCGAATGCGCCAGCCAGATTGCTCGAGCTCGGCGAGGCGCGCATCGGGGCCTTGCGTCTCCTGTGCCGGCACCCCCGGTGCCGGCACGCCGGTCAGCCAGTAGCGCAGCTGCGCGACCGGCAGTTCGGCACCCAGGCGTTCGGCGAGGAGTGCGCGCGCCTCGACACCCGCGAAAGTCTCGCCTGAGCGGTCCGTCACCGAGAATTCATCGCCATCCACGTGGATCGCGTACCCGGGACCGCCGATCGGGCCGCGCAGCGCCACCTCCGCCCGCGCTCCTTGCTGCTGCCAGTCGAGGCCACCGCTGAATCCATTGCCGCCGGCGGCGACCGCGACGCGCCCGCGGAGTGTCCATTGATCGAGCGATTGCAGTTCTGCGCGGCGCACGGGCCAGGCCGCACCGTCGCCGGCGGGAGGCGCCGTCGCGCATCCCGCGGCGATGATCAGAGCGGCGAAGACGGCCGCCCGCGCGTTCACCGCGGGTGGCGCTCGATCGCGCGCTTGAGCGGCCGGCTGTCCGGATTGTCGGCGAGCGCCTCGTCCCAGGTACGGCGTGCCTCGTCGATGCGTCCCATCATCCAGAGCGTCTCGCCGAGATGAGCCGCGACTTCCGGATCCTCGGAATTCTTCCACGCGTTCTCGAGCCAGGCCTTACCCTCCTCGAGCTGGCCCAGGCGTACGAGCGCCCAGCCCTTGGAATCCTGGATCGCATAGCTGTCGGGTTTCGCCGCCAGCGCCTGGTCGATCAGGCGATGGCCTTCTTCGATCGAGCGGGTGCGGTCGACCAGCGTGTAGCCGAGCGCGTTCTGCGCGACTGGGTCGCCGGGCTGGCGCGCGAGGACGGCACGCAGGTCCGCGACCGCCTCGGGCACGCGATCGAGCCGTTCCAACAGGAAACCGCGCGCCAGCAGCAGGCTCGCGTCCGGAATCCGGTCGAGCGCGCGATCGATGAGTGCGATAGCAGCAAAGCCCTGGCCCTCCTCCACGAGCAGCGCCGCAACGCCCGATGCCACTTCGCGCGTGTCCGCGGGCGAAGCGGACAGGAAATCGTCTAGCAGCATCTCGGCGCGCTCGGGCTCGCCCTCTTCGCGCCACAGGCGCCAGGCGCGAAGCTGCGACGCGACCGCGCGCGATCCCGTCGTGATGCGCTGGTACAGTCGGGCCGCATTCGCGCGCTCGCCGCGCTCCTCCGCGAGACGTGCGAGCCGCCACTGCGCGCTCTCCAGCTGCTTGGGGTCGCGCGCCGCGTCATTCAGCAGGCGCTGCGCCTCTTCGAAGCGCTCCTCGTCCATCGCCATTGCGGCGAGTCCTTCGAGCGCGTCGCCGGCCGCGGGGCCGCCGGCGGAGCGCAGTTCATTGAACACGGCAGTCGCCTCGTCGCGCCGGTCGAACTCCAGCAGCAGCCACGCGTAGGTGATCTTCGAGCTTGGGTCGCCGTCGGCTGCGAGTGCCGAGGCCGCTGAAAGCGCGTCTTCGCGACGACCGAGCCTGGCCTGGGCGCTGATCGCCACCAGCTCTGCCATGCGCCAGCCGGCGCGCAACGCGATTGCGCGCTCTGTGGCCGCGAGTGCGCGCGTCGCATCATCGGCGCGCAGCCACAGGACCGCCGATGCGTACTGTGCCTCCGGAATTCCGGAGTCCGCGGCCGCGAGCCGGTCCATCACGCGCGCCGCGCCGGTCTCGTTCGGTTCCTCGGCGAGGATCCCGAGCAGCACGAGGTACCCGCGCGCGCGGTCTTCGTAGGAAGTCTCCAGCAACCCGGTGAACTCGGCACCCGCCGACTGGTCGTCGTGCAGCCGCAGGAGCCCGGTCGCGAGGTGGCGCCGCGCGACCTCGCTGTCGGGCGCGAGCTCGCGCCAGCGGCGCGCACCGGCAACGGCGCGCTCGAGGTCGTGATGTTCGTAGGCCGTGCGGGTCGCGCGCTCGGCGAGCGCCGGGTCTCCGCTCTTCGCCGTCGCGCAGGCATAGAGCCTGGTCGCCCGCGGCCAGTCCGCAAGCGCGAGCGCCTGCTCCGCGCCGACCACGAGCTGCCAGGCATCGTCGCCGGGACAGCGGTCCGCGGCCGCAGTGGCAGTGCCCGCCCAGCCGGAAACAAGCCAAATCGCGAGCGCGCGCTTCCAAACGTGCATCACATCACTATAGCCCAGCGCTTGTGCTGTCGTGTTCGTTACCGGACAATCCGCCGGGTTCCCTCTGCCGGCCCATCATGTCGCTCGTCGTCCTCGGATTGAATCACCGGACCGCGCCGATCGAGGTGCGCGAGCGCATCGTGTTCGATGCGCCGCGGCTGCCCGAGGCGCTCGCATCGCTGCGTGCGCTGCCGGGCCTCAGCGAATGCCTGATTGTCTCGACCTGCAACCGCACCGAGCTCTACTGCATCGGCGATGACGCGAACCGGCGGATTGGCGACTGGCTTGCGGAATCCTCCGGCGGCATCGCCTCGCTCGCGGACTGCCTGTACCGGATCGAAGGCGCCGACGCGGTGCGCCATGTGTTCTCGGTCGCGGCCGGCCTCGACTCGCTGATCCTCGGCGAGCCGCAGATCCTCGGCCAGCTCAAGGACGCTTATCGCGCGGCGCAGCAGGCGGGCACCGCCGGCGCCGAGCTGAACCGGCTGTTCCAGACGACGTTCTCGGTCGGCAAGCGCGTGCGGAGCGAAACCGCGATCAGCGCGAGCGCGGTGTCCGCCGCTTCAGCCGGCATCCAGCTTGCCCGGCGCATCTTCACCGGATTCGAGGGCCACACCGCGCTCCTCGTCGGCGCGGGCGAGATGATCGGGCTCGCCGCGCGCCACCTGCACGGACAGAAGATCGGCCGCATGATCATCGCAAACCGGAGCCTCAACCGCGCGGAGCGCATCGCCGGCGGATTGCAGGCCTCCGCAATCCTGATCGAGGCGCTCGCGACGCACCTGCCGCAGGCCGACATCGTGATCAGCTCGACCGCGCGGCCCGGATTCGTGATCGGGCTCGAGGCCGTGCGCGATGCATTGCGCGCCCGGCGCCATCGCCCGATGTTCATGCTCGACCTCGCCGTCCCGCGCGACATCGACCCGCGGGTCGGCCTGCTCGAGGACGTCTATCTCTACACGATCGACGACCTGCGCGAGGTCGTCGACACGAACGTGAAGGCCCGCCAGGCGGAGGCCGAATCCGCGCGCCGCATCATCGACGAGGACGTCCAGCGTTTCCTCGCGAGCCAGAAGGTCCGTGACGCCGCGCCGATGATCCGCGAGCTGCGCGGACAGGGCGAGGCGGCGCGCGACCAGACGCTCGAGCAGGCCCGGCGCATGCTCGCGGCGGGCCAGGATCCGGCGCAGGTGATCGAGTACCTGGCGGCGACGCTGACGAACCGCCTGCTGCACGCGCCTTCTGCCGCATTGCGCGAGGCGGCCGAGTCCGGCGACGAGTCGCTCGCCGCGGCCGCGGCCCAGCTGTTCCGGAACGCCAGGGACCCGCAGTGAAGGACGCGATCCGGCGGCAGCTCGAACGGGTCGCGGACCGGCATGCCGAGATCGAGCGGATGCTGTCGGACCCCGCGGTCCAGGCCACGAGCGAGCGCTTCCGCGACCTGTCGGTCGAGTTCGCGCGCATCGACCCGATTGCGCGC
>JANNHT010000181.1:0-59891 GCA_031404555.1 Gammaproteobacteria bacterium
CCGCGAGCGGCGCAATCTCATATCCGGTGACGCGCTTTGAGTTGTTTTCCCAAACCGGCACGCGGATTTCCTGGTCGAGATCGGCACAGAGGAATTGCCGCCGAAGAGCCTGCTCGCGCTCGCGGAATCCTTCCGCGATGGCGTTGCGGCAGGACTCGATGCCGCGCATCTCGGGCATGGCGCCGCGCTCGCCTACGCGACGCCGCGCCGACTCGCGGTGCTGGTGCGCCGCCTCGACGAGGTCCAGCCCGAACAGGCGATCGAGCGGAAGGGCCCGCCGGTGTCGGCCGCCTTCGACTCGGGCGGCAAACCGACGAAAGCCGCGACCGCCTTCGCCGAATCCTGCGGCGTCGCCGTATCCGCCCTCACGCGAGTGACGGAGGCGAAAGGCGAGTTCCTTTTCTGCAGGGCGACGCGGGCGGGCGCGCCCGCGGCCTCGCTCCTGCCCGGCATCGTGCAGGCGGCGCTCGACCGGCTCCCGGTCGCGCGGCGCATGCGCTGGGGCGCAGGCGAGGCACAGTTCGTGCGCCCGGTGCACTGGATCGTGATGCTGCACGGCGAGGACGTCGTGCCCTGTGAGTTGTTCGGTATCCCCGCCGGGCGCATGACCCGCGGCCATCGCTTCCATGCGCCGAAGCCGATCGCGCTCAGGACCCCCGGCGTCTACCTCAAGGCCCTCGAGCGCGGGCATGTGCTCGCCGACCTCGAGGTGCGGCGCGAGCTCATCAAGGCCAAGTCCCGCCTGGCGGCCGCCGCGGAAGGTGGCGAAGCCGTCATCCATTCCGGTGTTCTCGACGAGGTGGTGGCGCTGACCGAATGGCCGGTGCCGATCGCGGGCCATTTCGAGCCCCGCTTCCTCGAGTTACCCCCGGAAGTGCTGCTCGCGACCCTCGAGGGCCACCAGCGCTACTTCCCGGTCCGCTCCAGGGACGGCAGCCTGCTTCCCCTGTTCATCGCGGTCGCGAACCTCGAGAGCCGGGACCCCAGGGAGGTCCGGGCCGGCAACGAGCGAGTGGTCCGCCCGCGCCTCTCGGACGCGGCCTTCTTCTACGCGGCCGACCGCAAGTCCACCCTCGAGTCCCGCCGCCTGGCGCTCGGGGCCGTGACTTTCCAGGCCAGGCTCGGATCGCTCGCCGACAAGAGCGCCCGGATCACCGAGCTCGCCGGCCAGATCGCCCGCACCGCCGGCGGGGACCCGGACAAGGCCCAGCGCGCAGCGGAGCTCGCCAAGTGCGACCTGCTGACCGCCATGGTCGGGGAGTTCCCGGAGCTCCAGGGGATCATGGGCCGCTACTACGCCCTGAACGACGGCGAAGCCGATCAGGTCGCCGCGGCGATTGCCGAGCAATACCTGCCACGCTTTTCCGGGGATGCGCTGCCCGCTACCAGCGTCGGGCTCGCGCTCGCGGTGGCCGACAAGCTCGACACCCTCGTCGGTATCTTCGCGATCGGCCAGAAACCGACCGGCGCGAAGGACCCGTTTGGTCTCCGCCGTGCCGCGCTCGGCGTGCTCCGGATCCTGATCGAGACTGGCATCGCGCTCGACCTGCGCGAGCTGATCCGCACCGCGCTCGCCTCCGTCGCGGCGGATCTCGCCCGCGTCGCGGACCGGGGCAAGCAACCGGCGCCCGCGATTCCGGACAGCGCAGTCGACGACATCTACGGCTACATGATGGAGCGGCTGCGCGCCTGGTACGTCGAGGGCAAAGGCGAGATCACCACCGAGATGTTCGACGCCGTGCTCGACACGCGCCCGGCGTCGCCGCTCGACTTCGACGATCGCCTGCGCGCGCTCGCGGCCTTCCTGAAACTGCCCGAAGCGGCGAGCCTGACCGCCGCCAACAAGCGCATCTCGAACATCCTCCGCAAGGCCGGCGAGCAACCGAACCCGCGCGTGGATCCGGGCCTGCTCACCGATCCGGACGAGCGCAAGCTCGCGACCGAACTCGAGGCGCTCAGGACCGAAGTCGAGCGGCTTGTGACCTCGCGCCGCTACGCGGAAGCGCTCGCGAAACTCGCGGCGCTCCGCCCCGCCGTCGACGGATTTTTCGATCGCGTGCTCGTCATGGCGGACGACGTGCGCGTGCGCGCGAATCGCCTCGCGCTCCTCGCCGCTTTGCAGCGCCTGTTCCTGCACACCGCCAATCTCGCCCGCCTTCCGGGCTGAAATGGCCGGCCATACCGGATGTGCATAAGCATCCGTTTCATGCATAACTGACTGATGAACCAACAAGCCACCGGAACCAGCGCGCATCGCATCGCCGGCTGGCGGAAATTCGCGCCGCTGCAGTGGCTGGGATCGCTGATTTTCACCGCGCTGCTGTTCCTTCTGTCTCCGGTCTGGGGCGCGGTGATCACGCTGCTCGGCTGGCTGCCGTTCAGCGGGCTCCATCATTTCGCGCGCGGCTGGGCGGGATCCAATATGTGGCTCGCGAAATTTTTCTGCGGCCTCGAGTGGGTCGTCGAGGGGCGCGAAAACATCCCGCGCGAGGGCGCGCATGTGTCGATGTGGAAGCACACCTCGGCCTGGGAAACGATGGCGCAGATGGTCGTGCTGCCGCCCCAGGCCTGGGTGCTGAAGCGCGAGATTCTCTGGATCCCTCTCGTCGGCTGGGCGTGCTGGATGTTGAAGTGCATCGCGATCGATCGCGGCGCCGGACACCGCGCCGTCAACCAGGTCCTCGACCAGGGACGCGACCGGCTCGCCGCCGGCATCTGGGTGCTCGTCTTTCCGGAAGGCACGCGCATGGAGCCGGGCCAGACGCGCAAGTACGGAATGTCGGGCGCGCTCCTCGCGTCGCAGGCCGGCGTCCACATCGTCCCCGTCGCGCACAACGCCGGATCGTTCTGGCCACGACGCGGCCTGCTCAAGAGACCGGGGCTGATCCGCGTCGTGATCGGTCCGCCGATCGAAGCCGCTGGCCGGGATCCGCGCGAGCTCAACACCGAGGTGCAGGCGTGGATCGAGAATGAGCAACGGCGACTGGATAGCGCCGGATCATGAACGCGATGGTCGATCGCACGCCGCCTCGTCCGATCCGCGATCTCTACTGGCTGCGGGTGGCAACGACGGGGCTGGGCTTCCTGATCTTCGGCGTGTTCGGATCCCTGCTCGGGATCCTGGTCGTGCCGCTCCTCCTGATCCTGCCAGGCAAAGCGGCGACCCGGCGGGTGCGGGTCCGGCGGATGCTCCGCCTGGCATTCCGGGCCTTTGCCGGGTTCATGCACCACAGCGGCGCCATCAGCTACTCGATGGCCGGGGTCGAGCGCCTGGGCCGGCCGGGCCAGCTGATCATCGCCAACCACCCTTCCCTGATAGACATCGTCCTGCTGATCGCCCATGTCCCGGGGGCCGGCTGCGTGGTCAAACGGGCCGCCTGGCGAAACCCCAGCATGGTGCTCGCCGTGAGCGCCGCGGGTTACGTGCCGAATGCCCCCACCGACCGGATGATCGAGCGGGCGGCCGCCCTCCTGGCCGCGGGCGAGAGCCTGATCATGTTCCCCGAGGGCACCCGCACCGTCCCCGACCACGAGCGGCACTTCCACCGGGGCGCCGCCAGCGTCGCGCTCCGAAGCGCCCGGATCGTCACCCCGGTCTACATCCGCGTGGAGCCGCCGGCGCTCATGAAGGGGGTGCCCTGGTACCGGATTCCGGTGCCGCGGGCCCACTACGCGCTCCGGGTCGGGACGGACATCGATCTCGCGCCCTTCCGCGATCAGCCGCTGCCCATCGCCTCGCGCGCACTGAACGATTGCTTCATAAGGACGTATGCGCAGGCGACCGGCACGCACTAGAATGGCGCTTCAGGGGAACGGCTGATCCGGCTTCATCGGATGCACGATAAAGATACTGTTTTCAAGGAGTTGCGAGCAACGCTCGTCGAGCTGTTCGAGCTCGATCCTGCGCGCATTACGCCCGAGACCCACCTGTATGACGATCTCCAGATCGACAGCATCGACGCGATCGATCTGATGGAGCGGCTGCACCGGCAGACGGGCCGGAAAGTCGCCACGGAGCGCTTCCGGTCGGTGCGGACGGTCTCCGACCTGGTCGACACGGTTCACCAGCTCGTCAACCAGGCCTGACCCCCCGGCTGCCCTGTGGTCGCATCGAGCCCGGCAGCCCCGGCCCCGCGCATCTGTGCCGTCGTGCCGGTGTATGAACACCAACGCCCCCTCGTCGCCGTCCTCGCTGCCCTGCGGCGGGAAAGGCTCGACTGCCTGCTGATCGACGACGGTTCGGGCAGCGACTGCGCGCGCGCGCTCGATGCCATGGCGGCGGCGGACCCCGCGGTTTTCGTGCTCCATCTCCCGTCCAACCAGGGCAAGGGCGCGGCGGTCGCCGCCGGATTCCTGGCCGCGCGGGAGCGCGGCTTCACGCACGCACTCCAGATCGACGCCGACGGCCAGCATGCCCTCGCCGACATCGCGCGATTCGTCGGCGAGACCCGTTCCAGCCCGGACGCCCTGGTCTGCGGCCGGCCGCGTTTCGGTGCCGACGCACCGCGCTCGCGCATCTACGGCCGCCGCCTCACGCAGTTCTGGGTCGCGATCCACACCTTGTCCCGCGGTGTGCCGGATGCGATGTGCGGGTTTCGTGTCTATCCGCTCGCGCCGGTCGCGGCGCTCATCGGCCGCGCGCCGTTCGGCCGGCGCATGGACTTCGACATCGAGATCCTGGTGCGGCTGCACTGGCTGGGTGTGCCGATGCGCTCGATCGACACGGCAGTCCGCTATCCGGCCGACGGCCGCTCGCACTTCCGGATGTGGCGTGACAACCTGCTGATCACCCGGGCGCACACACTGTTGTTCTTCGGCATGCTGAAGCGATCGCCGGCCCTGCTCGCCCGCAAGCTGGCGCGACCGCGTAGCATCCACATCGCGGCATAGCACACATGCGGAAACAGGGACGCATCACCGAGACCACCGAAGTCGTCGTCGCTTTTTACGACGTCGACCTGATGGCGATCGTCTGGCACGGCCACTACCTGAAGTACCTCGAGAACGCGCGCTGGACGCTGATGAACCGCATCGACTACGGATTCGAGGCGATGACGGGCTCCGGCTTTCTCTGGCCGATCATCGAGGCGCACCTGCGCTACGTGCGCCCCGCGCGCTTCGGCGATCGGCTCGCCGTCGCGGCTTCGCTCGTCGAATGGGAGAACCGCGTGGCGATCAACTATCTCATCACCGACGCCGCGACGAAGACCCGCGTCGCGCGCGGTCGCACCGTGCAGGTTGCGGTCGAGACGGCGAGCGGCGAACTCCAGTACGAGTCCCCGCGCGCCTTCGTCTCGGTGGTCGAGCGCTGTCTCGCATCCATTGGCGGGCGAAAGACATGAGCGCGAGCGTGCTCGTGACCGGATCGAGCCGCGGCATCGGCCGGGCTATTGCGCTGCGCCTCGCTCAGGACGGCTATGACCCCGTCGTCCACTGCCGCAGCCGCGAACAGGAAGCGCGCGCCGTGGTCGACGAGATCGGCCGGTCCGGCCGCGCAGCGCGGCTCCTCACTTTCGACGTCGCCGACCGCGCAGCGGCGAGAAACGCGCTCGAGGCGGACATCGCGGCGCACGGCGCGTACTACGGCGTCGTCTGCAATGCGGGCATCGCGCGCGACGGCGCGTTTCCGGCTCTCGACGATGCAGCCTGGGACGACGTGATCCGCACCAACCTCGACGGCTTCTACAACGTGCTGCATCCGCTCGTGATGCCGATGGTGCGCCGGCGCCAGCCCGGGCGGATCGTGACCATCGCCTCCGTCGCAGGCCTGATCGGCAACCGCGGCCAGGTGAATTACAGCGCGGCGAAGGCCGGCATCATCGGCGCGACGCGCGCGCTCGCGGTCGAGCTCGCGAGCCGCGAGATCACGGTCAACTGCGTCGCGCCCGGCCTGATCGCGACCGACATGATCGATTCAACGACGCCGGTCGAGAAGATCCTCGAGCAGGTTCCCGCCGGGCGCATCGGCAGGCCGGAGGAGGTCGCGGCGCTCGTCAGCTTCCTGATGTCGCCCGACGCGGCCTACATCACGCGGCAGGTCATCTCGGTCAACGGCGGGCTTGCATGACGGCACGCGTCGTCGTCACCGGCATGGGCGGTGTCACCGCGCTCGGCTCGAACTGGCCGGACATCCGCGCCGGGCTCAAGCGATGCCGAAACGCCGTGCGCTACATGGGGGAATGGGAGCCGCTTGTGGATCTCGCCACGCGGCTCGGCGCGCCGATCGACGGCTTCGAGCCGCCGGCGCACTGGACCCGCAAACAGCTGCGCAGCATGGGTCGCGTGTCGCAGTTCGCGGTGCGCGCCTCCGAACTCGCGCTCGCCGATGCCGGCTTGTCGGAGGACGCGTCGATCCGCGACGGGCGCATGGGTGTCGCCTGCGGATCCTCGGTCGGCAGCACGCCGGACATCCGCAACTTCGTCGAGATGCTCCAGACCGGCAAGACCGGCGGCCTCAACGCGAATTCCTATGTGCGGATGATGCCGCACACGGCCGCGGCAAATGTCGGCATCTTCTTCGCGCTCACCGGGCGAATCATCCCGACGTCCAGCGCCTGCACCTCCGGCAGCCAGGGCATCGGCTATGCGTACGAATCCATCCGCTCCGGGCGCCAGCTGATGATGCTCGCGGGCGGCGCGGAGGAGCTGTGCCCGAGCGAGGCGATCGCCTTCGATTTTCTCTATGCGACCAGCCGCCGGAACGACCGCCCGGAGACGACGCCGCGGCCCTACGACCGCGACCGCGATGGCCTCGTCATCGGCGAGGGCGCGGCGATGCTCGTGCTCGAGGACCGCGACCACGCGCTTGCGCGCGGCGCGCGCATCCACGCGGAGGTCGCCGGGTTCGCGAGCAACTCGGACGGCGCGCACGTGACGAAGCCGGTCGAGGCGACGATGCGCCGGGTGATGGAACTCGCGCTCGCCGATGCGGGGCTGGAGCCAGTCGCGATCGGCTACGTCAACGGCCACGGCACGGCGACCGAGCACGGCGACATCGCGGAGACGCGCGCGACCGCGTCGCTGTTCACGGGTGGCGTGCCGTTCAGCACGCAGAAGAGCTATCTCGGCCACACGCTCGGCGCCTGCGGCGCGATGGAAGCCTGGTTCACGATTGAGATGATGAACGACGGCTGGCACGCGCCGACCATCAACCTCGACTTGATCGACCCGCTGTGCGGCGCGCTCGACTACATCACGGGCGCGGGCCGCGAGCTCGACGTCCAGTACGCGATGAGCAACAACTTCGCGTTCGGCGGCGTCAACACGTCGCTGATCTTCCGGCGCGGCCGCTGACGCGGCGCGCATGGCGCTGAAGAGAAAGGGGCTGGCCCGCGCGCTGCCGCGCGGTTTTCGGTCGTCTGAAGCATTCCTGCGGGAGGGCGCGGCGCAGATGACGGCCTCCGCGTTCCGGGCGGCCGTCGCTTCCGTGGCATCCTCGCTGCCCGCGGATGGCACCCTGGTCAATGCCTGCGCGAGCCGCCTTCGCTTCCTGATCGCCTTTGCCGCCGCAGTTGCGCGCGGGCGCACCACGCTGCTGCCCGCCTCGCATGCATCCGCTGCGCTCGCGGAGCTCGTCGCCGCACATCCGGGCTGCGTTGTGATCGACGACGCGTTCGTCGGGTCCGCGACGGGCCGCGGCCGGCACGGCCACGCATGGCCGCGGGCCGAGTTCATCGCCGCCATCGCCCACACCTCCGGCAGCACCGGATGCCCGGTCGCCCACGCCAAGCACTGGTCCGGCCTCCAAGCCATCACCGCCCGAAACGCCGCGACGCTTCGCACCGCGATGTCCGCAGCCGAGCGGCGCAAGCGCCCGTGGATCGTCGCGACCGTGCCGCCGCAGCACATGTACGGACTCGAGATTTCCGTGCTGCTGCCGCTCCTCGGCGGCTTCGGCATCCACGGCGGCCGGCCGCTGTTGCCCGCGGATGTCGCGGCCGCGCTCGCGCAGGTGCCGGCGCCGCGCGTGCTCGTGAGCTCGCCGGTCCACCTGCGGGTGCTCGCCGAATCCGACGCTGTGTTTCCGGAGGTCGCAGTCGTCGCATCGGCGACCGCGCCGCTGTCGCAGGATCTCGCGCGCCGCGTCGAGCGCCGCCTGGGCGCCGTGCTGGTCGAGCTCTTTGGCTCGACCGAAACCTGCGTCATTGCGACGCGGCGCACCGCGCGGCAGTCGCGCTGGCGGCCGTATCGCGGCGTGCGGCTGGAGCCGGCTGCGGCCGGAACGCGGGTGCGCGCGCCGTGGTTCCGCGAGCCGCAGCTCCTGCAGGACATCCTCGAGCGGGGCCGCGGCAGATTCAGCGTCGTCGGCCGTCACAACGACCTCGTCGAGATCGCCGGCAAGCGCGCCTCGCTCGCGGATCTGACGCGCCGCATCGCGGCCCTGCCGGGCGTGCGCGATGCCTACGTGTTCCGGCCCGCGGCGAGAAGCGGCGCCGGCATCCCGCGCTGCGCGGCGCTGGCCGTCGCGCCGGGAATCCCGGCTGAGCGGATACTGGAACAATTGCGCCAGCAGGTGGACGCCGTCTTCCTGCCGCGGCCGCTGGTCCTGGTCGACGCGTTGCCGCGAAACGACGTCGGTAAGCTCTCGCTCGCCCAGGCGGAGAAACTCCTCGCGGCTACTGGAGCTTCACGACCTCGCCGCGGAAAGTGACGCCCGACATCAGCGCGCCGCTGCCGCATTCATATTCGGTCGTGCTCGACACCGGCACGGCGCGGTAGTAGCTCGTGATGTTGATGACGGCGTCGCCGCCGAGCTGCAGGGCGCGATCCTGGAACGAGATCATCGCGGACAGGAAGGTCCACTCGCAGGCCTCCTTGTCCGAGCGGCCGACGCCGCGCGTCTTCTTGTTGGACTGGAACTCGCCGTGGCTCTTCGCGACCGCGGGGTGCGCGCTATCGCCGAAGAAGAACCGGATGCCGCGGTTGAGCTGCGCCTTGGCATCCACGGTGTTCATGGCATCCGCGATCGGCCATAGGCCGCGGGTGTCGCGCGCCGTCGTCTGCGACGGCGCGAGCAGTCCGATCGCGGCGATCGAGACGGCTGAGATGATGATCAGTGCGGGGATTTTCATGCCGGCATCCTCGTTGTTGCTCCGGGCCGCCTGCCCGGCATCCGCCTGAACGGCAGCATACTGCGCGGCATTTTATGCCGACAAGCCGCCGTCAGTTCCAGATGCACTCGATCTCGACCAGGAGCTCCCGCCGGCAGATGTCGGCTTTGAGCAGCAGCAGGTCCGTGAGGCCCGGCAGGCCGGCGCGGATCCGCCCGGCGACGCCGCCATCGTCCACGCCCTGGCGCAGGTAGACCTTCGCGCTCGTCACCCGGGCGCCGCCGCCGGCGCGTCGCAGTTCACGGAGATTGGCGAGTGTCTCCTCGACCTGGGCGGCGAGGTCGCCGTCGTGCCGCGAGGCGTGGCCGACGATGCTCGAGGTGCCGGAACCGATCAGCGCGCCGGATTCGAGGCGCATCGCGCGCGCGAAGGCGGGCGGGCTCGGCCCGTACTGACGCGGATACGCGTAGGCATGCTCCTGGCGCGGATTCTCGACCGGCTTTCCCGGCCGCTTTCCCGCGAGCCAGCAGACTTGCAGCCACCCGGTCGCGTGGTGGCGCCCGACCGCGGTCGCAGCCGGCAGGCGCGAAACCGGAAAATCACTGAAACCGCGCGAGCGGCCGACGCAGAACTGCCGGTACCGCTCACGATCGCCCTCGCCCTCGTTGATCGCGTCGAGAAAATTCCAGATGCGCAGCAGGTGGCGCTGCGGCTGGCGCTCCTGGAACTGCCGGACTTGCCGATACGCGGCTTCCGCCGCTTCCGGTATGCCGCCGGCGCGCTCCTCGATCTCGAGCCGGCCGAACAGGAAATCCTCGTGCGCCGCATACCGGATCTCGCCGTCCGCCGAGATCGTGACCGGACCCGGCGCAAGCCAGGACTCGACGGCGCGTCGGCCGTCGCCGGTACGAAGCCCGGTGTCGATCAGCCGCGGGTCATCGCCAGGGCGCGAATCGCCCCCGAACGCGAACGCCGCGAGCGTGTCCGGTCCGGGCGTCCAGCGGGAAGCATCGGCATGCAGCTCGATCCGCAGGTCGCGCGGCCGTACTGCGCGCGCTTCCATCTCAGGCCGGGTCCTGCCGGGTCGTGCCACCGGTGAACTCCGCCTCCCTGCGGCGGCGCCGGTCGCGGGCGTAGGCGAGGGCTTTCGGCAGCTGCCTGAGCGACGACAGGTAGTACAGGACCTTGAACATCCTGAGGCGCCTGCCAATCATCGGCGTGCCGAACACGTCGCCCGCGAGCATCGAGATCACCGCCTGCTCCATCCCGAGGGAATTGCGCGGGTTGGCAAAGAGCTGGCGCGTCACCGGCGAATTGAACCGCTCGATGAACCAGGAGAGCGAACGCAGGCCTTCCCACACCTCGCGCTCGTATTCCTTCTTCAGCCGCCGCTCGAGCGCGGGTTCGTCGAGCACGCGGTCGATGACTTCCGCGGCACGCTCGGCCGCGCGCATCGCGAGGAACACGCCGGTCGAGAAGATCGGGTCGACGAATGCGCCGGCATCGCCCGCCATCAGCCAGCGCTGGCCGGTCAGCTTTCCGCAGAGATAGGAGTAGTTGCCGGTCGCATGCAGGTTGCCGACGATGGTCGCGCCCGCCATGCGCTCTTTCGCGCCCGGAACGCCATCGAGGACCCGGCGCAGGAAATCCGCGGGCGGCTCGCGGCGGTTCTTGAGGAGATCGGGATCGGCGACGATGCCGACGCTCACGATGCCGTCCCGGAGCGGGATCATCCAGGCCCAGCCGTGATCGTGGCCGTAGATGCTGATGTTGCCGGCATCCTCGCCGGCGCGCCGCTCCACGCCGCGGAAATGCGCGAACAGCGCGGCGCTGCGATGGCGCGGATGCTTGCGCTTGATCCCGAGCAGGCCGCCCAGCAGCGCGTCGCGGCCGGTCGCATCCACGAGCTGCCGGGCGCGGATGACCACGCGCGTGCCATCCTCGTTCTCGGCCGTCGCCGTCACGGCGTCGCCCGACAGGTCGATCTCGCGCACCCGAACGCCCTCGCGCGCATCCGCGCCCGCTGCTGCCGCATGACGGAAGAGCAGCTGGTCGAACTCCTCGCGCTTGACCTGAAAGGCATAGCCCGGCGTCGATCCCAGCGCCCGGCTGAAACGGAATACGTTGAATGCCGCGCCGTTCATCGTCGGGAAATCCGCGCCGAGCTTCAGCACGCCGATCTCGCGCACGGCGTCCAGCACGCCGAGGCGCTCGAGGACGGGCAGGTTGGCCGGGAGCAGCGATTCGCCGATATGGAAGCGCGGGTGGCGGTCGCGTTCGAGCAGGATGACGGATCGGCCGCGCCTGGCAAGGAATGCCGCGGCCGTGCTGCCCGCCGGCCCTCCACCGATCACCAGCGTGTCGCAGTCCATTTCGCTCGCCACCGCATCCGACCGGCATCGATTCTAGCCGGGCCCGAACCCGGGGGCATATAATTGAGTGGCCTCCGCACACCAACCACACGGCCACGGCCGGCCCGAATCATGCCTTCAAGCCAATCCCCCGCAGAGCGGGCGCTCGCCGAGTTGATCGTCGCCGCGGTCAACCTCGAGGACGTTCGCCCCGAGGACGTGGACCCCGAAGCGCCGCTCTTCGGCGACGGGCTCGGGCTCGATTCGATCGACGCGCTCGAACTCGCGCTCGAGGTCTCGAAACGCTACGGCGTTTCGCTCCGCGCCGATGACGAGGAGAACCGGCGCATCTTCGCGTCGCTCAGGGCGCTGTCGACGCACATCGAGAGCCGCCGGACGAGTTGATGGCGGCCGCTGACCGCGCCGCGAAGCCCCGTTGCATTCCGCCACTCGCGATCACCGCGTACACGGCGACCTCCGCGCTCGGTGCCGGACTCGACGCGCACCGGCGGGCGATCCGCGAACGGCGGGGCGGCCTGCGCCGCAACGACTTCACTTCGACGCCGCTCGACACCTGGATCGGCCGCGTGGACGGCCTGGAATCGGAATCGCTGCCCGCCGCGCACGCGCGCTGGGATTGCCGCAACAATCTCCTCGCCTCCCTCACACTCCGCCAGGACGGATTCGGCGATGCCGTCGCCGCGGCGCGCGGGCGCTACGGCGCCTCGCGCATCGCGCTCCTCCTCGGCACCTCGACCGGCAGCATCGGCGCGACCGAGGAGGCGTATCGCAGCCAGCTGCCCGACGGGCGTTTCCCGGAGGCGCTGCGCGAGCCGATCATGCACATGGCCCACTCGCTCGCCGAGTACACCCGCCGCGCGCTCGGCCTCGAGGGCATCGCGAGCACGATCGCGACCGCCTGCTCCTCGAGCGCAAAGGTGTTCGCCCAGGCGGAGCGCATGATCCGTGCCGGCGTCGCGGATGCCGCCGTGGTCGGCGGCGTCGACACGCTCTGCGGCAGCGTGCTGTTCGGATTCAATTCACTCGGGCTGGTCGCACCCGATCCCTGCCGCCCGTTCGACATCGCGCGCCGCGGCATCAGCATCGGTGAGGCCGGCGGCTTCGCGCTCATCGAGCGAGTCGGCGACGGCCCGCGGCTCCTCGGCTACGGCGAGTCGAGCGATGCGCATCACATGTCGTCGCCGCATCCGGAGGGTCTCGGCGCGCGGCTCGCGATCGAGGATGCGTTCGCGCGCTCGGGTCTGTGCGCCGCTGACATCGGCTACATCAACCTGCACGGCACGGCGAGCGCGAAGAACGACGAAGTCGAGGCGGCGCTGATCGCCGAGCTGTTCCCCGGATCGACGCACGCGAGCTCGACCAAGGGCTGGACCGGCCACGCGCTCGGCGCCGCCGGCATCCTAGAAGCGGTCATCACGCTGCTCGCGCTCGACGAAGGGCTTGCGCCCGGCATGCTGAATACGACCGCTCTCGACCCGGCCTGCGGGCCGCAGATGCGCATCGACAACGCGCCGCTTGGCCGGCGCGTCGCGCTGTCGCAATCCTTCGGCTTCGGCGGCAGCAACTGCGTGCTCGCCTTCGGCGCGGAACGCCGGTGACCGCCGTGGAATCGCCGCGCGCATTCATCGACGGCATCGCCTGGTGGTCGTCCGGGCTTCCCGACTGGGCTGCCGCAGCCGCCGTCATCGCGGGCGGCGCGGCGCCCGCGATCGACCCACGCACGCGGCCAGCGCCCTCGCTGCTGCCACCCGCGGAACGCCGTCGCGCGCCCGATGCGGTCGCGGTCGCGATCGAAGTCGCCTCACGTGCCTGCGCGGCCGCAGGCGTCCCGCCCGCGGCGTTGCCGGGCGTGTTCGCGACCGCGCACGGCGAGCTCGCGATCACCGATTATCTCTGCGACATCCTGCTGCGCGAGCCGCTGCACACCTCGCCGACGAAGTTCCACAACTCCGTGCACAACGCGCCGGCCGGCTACTGGTGCATCGCGAGTGGCTGCCATGCGCCCTACACCACCGTGAGCGCCGCAGGGTTTTCCTGCGCGACGGGCCTCCTCGAGGCGCTCACGCAGGTCGCGGCGGACAGCGCGCCCGTGCTCTACGTCGCGTATGACACGGAGGCGCGGGGCGCGCTCGCGACCAGCGTGACAAGCCGGGGCCTGCTGGGCGCCGGACTCGTGCTGTCGCCGGTGCAGAGCGCACGCTCCATCGCCGAGATCGGCTGGCGAGTACGCGCGGGTGATGCGTCACAGCTGACCGTCGCCGATTCCGGGATCTCGGCCCTCGCCGGCGAGAACGCGATGGCGCCCTGCCTGCCGCTCTTCGAGGCCGTCGCGCGCCGTGCGGGCACGGTCGTCATGGCCCTGACCCCATCCTGCCTGCTGGAGCTGCGGCTCGCCGCAACCGCCTGACGGCACGTCTTCGCTACACCGCGGCTTTTCCCTCGATCACCGCCGCGCGGCCGCTCGCGAGTTCGGCGCCGCCCTGCGTCACGCGAAAGCGGTACTGCAATCCGGCCGCGCCCGCAGCGAGCCGCTCCACTTCGACAGTGAGTTCGCCGCCCGCCGCGTCTACCGCCGTCGACGCGAGGTTGACATCGCGCAGCGACACCAGCATGCCGGGCCGCGTCCTGGCATCGCCGCCCGTCACCAGCGAGCCATGGGCGGCCATCGCCTGCGCGCCATACTCGCAGAGCGCGACCGCGTGCAGGACGCCGGAGCGCCGCAGCGGATGGTCCGCGGCCGCGTGCGAAGTCGCGCTGAATGTCGCGCTGCGCTCATCCCAGGCGACCGCGCGCGCGAGCAGGCACATGGATCCCGCCTGCGGCACGAGTGTGTGGATGTCGGGTGCGGTTTTCACGCGCGTGCCGCGCTTCGGGGAATGGACAGCGCGAGCAGGAAGTTGAAGGTCACGCCGAGCGCGACCGTGATGCCGATTGAGCGCAGCACCGGGATCGTCGAGAACGACAGCAGCACGAACACCATCAGCGTCGAGAGCGCGCAGGCGAGGACGCCGTGCAGGGTCCGCAGCCGTTCCGGGCGCCGGAGGCCCGCGTGTTCGAAGAAGAGCGCATAGTCGAGGCCAAGGCCCGCCGCCAGCACCAGCGACACCAGGTGAAAGAGATCGAGCGCCTGCCCAGCGAGGCGCAGCGTCATCACGATCAGGAGAGTCGAGAGCGCCATCGGCGCGAGCACGCGCGCGGCGCGCCCCCAGCTTCCGAGGCTCAGGCGCACGACCGCAACCAGGAGGAGCGCCGCGGCCGCGAGGCACAGCAGCATGCGCTCGCGCTGCCGCACGACGAGCGCCGCGGATTCTCCCTTGAGGTCGATCACGGTCACGCCGTTGGCACCGGCCCAGCTGCCGAGCGCTGCGGCGTCGATGACGCCGGAGAACAGGAGGGTCGCGGCCCAGCCGTCTTCCCGCTCGCGCAGCAATCCGTCGACGAGCGCGGCCTCCGTCGTCGACCGCAGGCCATCGAGTGTCAGTGGCGACAGTGTCCGGGCGCGCTCGAGGTCGGCGAGAAACGGCGTGAACGTGTCATCGCGATAGGGCAGTCCGCGCGCGGCCGCCGCGAGCATCGCCGCGAGCGCGTCCGGCGCCGGCAGGGCGCGCTGCCTTTCCCGCTGGCGTTGTGCGGACGGCAGGTAGCGCGCCGCGTGGTCGAATTGCGAGATGGCGCCTGCCGCGACCTGCGCCTCGAGCCCCGGTGTCGCGGCCTCGAGCGCGGCGAGCGCTGCTTCCGGCGTCGCGGCCGTGATCAGCCCGAGATAGCGCGCATCGGGCGCACCGACGGCGTGGCGCAGCTCGTTGTCCACCGCCAGCAGCTCGCGCGGCACGGGCGTCAGCGCGCCGAGGTCGTCTTGCCAGAACCGGCCGGGCGCAAGGAGCAGGATCGCGATGGCGGCGAGCGCAGCGCCCCCGAGTCCGGGCGCGCGGAGCGCGGGCCAGGCGAGCGCCGCATCCAACCGCGCGACCGGCGGCAGCTCCGCGGCGTCCCGGAAATCGTCGCCCATGATCCGCGGCAGCGCGTAGCGCGTCGTGAGGCCTGCGACCAGCAGGCCCGTGATCGTGAACCAGGCGAGCTGCGCGAGTCCGGCGACGCCCGAGGCCAGGAAGGCGAGATAGGCGACGCAGGTGCTCGCGACGCCGGTTGCGAGCGTCCGCCACAGCGCGCGCGCCGTCGCAAGCGGCTCGACCGTGCGGTGCTGGTGGCTGAAGAGGTGCAGCGGGTAGTCCTGGGCCACGCCGATCAGCGTGAATCCGAAGGCGAGCGTGATGCCGTGCACTTCGCCGAAGCGGATTCCCACCATCGCGAGGCCGGCGAGACCGGCGGAGGCGATCGGCAGCGCGGCCAGCAGCAGCACCCGCCACCGACGGTACGCGAAGTACAGGAGCACCAGCAGCGCGACCGTGGCGGCCGAACCGAGCACGGTGGCTTCGCGCTGCGTGCGCTCCTTCATCAGCGCCGAGAAGCGGCCGGGTCCGCTGACGGTCATCTGGAAGTCGTCGTCGTCGCGGAGCGACTCGAATGCGGACTCGAGTGCCGCGATGGCGCGGGCCTGCGCGTCGGGATCGAATCCTCCCGCGGCGGTCTCGATCGCAAGCAGCGCGCGCGTACCCGATTCGTCGAACCAGGCGCCGCCGATGCTCCGCGGCGCGGCGCGCGCCGCCCAGGACTCGAGGACGGCGAGCGCCTCGAGCGTCGGGTCGGCCGGGATCAGTGATTCCAGCAGCGGCGCGGCCGGTGAGGCCAGGTCCTGGAGTCGCTCCGTCAACGCATCGCGCAGAATCCCCTCGTCGAACGGCCGGCCGTCCCGCGCCGGCGTGAGCAGGTGGCGGTGCTCCGTCACCCAGTCGGGGATGCGCTGCTCCGCGCCGTTTCGAACCTGGCGGAACTCCGGCGAGCCGCGCAGCCGCTCCGCGAGCGCGTGAGAGAGTTCCGCGAGAACCGCCGGATCCCCGCCGTCGAGCGCGACCAGCAGCAGTCGCGATGCCGGGCTGTCGCCGATGCCGTCCAGCACGAACTGCTGGGCGGGCGTGGATGCATCCGGCAGGAAGAGGCGCAGGTCGCTGCTGACGCGAAGCGTTGTCGCAACGACGACAGAGAGCGCGACCAGCGCTGCGATCCAGAGGCCGAGCCAGGCCGTGCTGTGCCAGCGGCCGCTCATGGCGCCTCGCCGCAGTGAATCGCGCGCGACCCGGCGAGGTCAGTCGCGGTCGCGGCCTCCAGCAGCAGTTCGCTCGCGACGCGCCCGTCCCGGAGGACGGTCAGGCAGCGCGGCACATCCGCGCTGCCCCGCACGCGAAGGGTCGAAGCGACGCTGCCCGCGGCCGCCTGCCGCGGCGTGAGCTCGAGCTGCCAACCGTCGCCGGCGGCGCTGTACACGATCGCGAATTCCCGCTTGAGTGCCGCGCGGTCGCCCGAGAGCAGCGCCGAGATGCCGACCAGGAGCCCGCCGAGCTCGGGCGCGCGGGCGAGCGAGAAGCGCCGCGCGGGGCGGCCAGCGCGCTCGATGCGGACTTCGTCGCCGTTGATGTCGGTCCGTTCCTGGTACGGCGCGGTGACGACGCGCGCGAGCTTTCCGGCGCCTACGTATTCCAGCGTGCCGCTCACGATGAGTTCCTGCTTGAGCAGTCGGCTCGCGTGAAACTCGGCGAACGGGATCGACTGCGGCGAATCGCGCGCGAGCGCGGCGAGGAGCGCATCGAGGTCGCGGGACTCCGCGGCCGCGGCTGGCGCCGCCGCGAGCGCGATCCAGAGCAATGCCTTAGCGGGCCCAGAAGTCATAGAAGTTGAACCAGTTGTACGGCGCCGCCTGCACGCGCGCGGCCAGCCGGTCGGCGAAATGCTGCACCCACTCCGCGAGCGGCCGGCCGCCGCTCCGCTCCCGCACGATGCGCTCGGCCACCGCCTCGAAGTGCAGATGATATCGGTTGCCGCCGAGGTAGGTGCCGAAGCAGAGGACGACCGGCACGCCGAGCACGACCGCGATCTCCCAGGGCGCAGCCGGGAAGGCCGCGGTGTCGCCCAGGAACTGCGCGTCGATCGAGCGGCCGCCCGGGCGCACGCGATCCACCAGCATCGCGACCAGCGCGCGCTGGTCGAGCGCATCCTTGATGGCGAGTGCGACGCCGGTTCCGGCCTGGCGCGAATCGATCACGGTCGCCGCGAGCTCCGGGTTCAGCGAGTTCAGGAGCTGCGACATCGCCGGCGCCTGGCCGAGGTCGATGACCGTCCGGAACTTGAGGTCCGGCCGCGTGAGCCCGAGCGCCCGCGTCACCTCATAGCTGCCGAAGTGCGCGCCGAACAGCAGCAGGCCGCGGCCGTGCGCCACCATCTCGTGCACCTGCTCGAGTCCCGTCGTCTCGATCTCGAAACGGTCGAGCCCCTCGTCCAGCAGGTAGATGCGGTCGAGCGTCACCTGCGAGAAGCGCAGGATGTGGCGATAGCCTTCGGTGAACCGGGCGGGCCGGCCGAACACGCGGGCGAGGAAGGCCCGCGAGGCGCGCCGCTCCGGGCCGCGGCGCCACATGAAATAGAACGCGACGACGGCCACGATCACGCGCGCGGCCGCGCGGCCGCAGAAGCGCGCGAACCCGGTCATCAGCACGAGGATCGGCCGGCCGCCGCCCTCGGGGCGCTGGATCCACTGGTCGGTCATGCGTCCGCCCCGCCGCTGCCGAACCGGAGCGCGCCCTCGGCGACGCGCTCACTGCCGCGCAGCACCTCGAAGCGCACCGAATCGCGCTCGCGGCGGAGCCTGATCGACGCGCGATCGCCAGGCAGGAGTGGCGCCAGGAATTTCACCCAGGGAATTCCGTTCACGCGCTGCGGGGCGCCCGCCTGACGCTCCGCCTCCGCGATCACCCGTTCCAGGAGAACCACGCCCGGCAGGATCGGCCGTCCGGGGAAGTGGCCGGCGAACGCGGGATGATCGGCCGGCACCACGAAACTTCCGTCCGTCGCCGCGGGTCCGGCGGCCGGCCGCGCGCCGAAGCTGGCCGCGAGCGCGGGCCCGGCGGCGGCGGCACGGCGCAGGAATTCGGCAAAGTTGCGGTACGGCCGGTGGGGAAACCGGCGGCGGCGATACACGTACTCGAGCACGAAGAACGCGGCGACGATCCCGTAGTTCAGCACGTTCGCGAACAGCGACCAGGTTTCGTGCCTCACGGTGAACGGCGCGGAGAGCCCCGCCGATTCCAGCAGCCCACCCGGCGTCGCGCAGGCGGCGAGCACCAGGCTCGACGCCGCGAGCAGCAGGAAGAGGACGGTCCAGGCCTGCGTCAGGCGCCGTGTGTACGGAATCACGCCCGGCTCGGGCGCCACACCCGGCGGCTGGAGCAGCAGCACCAGGCGCTCGATCAGCGGGATGCTTCCACGCGCGAGCGTGTGGCCGAAGAGCCAGGCCAGGAACAAGTTCAGCAGCACGGGCGGCAGCAGCAGCACGAGCCCCGCGGCATCGATGCGCGCGAGCCCGATGATCACGAGTGCGGCGAGCGGGACCGCGGCCCAGGCCCAGCGCTTTCCGTCGGCCGCTGGCGGGAACAGCACCGCCGCCGCGAGGATCGCGACGCTCGCAATCGTTAGCGGCGCGCTGTGGAGCAGGCTCGCGGCGTGGGCAAGAACCGGATACGCCAGCGTCAGGGCCACGGCAAGGATGCGCCGGACCTTCAGCGGCGTGGGCATGGCTCCCGGTCAGACGTCCAGGTTCGAGACGTAAAGCGCGTTCTTCTCGATGAACTCGCGGCGCGGCTCGACCGCATCGCCCATCAGGGTCGTGAAGATGTCGTCCGCCGCGACCGCGTCCTCGATGCGCACCTGCAGCAGCCGCCGCACTTCCGGATTGATGGTCGTCTCCCAGAGCTGCTCCGGGTTCATCTCGCCGAGGCCCTTGTAACGCTGGATGGTCTGGCCCTTGCGAGCCTGGTCGAGCAGCCAGGTCATCGTCTCGGGAAAGCTGCTGACATCCTGGCGCTCATCGCCACGGGTGACGTAGGCGCCGGCGCCGAGGAAGTCGCTGAGCGTCGAGCCGAGTTCCGCGATGCGGCCATACTCCGCCGATTCGAAGAATTCCCGCTGCAGGTGCTTCTCCGCCGTGGCGCCATGCTCCGTGCGCGTGACGTCCACGCGGGCGGGTTCGCCCTCTTCGTTCCGGCGCACCGAGAGCTGGTAGTGGTGGACCAGGCTGCCGTCGGCATTGAGCCGCGCCTCGAGTTCCTTCGCCCAGCCCTCGAGCCAGGCGGCGTCCGCGAACTGCTGTTCGCCCACGGTGCGCATCGCGAGGAGCTGCTCGAGCAGGCGGCGGTCATAGCGCCGCGACCAGCGCCCGATGATGGCCTTCACTTCCATGTACTGGCGCGCGAGCATCTCGAGCCCCGAGCCGCCGAGCGGCGGCGCCTCCGGATTCACGTGGAGCGCCGCGCCGTCGAGCGCGCTCGTCAGCAGCAGCTGGTCGAGTTCGGCCTCGTCCTTGACGTACATCTCCTGCTTGCCGCGCTTGATCTTGAACAGCGGCGGCTGGGCGATGTAGATGTGCCCCTGTTCGATCAACTCGGGCATCTGCCGATAGAAAAAAGTCAGCAGCAGCGTGCGGATATGGCTGCCGTCGACGTCCGCGTCAGTCATGATCACTATGCGGTGATACCGCAGCTTGGCGGCGTCGAAATCGTCGCGCCCGATGCCGGTGCCGAGCGCGCTGATCAGCGTGACGACTTCCTGCGACGACAGCATCTTGTCGAAGCGCGCCTTCTCGACGTTCAGGATCTTGCCCTTCAGCGGCAGCACCGCCTGCGTGCGCCGGTCGCGCCCCTGCTTCGCGGAGCCGCCCGCGGATTCGCCCTCGACCAGGAAGATCTCCGACTTTGCCGGGTCCTTTTCCTGGCAGTCGGCGAGCTTGCCCGGCAGTCCTGAGGAATCCAGCGCGCCCTTGCGGCGCGTCATCTCGCGCGCCTTGCGCGCCGCCTCGCGCGCGCGCGCGGCGTCGATGATCTTCATGCAGATCGCTTTCGCGTCTGCCGGACGCTCCAGCAGGAATTCGCCCAGCTTCTGTGCGACCGCCGACTCCACCGCCCCCTTCACTTCCGACGAGACCAGCTTGTCCTTGGTCTGCGAGGAGAACTTCGGGTCCGGCATCTTGATGGACAGGATCGCCGTCATGCCCTCGCGCGCGTCGTCGCCGGTGAGCTGCACGTTCTCGCGCTTCGCGAAGCCTTCCTTCTCGATGAACTCGTTGATCTTGCGCGTCACCGCGGCGCGGAAGCCCGCGAGATGCGTGCCGCCGTCCTTCTGCGGGATGTTGTTGGTGTAGCAGTACATCGATTCCTGGTAGGAATCGTTCCACTGCGCCGCAACCTCGACCGCGACCAGGCCTTCCTGGGCCTGGAAATAGAAGATGTTCGGGTGGATCGCCGTGCGGCTGCGATTCAGGTACTGCACGAAGGCGCTGACGCCACCCTGGTGCTCGAACACGTCGCGCTTGTCCTCGCGCTCGTCGATCAGCTCGATGCGAACGCCCGAGTTCAGGAACGAGAGCTCGCGCAGGCGCTTGGCGAGCCAGTCGTAGGAAAACGTCGTGTTCGTGAAGATCGTGTTGCTGGGCTTGAAGCGGATCGTGGTGCCGCGCTCGGTCGTGTTGCCGACGACGGCGAGCGGTCCCTGCGGCTCGCCCAGCTTGTACTGCTGGCGGTGCAGCTTGCCGTCCCGCGCGATCGTCAGCGTCAGCGCGCCGGAGAGCGCGTTCACGACCGAGACGCCGACCCCGTGCAAGCCGCCCGCGACCTTGTAGGAGTTGTCGTCGAACTTCCCGCCGGCGTGCAGCACGGTCATGATGACCTCGGCTGCCGAGCGGTTTTCTTCCTGGTGGATGTCGGTCGGAATGCCGCGGCCGTTGTCGATCACGGTCACGGATTCGTCGGCGTGGATGGTCACGGCGATGCGGTCGCAGTGGCCGCCCAGGGCCTCGTCGATCGAGTTGTCGACGACCTCGAAAACCATATGGTGGAGGCCCGTGCCGTCATCGGTATCGCCGATGTACATGCCTGGCCGCTTGCGGACCGCTTCGAGGCCCCTCAACACCTTGATTTTGCTGGAATCGTAGGTGTCGGAACGGGGCACGTCGGGGCCGGGCTGCATGATCCCGGAATTTTACCAAAGAAACCGTGTTTTTACTTTGTTTTTCAGATGCTTGCTGCGGGCGACACGGTCCGGTTTGCGGTGTTCGGCGCCGGGTCCGTTAACCGCCGGTCTGGCTTTCGGATCTTCGCTGAAAATCGGCGATCATGCGGCGATTGTGCGGCTATCTGGCGTGTCGTTTAAATCAGGCGGGCCGCACGCCGCCCTGTTCCACGTGGAACATTCGCGCGCCGGCGGGCAGCCCGGGGATGTCCGGCCGCAGTGACGTGACCCAGAGCTGCGCTGGCAGCGTCTGGACGATCGCCATCAGTTTCGCGAGGTTTGGTCCATCCAGTTCTGCCGCGGGGTCGTCCAGCAGCAGCGCGGATCGCCCGGGTCGCCGCCGTTCCTGGATCTCAAGCTGGGCCAGCATCAGCGCGGCCGCGACCAACTTCTGCTGCCCCCGCGATACCTGGTCCTTGGCGGCGCGGCCGTCCACCTGCACCACGACGTCTCCGCGATGCGGCCCCTGCTGCGTGGCGCGATAACGGCGATCTCGCGGCCGGCCGGCCCGAAGCGCCTCGAGCAGTGGCTGCTCCAGATCCCAGCCCGGGTGGTGCGCAAGCGTGATCGGTCGCCCGAGCAGCGCCGCCCCGATCGTGGCGAGTGGCCCGGCGAGCTCTGCGAGATACGCTCCGCGCTGCCGGACCAGGATTTCTCCGCTGGGGGCGAGCTCCTGTTCCCAGGCGGCCAGGTCGTCGTCGCCGCGATCCTGCTTCAGGGCTGCGTTTCTCTGCCGCAGCGCCTGGTGGTACCGCCGCCAGTTCTCGAGGAAGGCGTGTTCCACGTGGAACACGCCCCAGTCGAGATAGCGCCGCCGGCGGCCGGGGCCCTCTTCCAGCAGCTTGTGGACTTCGGGGTCGATGACCTGGGCGGGAAACTCTTCGGCGAGATCAGCGATGCCGTCGACCGCCTCCCCGCGCAGTCGCCATTCCGTTTCCTGGCGGCTGGCGCGGACGCCGAGCGGAACCGGGCTCGCGCCGGCGTGGCTTCGGCCAGCGATCAGGAAATCCGGTTCGCCGTGACGGATCAGCGTGTCGCGGCGGCGGCTCCGAAAGGAGCGCCCGCGGCTCAGGAAAAACGCGGCTTCCAGCAGGCTGGTCTTGCCGGAGGCGTTGGGTCCGACGAACAGGTTGGCGTGGGGATCGAGTTCGAACTCGACCTCGGCGAGACATCGGAATCGTTCGGCGCGAAACCAGCCCAGGGGCATGAAGCCCCTACAGCCTCATCGGCATCACGACGTATCGCGCGCTCGTGGCGCCCGGTGCGCGCACCAGGCAGCTCGAATTCCCGTCGGTCACGCCGATCTCGACCTCGCTGCCATCGACCGCCGCGAGCGCATCCAGGAGATAGCTGACGTTGAACCCGACCTCCAGCTCGTCGCCCTTGTAGTTGACCTCGACTTGTTCCTCCGCCTCCTCCTGCTCCGGGTTGTGCGCCTGGAGCGTCAGCGAATTCTTTTTCAGGGCCAGCCGGATCCCGCGATATTTCTCGTTGGCCAGGATCGACGTCCGCTGCAGCGCTGCGCGCAAGACTTCCCGATCCGCGACGACGGCCTTCTGCGGCGCGCTCGGGATGACCCGCGCGTATTCGGGGAACCGGCCGTCGATCAGCTTGGATGTGAAGCGAACGTCGCCAATCTGGGCGCGAACGTGGTTCGATCCGATCGTAATGGCCACATCACCCGCCGTGCCCAGGAGGCGCTGCAATTCCAGAACGCCCTTGCGTGGAACGATGACCTGCTGGTGCCCGCCCTTGCTCGGCAGGTCCATCTCACACAATGCCAGACGATGGCCGTCAGTCGCGACCGTTCGCAGCATTTTCCCGTCCGTTTCCAGCAACATGCCGTTCAAATAGTAGCGGACGTCCTGCTGGGCCATGGAAAAGTGGGTCTTGTCGAGCAAGCGCTTGAGGTCCGCTTGCGCGAGCTTCAGCGACTGCTGCTCGGCGAGCTCGTCGATGACCGGAAAATCCGCGGCTGGCAGCGTCGCCAGCACGAAGCGGCTCCGGCCGCCCTTGATCGTCACCTTGTCGCCATCCTGGTTGATCGTGAGCGTCGTGCCTTCCGGCAACGAGCGGCAGATATCGAGGAGTTTGCGGCCGGGTACCGTCAGGCGGCCGTCAGCCGAGGATTTGATCTCCGCCTGGGCGACCAGCTCGACCTCAAGGTCCGTCGCGGTGATCGCGAGCTTGCCCTGCTCTGCGGACAGCAGGAGGTTCGCGAGAATCGGCATGGTCTGGCGCCGCTCGACGACACCGATGACGGATTGCAGGGCGGCGAGCAGGCTTTCGCGTTCGGCGCTGAATTTCATCTGTGCACCTGATTCGGTAACAGTATTTCTTATAACTGTAGTAGCAGTAGAGGGCGGCATTTTCAGTGGATAAGGTGAGAAAAGCGACCGGGCTCAGGGGCTTCAGGGAAGCATAAGCCTGCGCGCCGGACGAAGTGTACCTCTGGCCACCCTGTGGAACCGCTGTGGAGCAAAAACCGCGCCGCAGGAACCCACACATTATCCACATCAGCCGGTCAGGATTCTCAACAGGTTGAGGTAATCCTCGGTGGCGCGGCGATCGGTCTCGCGCAAGCCTTTCACGCGATCGCAGGCGTGCATCACCGTGGTGTGATCGCGCCCGCCAAAGGCGTCGCCGATCTCGGGAAGGCTGTGGCGCGTGAGTTCGCGCGCCAGCGCCATCGCGACCTGGCGCGGCCGCGCAATCGAGCGGCTGCGGCGCTTCGAGAGCAGGTCCGCGAGGCGGATCTTGTAGTACTCGGCGACCGTCTTCTGGATGTTCTCGATCGTGACCAGGCGCTCCTGCGCGGCGAGAAGGTCCCTGAGCGCCTCGCGGGCGAGCTCGGGCGTGACCGGGCGGCCGGTGAAGCGCGCGGTCGCGAGCACGCGCCGGAGCGCGCCCTCGAGTTCACGCACGTTTGAGCGGATGCGTTTGGCGATGAAAAAGGCCACTTCTTCGGGCAAATCGCCACCCGCAGCCTGGGATTTCGCCATCAGGATCGCGACGCAGGTTTCGAGTTCCGGCGGTTCAATCGCGACCGTGAGGCCCCAGCCGAAGCGCGATTTCAGCCGCTCTTCAAGGCCGGCGACCTCCTTGGGATAGCGGTCGCAGGACAGGATGATCTGCTGCTGGCCCTCGAACAGCGCGTTGAACGTGTGGAAAAACTCTTCCTGCGAGCGGTCCTTGCCGGCGAAGAACTGGATGTCGTCGATCAGGAGCGCGTCGAGCGTGCGGTAGGTCTGCTTGAATTCCCCGATGGTGTTGTGCTGGAGCGCGCGCACCATCTCGCTGACGAAACGCTCGCTGTGCACGTAGGCGATGCGCGCCGCGGGGCGGCGCTCGCGGATCAGGTTGCCGACTGCCTGCATCAGGTGTGTCTTGCCGAGCCCGACCCCGCCGTAGATGAAGAGCGGGTTATAGGCCTTGCCCGGGTTTTCGCCGACCTGGATCGCAGCCGCGCGGGCGAGCTGGTTGCTCTTGCCCTCGACAAAGGTGGCGAAGGTGAAGTCCGGATTGAAGCGGCCGCCGATGAGCCCCGCCGCGCGCGGCTTGCCGGGGGCGGCGGCGGGGGCGGGCTCTGCGGCGGGCGCCGCGTCCGGGCGCGAGCCGACCACGAGCGTGACGCGGGGCTTGTCGGCACCGGTCCCGACCAGCGCCTCGATGCGGCCGAGGAGATGTTCCTCGATCCAGGTGACGACGAAACGGTTGGGCGCGAGGAGCTGCAGCCGGCCGTCCTGTTCGACGGCCTGGAGCGGGCGCACCCAGGTGTTGAACTGCTGCTCCGGCACCTCGGATTCGAGTTGGCGCAGACAGTGATGCCAAAGCGTGCCCTGCACGAGCAAGTCCCCGTTTGTTATTCGTCGACGAAAAAGGCAGTCGAGTCTAAGGCCGCGGAATCGGCCGCGCCAGAGTTATCCACAGCCTCGCGCGGTTGACAGCGCGGCTCTCGCTCCGTAACCTTGCCGGCCCGTCAGAACTCTATAGACCCTTAATTTTCAAAGGTTTGGGACCATGGCCACGAAGCGCACCTATCAGCCGAGCAAGATCAAGCGCAGGCGCACGCACGGGTTTCGCGCGCGCATGGCCACGAAGAAAGGGCGCCAGGTCCTGAAGCGCCGCCGGGCGAAGGGTCGCAAGCGCCTCGCCGTCACCGCCAAGCGCTGACGAGTGATTTACGACGGCGCGTTACGGACTGCGGGCCGGGCAGAAACTCCAGACCGCCGCCGAATTTGAACGCGCGCGCAAGGGGCGCGAACGCCATGGGGATGCCTTGTTCCAGGTGCAATGCACCGACAACGACGCGGGCCAGGCCCGGCTCGGGATGGCCGTCGGCACGCGCGCGATCGGTAATGCGGTGCGTCGCAATCGCCTGCGCCGTCTGATCCGGGAATCCTTCCGCATGCACCGACAGGAAATGCCCCCAGTGGACGTGTTCGTGACGGCGCGCGCTGCAGCGCGCGCGGCGCCGAACGCCGAGGTCTTCGCGAGTCTGCGGGGGCTCTGGCTTCAAATTCGGGCGAAACAGTGAAGAGCGGCTGTCACGCCCCATGAAGAAACTGCTGCAAATTCCCATCCATTTGTATCGCCTCCTGCTGAGCCCGTTTCTCGGCGGGCAGTGCCGCTATCACCCGACCTGTTCCGCGTTCGCGCTCGAGGCGATCGAGCGGCACGGCGCGGCGCGGGGCGGCTGGCTCGCGGTGAGGCGCATCTGCCGCTGTCATCCCTGGGGCGGCGCCGGCATCGACCCGGTGCCGGAGGCGCGCGGCGCATGATGAATCCGCGCGCGCTGCTCTGGCTCGGCCTCGCGCTCCTGCTGTGGCTGAACGTCAATGCCTGGATCAAGGACTACTCGAAGCCAGTCGCTGCTGCGACGCCCGCGACCACCGGCGCGCCGGTGCCTGGCGCCACGGATGCGCCTGCGACGAACGCGGCGCCGACGACCGCGGCCGGCAACCTCTCGAACGAATTGCCCGATGTGACCGCGGCGACGGCAGCGGCCCCCGCTGCGGCGGCGACCGATGTGCCAGCGGAAGCGGGCGCCGCCACCGCGACGGGCGGGGCCGCGACTGGCGGGACGCGCATCGTCCACATCCGCACCGACGTGCTCGATCTCGATCTCAGCCTCGCGGGCGGCGAACTGATTCGCGCGGACCTGCCGGCGTATCCGCGGCACAAGGACGATCCGTCGACGCCCGTGCGCCTCTTCAACACGGACTCAAAGGACACGCAGTTCCTGTTCCAGTCGGGCCTCACGACCGGCGAAGCGGGGCGGAGCGAGCCGAACCACAAGGCGCTCTTCACCACGACCGCGACGGAATTCCGGATCGCGGAGGGCGCCGACACGCTCGAAGTGCCGCTGGTCTGGAGCGACGGCGCGGGGCTCACGGTCACGAAGACTTTCGCCTTCCGCCGCGGCGGCTACGCGGTGGAGCTGCGCTATCACGTGACGAACGCGGGTGCGGCGCCGGTGCAGCTCGCGTCCTATGCGCAGTTCCTGCGGCATTCGCAGGGCACCGAGCGCTCGATGTGGGATCCGGAGACGTACTCGTTCCGCGGCCCCGCGTACTACGACGGCGAGAGCTACCAGAAGCTCGACATCGAGGACGAGGAAGACCGCGCGCTGTCGCGCACGATCACGAACGGCTGGGTCGCCGGCATGCAGCATCACTTCGTCGCGGCGATCGTGCCGACGGCGGGGCGGCCGTACCAGTACGAGGTGCGGGTCGAGGAGCTCGACTACCTGTTGCGGGTCGTCGGTCCGGCCGAGGCGGTGCCGCCGGGCGGGGCGCTTGATGTAACGGAAACGCTGTTCGTCGGCCCGAAACTCCAGGAGCAGCTGAAGGCCGCGGGCCCGAAGCTCGAGCTGACCGCCGACTACGGCATGCTGACGATCCTCTCGCAGCCGCTCTTCTGGCTGCTGTCAAAAATCTACGACTTCGTCGGCAACTGGGGCGTCACGATCATCATCGTGACCTTCCTGATCAAGCTTGTCTTCTACAAGCTGTCGGAGACAAGTGGCCGCTCGATGGCGAAGATGAAGACGGTTGCGCCGCGGCTCAAGGCGGTGCAGGAGCGCCACAAGGACGATCGCGAGGCACAGGCGCGCGCGATGATGGAGCTCTACAAGCGCGAGAAGATCAATCCGGTCGCGGGCTGCCTGCCCATGCTGGTGCAGATCCCGTTCTTCCTGGCGTTCTACTGGGTACTGCTTGAGAGCGTCGAGATGCGGCAGGCGCCGTTCTTCGGCTGGATCCAGGACCTGTCGTCGCGCGACCCGTATTTCATCCTGCCGATCCTGATGGGCGTGGCGATGTTCGCGCAGTTCAAGCTGAACCCGACGCCGCCGGACCCGATCCAGGCGAAGATCTTCGGCTTCATGCCGGTGATCATGACCGCGATGTTCATGTGGTTCCCGTCCGGCCTCGTGCTGTACTGGCTGACGAACACCGCGCTCTCGATCGCCCAGCAGTGGAAGATCAATCGCGTGGTCGAGGCCGAAGCGAAGAAGCTCCGCACCAGTTGAGATGAACGCGCCACCCGACACCATCGTCGCCGCGGCCACGCCGCCCGGCCGCGGCGGCATCGGCATCGTGCGCGTCTCTGGGCCCGCGACCCGCGCGATCGCCGCCGCCATGCTGGGGGGGCTGCCCGCCCCACGCCACGCGACGCTCGCCGATTTCCGTGACGACGCCGGCGCCGCGATCGATGCCGGCATCGCGCTCTTCTATCCCGCGCCCGATTCCTTCACCGGCGAAGACGTACTGGAACTGCAGGGCCACGGCGGCCCGGTCGTCATGGACCTGTTGATCGCGCGCGTGGTCGGGCTCGGCGCGCGCATCGCGCGGCCCGGCGAGTTCACCGCGCGCGCGTTCCACACCGACAAGCTGGACCTCGCGCAGGCCGAGGCGATCGCCGACCTGATCGACGCGGGATCCGCCGCGGCAGCGCGCGCCGCGGTTCGCTCCCTTGCAGGGGATTTCTCGCGCGAGATCGAGGACCTCGCGGCGCTCGTCGTGCAACTTCGCGTGTTCGTCGAGGCCGCGATCGATTTTCCGGACGAGGACGTCGAACTGCTCGCGAGCGCCGAGGTGCGGGACCGGCTCGCGGACATCGCGGCGCGCTTCGAACGGATCGGCCGCGCGGCGGCTTCCGGCCGCGCGCTCAGGGACGGGCTGCACGTGGTGATCGCGGGCCGGCCGAACGCCGGCAAGTCGAGCCTGTTGAATGCGCTCGCGGGCCACGAGGCGGCGATCGTGACGGATATCCCCGGCACGACGCGCGATCTCCTGCGCGAGCGGATTGATGTGGACGGAATGCCGATCCACGTGGTGGACACCGCGGGGATCCGCGACACATCCGAGCCGATCGAGGTCGAGGGCGTGCGTCGCGCGGTCGCGGAAGCCGCGCGCGCGCGGATCTGGTGCTCTACGTCGTCGATGCGACCCGCGGACTCGACGCGTCGGAGCGGGCGGCGATGCCGTCGGAGAGGGCGGCGATCATCCTCTGGAACAAGATCGACCTGCCGGGCGCGGCGTGCGCGCCCGCGACGGCGGACGGAACACCCGCGCTCGCGATCTCCGCGCTGACGGGCGAAGGGTTTGCTGCACTTCGCGAGGAACTGAAATCGGCTGCCGGCTTTCGCGGCGAGGAGTCCGGGCTCTTCAGCGCGCGGCGGCGACACCTCGAGGCGCTCGCGCGGGCGCGGAGCCTGTTCGAGGTCGCCGAAGCGCGGCTCGGCGAGCGCGCCTCGTTCGAACTCGTCGCGGAGGAGCTCCGCCAGGCGCAGCGCGCGCTCGGCGAGATCACCGGCGAAATGACGAGCGATGCGCTGCTCGGGGTCATTTTCAGCGATTTCTGCATCGGCAAGTAGGCGTTGTCCGACATTGTTCCCGCGGTCCGCGCGTTAGCGTGGGTCCGGGGACGGAGGACACGCGATGATCGATGTATCAGGTGAGAGAGGACGACGCTGGCTGCTGACGGGACTGTTCCCCGACATTCGCCGGGCCGGGCGCGCATACAAGGTCTGCGTGTGCCGCGGTTACGAAATTGGCGCGGTCAATGTCGTGATGTCCGATGCCACGCGCCAACGGTTGGTCGACGAAGACACTCCCGTCTCGACCGAACTCGCGAGCCGCAAGGCACGGGGCGGTGAGCTCGGCGGGCCGGCGGGCGGACGTGCCGGCATCCTGATCACGGCGCTGTCAGCGATCGGCGCGGCCATCGCGATTCCGGGGCTCGGCCTGATCGCGGGCCCGCTCGCAGTCGCATTGACCGCCGGCGGCGCCGCCGGCGTCGCCGCGGGACTCGTCAGCCTGCTCGGCAACTGGGGCGTGCCCGACGAACGCATCCGCGGCTACGAAGACGCGATCCGCGCCGGCGGCATCCTGATGATGGTCGAGGTCGACGAGGACGCCGATGCGCGCAGCATCTCCAAGTCCTGGAAGACTCTGGGCGGGCGCGATGTGCACCGGCGGTCACAGGGCCGGCCGATTGACACCGTTTCGTCACCGCCGCGCGACTGACGCCAAGACCCGCGCCCCCTAGCATCGTCTCCGGACCCCAGAGGAGATCCGGGCATGAGCGTCAGCTTGCGCGTCGCCCCCGGCTTCTGAACCGGAGAATCGGACCATGAACACCCGCCGCTTCCTGACGCTTGCGCTCACCGGGTTTGTCGTCGCGCTCTCGCTCGCCGGGCCCGCCCGCGCAGCCGACACCGTGCTGCTGAACGTGTCCTATGACCCGACCCGCGAGCTCTACAACGACTACAACGCGGAATTCATCGCGCACTGGAAGAAGAAGACGGGCAAGACGATCTCGATCCGTCAGTCGCACGGCGGCTCCGGCAAGCAGGCGCGCACCGTGATCGACGGCCTCCAGGCCGACGTCGTGACGCTCGCGCTCGCCTACGACATCGACGCGCTCGCGAAACAGGGCAAGCTGCTGCCGGCGAACTGGCAGGTGCGGCTGCCCGACAACAGCGCGCCCTACACCTCGACCATCGTGTTCCTGGTGCGCAAGGGCAACCCGAAGAAGATCAAGGGCTGGGGCGACCTCGCGCGGTCGGGCGTCTCGGTCATCACGCCGAACCCGAAGACGTCGGGCGGAGCGCGCTGGAATCACCTCGCGGCCTGGGCCTGGGCGCTCCGGCAGCCGGGCGGGAGCGAGACGACGGCCGTGGCGTACCTGACGAAGCTCTACCGGAACGTGCCAGTGCTCGACACCGGCGCTCGCGGGTCGCTGACGACTTTCGCCCAGCGTGGCATCGGCGACGTGATGATCGCCTGGGAGAACGAGGCGCATCTCGCGCTCGATCAGGCGGATGGCGCCAGGTTCGAGATCGTGATTCCGTCCGTCAGCATCCTGGCCGAGCCGCCGGTCGCGGTGGTCGATCGCGTCGCGCTGCGGCACAAGACGACGGACGTCGCGCGCGCCTACCTCGAACACCTGTATTCACCCGCGGCGCAGGAGATCATCGCGAAGCACCACTACCGGCCGCGCGACAAGGCGGTGGCGGCGAAGTACGCGAAGGAATTCCCGTCGCTGACGCTCGTGACGATCAAGGACTTCGGCGGCTGGTCGGCGGCGCAGCAGAAGCATTTCGCCGACGGCGGCCTGTTTGACCGCATCTACGCGAAGAAATAGGGCGGATCAGGCCTTCAGGCGGTAGCCGACGCCCGACTCCGTCTGGAGCGGGTCATTGCCCGGCGACTCGCGCTCGAGCTTCTGGCGCAGCCGATGCACGAGCTGCTTCAGCAGCTGGCGATCGCCGCTGCCGCGATGGCCCCAGACATGGGCGAGCAGGCGCTCGGCGCTCACCACGTGTCCCGCCTGCGCGATCAGAATCTGGAGCAGGCGCGTCTCGAGCCGGGTGAGCCGGAGCGGCTGGCCGCCGGCGAAGCTGAGTGTCTGCGCCCCGATGTCGAGCGAGAGCCCGCCGGCTGTCAGCGTGTCGGCGGCCTCGATACCGGTGCGGCGCAGCAGCGCTTTGACGCGAGCGAGGAGGGTGCGCGGGCTAAAGGGTTTCGTCAGGTAGTCGTCCGCGCCGAGTTCGAGCGCGCGCACCAGGTCTTCTTCCTCACCGCGCGCCGTCAGCATCATGATCGGCACCGGCGAGCGCCCGCGGATCGCCTTGCAGACGTCGAAACCGCTGCCGGTCGGCAGGTTGATGTCGAGCAGCACCAGGTTCGGCAGCTCCCGATCGAATACGGCGAGCGCAGGCGCGGCGTCGGTCGCCTTGACGACGGCGTAGCCGGCGTTCGTCAACGCGAAGGCGACGAGCGCGAGCAGGTCCGCATCGTCGTCCACCACCAGGATCTTCATGCGTGCTCCGCCACGAGCGGAAGCGTAACGGAAAAGCGCGTGCGCCCGGCGCTCGTGCGGGCAGCCGCGACGCTGCCGCCGTGGCGCAGGACGATGGACTTGACGATCCAGAGACCAAGCCCGAGCCCGCGCGGATCCGGCTCCTGGTCGGCCGAGCGGTAGAACCGCTCGAAGATCGAGGCGTCCTCGAGCTCCGGCACGCCCGGACCCGCGTCCTCGACCCAGAGCACCACGTTGCCGTCCTGCCGCTCCGCGCCGACCGCGATCTCGCTGTCTTCCGGGCCGAACTTGCTCGCGTTCGCGAGCAGGTTGGTCACGACCTGCGTGAGCCGCTGTGCGTCGCCGGTGATGGTCGGGAGGTCGTCTGCAAGCGCATGGCGCAGCTGCTGGCGGCGCTGCATCAGCAGTCCCGCGATCAGGTCCTCGGCGTCCTCGACGACCTGGGCGAGCACCACCGGCTGGTGGCGGATGCCAAGTTGGCCGGATTCGATGCGGACGCTCTCCAGCAGGTTGTCGATGAGGCGCGTGAGGCGGAGCGTGCCGCGCTGCAGCGAGGTCAGCAGATCGCCGAGCTTCTCCCGCGGCATCGCGTCGAGCCCGTCCAGCATCAGCTCGACGGAGGCGAGCTGGGCCGCGAGCGGCGTGCGGAATTCATGCGAGATATTCGCGAGCACGGTGTCGCGCGCGCGGCGCACGGCCTCGAGCTCGGTCTCGTCGCGCATCACCTGCATCTGGAGGCCGCCGACCGGCGCCGCGCTCGTGATCACGACGGTGCGCGCCACGCCGCCCGCCTCGATGCGTTCGGTGGACTGTGCCTTGCCGTCGTCGCGCGCGGTGAAGATCGGGCAGTCCGTGTCGCAGGGCCGGCGCCCGTTCACGGCGCAGGGTTTCAGCACGTCGCCGCAGAACTGGCCGATCAGCTCGGCAGCCGGCGCGCCGAGCATCCGTGCAGCCTGCGGGTTGAGGTAGCGGATGCGCCGCTCCGGGTCGACCGCATACACGCCCTCGACCACGCCGTGAAGCACGGCCTGCGCCTCGGCCTCGCGCTGGCGCAACGCCGCGGTCAGGTCGATCAGGTTCCGGCGCATGTCGTCCATCGTGCGCGCGAGCGATTCGACCTCCTGCGTGCCCTGGACCGGGATGGACGTGGAGAAGTCGCCCTGGCCGAGCCGCTCCGCGGAATGCGCGAGCGCCTGAAGCGGCGCGCCGATGCGCCGCGCGAGCACGAGCGCGGCGAGGAGCGCGAGCGCGCCCAGCACGAGCATCGTGATGATGAGCTGGCGAACGAGGCTCGCGACTGCGCCCGCGACCTCTTTCGCCGGGAGGCGCGTTTCGATCAGCAGCACCGCCTCGCCGGTCGAGGCGAAGAGCGGCAGGCTCGCCGCGTACTGCTCGTGCACCGGGATCGCGGACGCAGCGATTTCGCCGGTCGCGAGCGCCTCCGAATGCATGTCGCGATAAGCCGGGTCCACGGCGTCGAGCCAGTCGGACAGCGGCAGCAGGCGCACTTCCGTGCCGACCTGCTGCGAGAGGAGGTCCGCGAAGTGGCCGTTGAACAGGCGGATGGTCATCACGTGCGCGCCAGGCAGCCCCGGGACCTCGACCAGCGCGCCGAGCGGGCCGCCGGCGCTGCCCGCGACCATGAAGCCGTCGCCCTGTTCACGCGCAGCGTCGAAGGCCTTGCCCCACGGGATGGTCGTCCCGGTGGAGGCGAGCAGTTCCGCGCCCATGAAGGCCGCGCAGCCGTCGAGCCCGGCCGTGTCGCAGAAGCGGCGCAGCACCAGCGGCAGCTGGGACTGGTTCGATTCCTGGATCAGGCGGGCGAGTGTCGGGCGGCTCGACAGCAGGCGCGCCGCGGTCACCGTGTCCTCGCCGACGCGGCGGATCTCGTAGCGCGCCGCGTGCGCGGCCGCGCGGACCTGCGCGAGCGCCTGCGCCGCCGACTGTTCTCGGAGCAGGCCGATCGAGCCGAGGGCGATCGCGGCGATCGCGAACAGCAGACCGCCGCCGATCGTGACGAGCAGCAGCCGCTCGAGCGAACGCGGGCGCGCCACCAGTCGCCGCAGGCCGGCCAGCCAGTCGAGCAGCAGCGGATGCAAGCTCAATGCCCTCCGATACCCGAGCGCCACTCCACGAGGGTCTTGGCTACGAGCGTCAGGATCGCGAGCAGCGCGAGAAGCGATGCGACCGCGAATGCCGCGACGAAATTGTACTCGTTGTACAGGATCTCGACCTGCAGCGGCATGGTGGTCGTGAGGCCCCGGATGTGGCCGGACACGACCGAGACGGCACCGAATTCGCCCATCGCGCGGGCATTGCAGAGGATCACGCCGTACAGCAGGCCCCAGCGGATCTTCGGCAGCGTGACCCGGATGAAGGTGATCCAGGCGCCGGCGCCGAGCGAGAGCGCGGCGACCTCTTCCTCGCTGCCCTGCTGCTGCATCAGCGGGATCAGCTCGCGCGCGACGTACGGGAAGCTGATGAAGATGGTGGCGAGCACGATGCCGGGCACGGCGAACACGATCGAGACGTCGTGCTCCAGCAGCCAGCCGCCGAACCAGCCCTGGGCGCCGAACAGCAGCACGAGCACGAGGCCGGCGATGACCGGCGACACGGCGAACGGCAGGTCGATCAGCGTGACCAGCAGGCTCTTGCCGCGGAACTCGAAGCGCGCGATGGCCCAGGCCGCCGCGATGCCGAAGATCGTGTTGGCCGGCACCACTATCGCGGCGGTCAGCAACGTGAGCCGGATCGAGGCGCGGGTGTCCGGGTCGGCAAAGCTTTCGAGGAACAGCTCGGCGCCGCCCGCGAACGCCTGCGCGAGCACGGCGCCGAGCGGTGCGAGCAGCAGCAGCCCGAGGAATCCGAACGACAGCGCGAGCATCGCGATGCGCGCGAGCCGCGCGCCGCGCGTCATGCGCCGGCCGCCCGCGGTCCAGACGATCCGGCCGGCCATCAGCGCGCGCCCGCCAGGCCGAGCCGGCGCTGGCCCCAGCCCTGGACCAGGTTGATCGCGAGCAGCATCACGAAGGACATCGCCAGCATGAAGAAGCCGAGCGCGGCGGCGCCGTCGTAGTCGTACTGCTCGAGCTTGATCACGATGAGCAGCGGCGTGATCTCGGTCTTGAAAGGCAGGTTGCCCGAGATGAAGACGACCGACCCGTACTCGCCGATGCCGCGCGCGAAGGCGAGGGTGAAGCCGGTCGAGAGTGCCGGCAGCACGGTCGGCAGGATGATGCGGCGGAACACGTGCCAGCCGCCGGCGCCGAGGGATTCCGCCGCGTCCTCGAGGTCGCGCCGCACCTCGATCAGCGCCGGCTGCACCGAGCGCACGACGAACGGCAGCCCGATCAGCACGAGGGCGACCACGACGCCGACCCAGGTGTAGGCGACCTGGACGCCGGCTTCCGCGAGCTTGAGGCCGAGCCACCCGTTCGGCGAGAACACGGTCGCGAGCGCGATGCCGGAGACCGCGGTCGGCAGCGCGAACGGCAGGTCGATCATCGCGTCGAGCAGGCGCCGGCCTGGGAAGTCATAGCGCACCAGCGACCAAGCGACGATGAAGCCGAACACGACGTTGATGCCGGCGGCGAGGAATGCGGCGCCGAAGCTCAGCCGGTACGACGCGATCGCGCGCTCGTCGAGCAGGATGTCGAAGAGGTCGGTCAACGGGATGCCGGAGGCGCGCACGACGAGCGCGGCGAGCGGCAGCAGCACGACCGCGCTCAGGAAGAACGTCGTGAAGCCGAGCGTCAGCCCGAAACCGGGCAGCGGGCTCGCCTGGTGGAACCGGCCGCGCGCCACGTCAGCGATCCGCGACCGCGGTTCGGACGAACATGACCGGGCGTGCCCCGGCGCCTTCCAGCAGGCGCGCGATCCCAATCAGGGCGCCGCCATCCAGCGAATCGAGCCCGAGCACGAGCATCGTGTTCGGGTCCACCGCGAGCTCGCGGTCGAGCTCCTCGTCCACTGAACCGAAGCGGATCTCGGTGCGCAGGTCGAGGCCGTGCTCGGCGAGCGCCGCAGAACGCACGTCGAGGAGTTGGCGCAGGCAAGCGCCGCGGTCGCGCTCGGAGGTCGCCGGATCGTGCACGGCGAGCAGCACGGACTGCGCCGGGAAGTGGCGCAGCAGGCTCGCCGAGACCGCGAGCGCTGCCGCGCGCGAGCGCGTGCCGGGCAGGATCACGATGCGTGCGGGTGGCGTCGCGCTGCCGGGCAGCACCAGGAGCTGGGTCGCGCCGCGCTGGAGGTAGCCCTGCGCTTCTGCCGCGGCGCCCGGGCGCGCCGCGAGCACGGGTAGTCCCGGCGGTGGAGTGCCGTCGCTGCCGATGCGCCGGTTGATGCGGCACTGCATACGCGTGGCGATGGTCGCGAGGAGCGGCGTCCCGGCGAGCTGCGCCGCTGCCGCCTCGTCGGGCGCGACGACCGTGAAGCTCGAGATCGGGGTGGGGAGCAGGTGCATGCGCCGCGCCGCGACCTCGACCGGCTGGCCGACCGCGAGCGGCTCCGTGCGTTGCTGCGGAAACGTGCGGAGCGCATCCAGCATCCAGCTGCCGTCCTCGGTGACGCGGTCGGGCGTCGCCGGCACAGGCCCGCCGGCCGGCATGCGGATGCGAATGCGCGCGGTCGCGCCGGCAAACTGGAGTTCTTCGACCACGCCACGGCCGACGCGGGTCATGTCTTCCGGTGCCTCGTCGTCGGCGAGGATGATCTCCTCGGGCCGGATCACGGCGACCACTTCGCGCGGCGCCAGCCGCCCGTCCGCCGGCCGCTCGAAGCGCAGTTCGTTCGGCGACCGGTAGGCGAGCAACAGGTTCGCGGCGCCGAGAAAGGTCGCGACGAAGCGCGTCGCGGGCCGTGCGTAGAGTTCGGCGGGCGCGCCTACCTCGAGCAGGCGCCCCTGGTGCATCACGCCGATGCGGTCCGCCATCGCGAAGGCCTCGTCCTGGTCGTGGGTGACGAGGATGGTCGTGATGCCGAGGTCGCGCTGGATCTGGCGGATCGTGCGGCGCAGCTCCTCGCGGATCTTGGCGTCGAGCGCGCCGAACGGCTCGTCGAGCAGCAGCACCTCGGGCCGGTGCGCGAGCGCGCGGGCGACGGCAACGCGCTGCTGCTGGCCGCCCGAGAGCTGGCCGGGCAGGCGGTCTTCCAGGCCCTCGAGCGCAACCAGGCGCAGGAGTTCGTTGCGCCGCTCGCGCCGGTCCGCGGCGCGCATGCGCCGGACGCGCAGCGCGAACTCGACGTTGTCCGCGACGCTCATGTGGCGGAACAGCGCGTAGTGCTGGAACACGAAGCCGACGCCGCGGTCGCGCGCGGAGACGCCGGACACGTCGCGGCCGTGCAGCGCGATGCGCCCGTGGTCGATCTCGACGAGCCCCGCGATGGCGCGGAGAAGCGTGCTCTTGCCGCTGCCGCTCGGCCCGAGCAGCACCAGGAACTCGCCCTGTTCGATCGCGAGCGAAACGTCGTTGACGACGGATAGGTCCTGATACCGCTTCGTGACTTGATCGAGGGCGATCGACATGGGGGTTTTCCGCCGGCGGCCCAGGGACCTGACGCGGCAGGCTAGCCGTCGCCCGGTCGCAGCGTCAGTCGCAAGCTGGTGACAAGACGGTGACGGGGCGGTTGCGGCGGCCCGCGGGGCCGCCGATGATCGAAATCATGAAAGTCATTGCACTCGCCCTGATCCCCGCCTTTCTCATGGTCGCCACGGACGCGCGGGCGGAGTCGCCCGTCGCCCGGGCCCTCGCCGCGGCCGCGACCCATGTCTCGGCCCACGAGGCCGCGATCGTCCGGGAGCTCCGAGACCTGGTGGCCCTGCCGAATGTCGCGACCGATCCGGCGGATATCCGGACCAATGCCGAAGCGCTCGTCGTGCTGCTTGGGAAGCGCGGCATCGCCGCCCGCATCCTCGAGACGCCGGGCGCGCCGGTGTCCGTCTACGGCGAGCTCATGACGCCCGGTGCGACGCGAACCCTCCTTTTCTATGCACATTTCGACGGGCAGCCGGTCGGTACACCGACGGACTGGGCGACGCCTGCGTTCGCACCCACGCTGCGCCTTGGCAGGCTCGAGGACGGCGCGCCGGCCGTCGCCTGGAAGGACGCGCCGTCGCCGCTTCCCGACGAGGCGCGGATCTACGCGCGTTCCGCGAGCGACGACAAGGGCCCGATCATCGCGCTCCTCGCCGCGATCGATGCGCTGAAGGCCGCCGGCATTCCGCTCTCGGCCAACCTGAAGCTCTTCCTCGACGGCGAGGAGGAAGCGGGTTCGCCAAACCTGTCGCGCACGCTCGCCGCGCACCGGCCGCTGCTCGCCTCGGATCTCTGGATCTTCGGCGACGGCCCGATCGACCCGCGCGGGCTGCCGCGGCTCGCGCTCGGCGTGCGCGGCGTGATGACGTTCCGGCTCACGGTCTACGGCCCGGCCTCTAGCCTGCACTCCGGCCACTATGGCAATGTCGCGCCGAATCCGGGCGCCCGGCTCGCGCACCTCATCGCCTCGATGCGCGCGCCGGATGCGCGCACCACGATCGCGGGGCTCGACGCACCGGCACCGACGGCGGAACAGCTCGCGCTCGCACGCACGGCCTTCGACACGCCGGGGATGCTCGCCTCGGCCGGCATCGGCGTCGCGGAGAGCGGGCTCGACTACGGCGAATCCATCCTGTTCCCGGCGCTCAATATCACGCAGCTGTCCTACGGCGGCACGGGCGGGCAGCGAAACGCGATCGATCCGGTGGCGAGCGCCGGCTTCGATCTGCGCCTGACGCCCGGGATGACGGTTGCCGCCGCGCGCGGAGCGATCGAGGCGCACCTGCGTTCGCAGGGCTACCGGCTGCTGGACGTGCCGCCGACGCCGGAAGACAGGCGAACGCATCCGCAGCTCGCGCGCATCGAGTGGGGCGACGGTTATCCGGCCGCGATGTCCGATCCCGGGCAGCCCGGCGTTGCCCGCGTCATAGCGGTGATGCGCGAAGCGACGGCGGATGCGGTCCGCGTCGCGCCGCTGATGGGCGGCAGCCTGCCGATAGCGCCGATCGGCGAGGTGCTTGGCACGCCCTTCGTGATCGCCCCGATCGTGAACGCGGACAACAACCAGCACGCACCGAACGAGAACCTGCGCCTGATGGAATTCCGGCGCGGCATCCTGCTCTACGCGGCGCTGCTCGCGGCCGCAGGCTCCGGCTGGTAGCCGTCAGGACTGAAAAAAAGGGGGTCTGTCCCCTTTTAAAAGGGGACGGACCCCTTTTCTGCTGGGATCAGGTTCCGGCGTGCGCCGGGACCGGGTGCTTTTTCCGCATCAGGAAATAGATCGGCAGGCCCGCGAGCGAGAGGCCGAGGGCCCACAGGAAGGGCTCCAGGCCGACGCCGAAGAATGCGAACGCGGTGAATGCGAGCCCGCCCAGGGCCGCAAGCCAGAGCGCGGGCGGCGCGAGGCCGGGGACGCGCTTCCAGAGCAGGAAGACCGTGATGGCGCAGCAGAGATAGAGCGGCAGGTTCGCGGCGGTCACGATCACCGACAGGAACGTGAAGCCGGCGACCAGCGAATCGCTGTAGGCCATCAGTGCCATGAAGGTTGCGATCACCCCGATCACCAGCAGCCCGATCCAGGGCGCGCCGAAGCGGTTGATGCGGCCCATCGACTCGGGCATGAGCTTCTTGGTCGCGAGCGTGCGCGCGAGTTCCGCGACCACGAGCGTCCAGCCGTTCATGCAACCGAGGCCGCTGATGACGACGAAGAGCGCGAGCCAGCGCCCGTAGCCTTCGAGCAGGCTGTCAATGATCGTGACAAAGGGCGCATCCGACGCGGCGAGAGTCGCCTGCGGCACGAGCAGCATGCTGATCGCGACGACGGCGACATAGACGATCGCGACGACCAGTGTGCCGATCAGCGTCGCGCGCGGGATCGTGCGCTCGGGATCCCGGGCGCGGCCGGCGGCGACCGTTGCGGATTCGAAGCCGAGCATCGCGTAGAGCGCGATGGACGCGGCCGCCATCGACGGCTGCAGGCCGACCGGCGGCGACGTGGGCAGGTTCGCCAGGTAGGCGGACGGCTCGCCGACGATGGCCGCGGCGCCCAGCACCATGACGAGCAACAGCGGCACGAGCTTCAGCAGCGAAGTGACGACCTGGACGCGGCCGCCGCTCTTGACGCCCAGCAGGTTGACGCCGACGAACAGCCACATGAATGCGACGGACAGGAGCGCCGGCGGCAGCGCCTTCGAGGCCGGGAAAACGGAAATGAAATAGCCGACCACCGCGACTGCGAGCGTCGGCAGCGTGACGACGGTCGAGATCCAGTAACTCCACATCGCGGCGAAGGCGACCGGTTCGCCGAGCGTCGTGCGCACGTATTCGAACGGCCCGTCGGCCTGCGGCATCCGGCGCGCCAGTGCCGCGAACACGATCGCGAGGCTCGCGCAGCCGACAATGACCGCGAGCCAGGCAGTCAGGGCATTCAGGCCGAAGGGCGCGAGCGCAGCCGGCTGCATGAAGATGCCCATGCCGATCGTGTTGCCCACGACCAGCGCGGTGCACATCGCCAATCCGAGCTGGCGGGTGTTCATCGGGCCGCTCCGGTTGCGATGAGAATGCCCTGCTTGATGACGCCGGCGACGTGGCGCAGGCGATCGATGTCGGCGAGCGGATCGCCGTCGATGGCGATGATGTCGGCGAACTTGCCGGGCGTGATGGAGCCGAGCTCCTGGCTGCGCCCGAGGGAAGCCGCCGCGTCGATGGTCGCGGCGCGGATCGCGCCGAGCGGGGTCATGCCGTGGCGCACCATGTACTTGAACTGCCGCGCGTTGTCGCCGTGCGGGTAGATGCCTGAATCCGTGCCGAAGCCGATGCGCACGCCCGCGCGCACGGCCTTCTCGAATCCGGCGCGCTGGATGTCGGTGGTCTCGCGGTTCTTGCGCAGGATCTCGGCTGACCAGCCGTCGCGCGTGCCGACTTCCTCGGTGTAGTCGCCGTTGTAGATGTCGGCGACCAGCCAGGCGCCGTGCTTCAGCATGAGCTCAATGCCCTCGTCGTCGAGATAAGAGCCGTGCTCGATCGTGCGCACGCCGGCGCGGATCGCGTTCTTGATGCCCTCGGCGCCGTGCGCATGCGCCGCAACGAAGGTGCCGCGCTTCGCAGCCTCCTCGACCGCCGCGCGGATCTCGGCCTCGCTGTATTCGGGCTCGGACGGCGTCGTGCCGGCGGCGAAGACCGCCCCGGTCGCGATGATCTTGATGAAGTCCGCGCCGCCGGCCAGCAGTTCGCGAACGCGTTTGCGCACCTCGTCGGCATTGTTCGCCACACCGCGGCGCATCTCGTCCGGCACGACGACGCCTTCCGGTAGGCCCGTGACTTCGCCGCCGCCGTTCGTGACCGTGACGTAGGCGCCGGAGACGTACATGCGCGGGCCCACGACCAGGCCGCCATTGATCGCGTTGCGGAGTGCGACGTCCACGAGCGCGCGGTAGGTGCCGGCGTCCCGCACGGTCGTGAACCCGGCCGCGAGCGTGGCCCGCGCATGGGCGGCGCCGATCAGCGCGTCGCGGGCGGCGGAACTCGAGAGCGGTGCCGCGACGTCGGCCGAACTGATGTCGCCGACGAGATGCGTGTGCAGGTCGATGAGTCCCGGCAGCACGGTGTAGGCCGACCAGTCGACGAGACGACCGCTGCCGCGCGAGCCCGCGCTCCAGGGAGAAATGGATGCGATTCGGCCGTCGACGACGCGGATCGCCTGGTCTGCGAGATAGCGGCCCTGTTCGACGTCGAGCAGCCTCCCGGCCCGCACCACGATCGTTTCCGCGACTGCGGCCTGCCCGAGAATGGCGAGCGCAGCGGCCAGCGCGAAGCCAAGCCAATGATGCGACTTCATTCGTTCCCCCCGGTTGCAGGCGCCATCATAGGCCGTTTGCGTGCACCGCCGCCGCATCCTGCGTTAGCATGGCGGCCCCTGACGTTGGTGGAACCGCATGCATTCGATCCTGACATTATTGATGGTCCTCGTGACGACCGCTTCCGTGGCCGAGCCCCGGGCGCGCGATCTCGGCATTCCATTCGACGGGAAACCGGGGCCCCTCAATGCGATCACGGACGTCGCCGGCGTGACCGTGGGCCATGTCACGATCATCGAAGATTTCGCGACCGGGCATAAGGCACGGACCGGGGTGACGGCGATCCTGCCGCGCGGCCGCGGCAGCCTGAGGGCGCCGGTGTTCGCCGGATGGTTCGTGCTGAACGGCGCGGGCGAGATGACGGGCATGAACTGGATCGAGGAATCCGGCTCGCTCGACGGCCCGGTGATGCTGACGAACACGCACAGCGTCGGCACCGTGCACGAAGCGACGATCGCGTGGCGCGTGCACCAGGGCAATGCGGACGTCGCCGGCTATTTCTGGTCCACGCCCGTCGTCGCCGAAACCTGGGACGGCCACCTGAACGACGTCAACGGATTCCACGTCAAGCCCGCGCACGTGTTTGCGGCGCTCGATTCCGCAAAGCCGGGCCCGGTCGCGGAGGGCAACGTCGGCGGCGGCACCGGCATGACCTGCCACGAGTTCAAGTGCGGCATCGGCACGGCCTCGCGCCGGGTCGAGATCGTCGGCCGCGGGCCGGTCATCGTCGGCGTGCTGGTGCAGGCGAACTACGGCACGCGCGACAGCCTGCGCATCGCGGGCGTCCCGGTCGGTCAGCATCTCAAGAAGGACCGGCCGACGGAGAACATGCCGGCCGACGGTGACAGCGGATCGATCATCATCGTGATCGCGACCGATGCGCCGTTGCTGCCGCACCAGCTGAAGCGCGTCGCGCGCCGCGCGACCCTTGGCCTCGCGCGCCTCGGCTCCTTCGCCGGCAACGGCTCGGGCGACATCTTCGTCGCGTTCTCGACGGCCAACGTCTCGGCGTTCGCGGGCGGAGCGCAGGTCGCGGCCGACTTCCTGGACAACGGCAGCCTGGACCCGGTCTTCGAAGCCACGGTCCAGGCGACGGAAGAGGCGATCGTCAACTCGATGATCGCCGCGCGCGACATGCAGGGCGAGGGCGGGAGGCAGGCGATGGCGCTGCCGCAGCCGGAACTCATCACGCTGCTGAAGCGCTACGGCCGGCTGTCCAACGCCAAGTAACGCCCGTACCAGGCGCGCGCAGCGTTCAGGTAGTCGAGCGTCGCGACGCGCTCGGCATCGTCGTTCCAACCGCCGCGCGCTCCGGCAGCTTCGATCACGCGGTCCATCCAGGCGACGAAATAGGCGGCGTCTTCCGGAGCGGGCGGCGCCGCAGGCGAATCGATATAGATCGGGCTCGTCGTCGCATACGGGTACAGGTCGAGCACCCAGGGATCGGGCTTGTCGTTCCACGCGCGCAGCAGCAGCCAGCCGCCCTGCTGGATGGCCATCTCGCCATTCCAGTCGAGCCGCGTGCGGTCGCCCATCAGCTTGAAGTTCTTCAGCACGCGGCCGTTCTGCACCAGTTCGACATGATCGACAGGCAGGGGAGAGCGCATCGCGACGCGGACCGGCAGCTTCCCGGCGCGCGCGAGGGTTGCGCCGGGATTCCGACCGTCGACCTCGAGGCCGAGCAGCGGCCCATTGCTCACGAACGTGCGCCCGGACTTCAGCGCGTCGCGAAGCGCTTCCGGGCTGCGCTCGCCGTTCGTCTCGAGGAACACGCGCACGAGACCGACCGGGCCGCGGAGCGACGCGTAGTTCGCCATCGCATCCGTGCCCGCGCCCGCGGGAAGGCGGAAGCCGAGATTCAGCAACCGGTACCAGATGCCCGCGGTGATGTGGTGGTCGGAGAAGCCCATGACCTCGAGGTAGTCGATCTTTCCCGCAGCGACGTCGGCTGGTAGCTGGTACGAGAGGATTTTTTCCTTCGGCGGGTCGATCGGGAAATCCGCGATGTGCACGTAGCCCACGAGGCCGCCCTGGGCGTGAGCGGTGTCCGCGACCACGCCGTTGTGCGGCCAGGGACCGGCGAGCCCGGTGTGCCGATAGGCGGCGTAATCTGGCAGCAGGAACGTCTTGGCAAGATGGATCAGGCCGAGGTGTCCCCAGAAGCTCGTGTGGTACTCCTGCGCGTGAAAGAGGATCCGCTTGCTGCTGGCGGGATCGGGATCGGGGCTGAAGTACCCGATGTCCGGGATGCGCTCTTCCTTGTTGACGATGAGGTTGTGGACGACGTCGAGGTCCTCCGCCTCCTGCTGTGCAAGGAGCGTCGCGGGGGTGCTGCGGTAATGGCCGCCGTAGTTCATGTGAACGTGCAGGTCGGCGCTCAGGAAGCGGCCGAATTCTTCGGGGAGATCGTTGTCCGGCAGTCGCACCGGCACCTCCGTCAGCCCGCCGACGTCGAATTCGCGTTCGATGCGCACGTGCTTACGGCGAAAGCCGCTCTGCACCTGGATCACGGTCTTCCCCGGCGGCACCTTGACGCTGCAGAGCTCGGGGCAGTGCATGTAGTGCACCTCGCTCGGCAATTGCGCCGGATCATGGGCCTCGTCGCCGTGCATCCACGCATGCCAGGCGCCATGCCAGCGCCGGTCGCTGCCGAGCACGGAGACGCGGGCCGAAATCGGGTTGCCATCCGCGTCCTGCGGCTTGATCGCCAGGAAAGCGGGCGCCATCAGCCGCCGGATAGCCTGCGGCCGCACCTGGAAGCTCGAGAGGCCAAAGAAATCCTCGACCCAGAGGGCGCCGTTGCCGCCCAGGTTGCTGATGTAGGCGACGCGCTTGCCGTCCGGCGACCAGCGCGCATTGCGCCGGTCGAACTCGCCGTAGGTGAGCGGCAGCGGCGCGGCATCGTCCGTCGTCGTGATCCAGAGCTGGTGCCACTGCGCGCCGTGGTAGTTGGAGAACAGGATCCGCCTGCCGTCCGGCGCGACCTCCGGTCGCGCGGCCCAGGACGTCTCGAGCTGATGCCTGTCGAGACACGCCGGTTCGCCGCCGTCCAAGGCGATCGAGCAGATCCAGCCCGTGCCCCAGGGGATCTCGGCATTGCTGACGAAGAAGACGCGCTCGCCGTCCGGCGCCCAGGAGGGATTGATCGCGTGGTCGTGCGTGGAATAGTAGTAACGGTCGATCCGGCTCTCGCGCGGTTCCACGAGATAGCGCTCGTTCGCGAGCCCCTCGGGCGTGAGGTCGGCGATCTTGAGATTGAAGTGGCCGGTGCCGGCGGTGGAGACGAACACGATCTGACGCCCGCTCGGCGAAATGCGCGGCTCGAGGTTGACGCCGCCGTTCGCCGTGAGGGCCTCGGTCCTGCCGCTCGCGAGGTCAAGCCGGCCGAGCTCAATCGCCTTGCCGTCGTAGCGGCTGAAAACGACGCTGCCGCCGTCCGGCGCGACGTCCGGCTGGTAGTCGTAGGCGCCCTCGGCGTGCGTCAACTCGTAGGCGTTCCCGTCGCCGATGCGCTGGCGCCACAGCGAGCCGTCCATGCTGTAGATCAGCTCGTCGCCTGACGGCAGGAAGGCGACGGACGAGGGGCCCGTCGTCAGCTGCGGAATGTAGAGTTCGCGCCAGTAATAGTTGTGCGGGAGCTTGATCTGCGAGAGCACCGCTTCGCGCGCCGCCTCAGCTGGCGCCGCAAGCAGGAGCGGGGCGAGCAGCGCGAGCGCGAGCGCCCCGCGCTTCATGCGCTGCCCGCCAGCGCTTCGTCGAGGCTCTGCCGAAGGTAGATCATCGCCTCGTCCACTTCCGCTTCCGTGACGCAGAGCGGCGGCATGAAGCGCAGCGTCGAGACGCCGCAGGTCAGGAGCAGGAGCCCGTTCTGGTAGGCGCGGTGCAGGAGCGGGTCCATCAGCTTCTTCGCCGGCGCGCCGTCCTTCTCGATCAGCTCCATGCCGATCATGAGCCCGCGACCGCGCAGGTCGCCGATGCAGGGATACTCGGGGCGGAGCGCCTCGAGGCGCTTCATGAAATGCGCGCCGACCTTCGCCGCGTTCTGCACGTACTGCTCGCGCACCAGGTCGATGGTCGCGTTCGCCGCGGCGCAACAGACCGGGTTGCCGCCGAAGGTGTTGCCGTGCGCGCCTTTCTTCCACTGCTTCATCAGGCTCTGCTTCGCGACCACGGCGCCGATCGGCATGCCGGAGCCGAGGCCTTTTGCGAGTGTCATGATGTCGGGGGTCACGCCCGAGTGCTGGGAAGCGAACATCTTCCCGGTACGGCCGATGCCCGACTGCACCTCGTCAAACACCAGCAGGATGCCGTTCTCGTCGCAGATCTGGCGCAGGCCCTGGAGGAATCCGTCCGGCGGCACGAGATAGCCGCCCTCGCCCTGGAGCGGCTCGACGACGATCGCCGCGACTTCATTCGCCGGGAGGTTGCGCTCGAACAGCATGCGGATGTAGTCGAGCACGGCCTTGCCCTGGTCGGCGCCCGCGAACAGCGGTCGGTACGGATTCGGGTAGGGCACGTGCGTCACGCCCGGCATGGTCGGAAAGAATCCCGCCTGCTGCGTGACCTTGCTGGAGGTCAGCGACAGCGAGCCCATCGTGCGGCCGTGGAAGCTGCCGAGGAAGGCGATGATGCGCTGGCGCTTGGTCACGTAGCGCGCGAGCTTCAGCGCGCCCTCGACCGATTCCGTGCCGGACTGGCAGAAGAAGCACATGCCGGGCTCGCCGAGCGGCACGATCGCGGACAGGCGCTCCGCGAGAGCCGTCATCTCCTCGTGCCAGTAGTCGCTCGAGATGTGCAGAAACTTCGCCGCCGCATCCTGCACGGCCTTCACCACGCGCGGGTGCGCATGGCCGGTCGCGCAGACCGCGATGCCGGCCGCGAAATCGAGGAAGCGGTTGCCGTCCACGTCCCAGGCTTCGGTGCCGCGGGCGTGCGACATCACGAACGGGTAGTCGCGCGGATAAGAGGGCGAGGCGACCTTCGCGTCGCGCTCGATCATCGCGCGGGACATCGGCCCGGGCAGCTCCGTCTTGATATGTGGGTTCTTCGGGGGTTGTCCGGTGCGGTTGGCGAGCGTCATGGGAGCCTCACGGGTTCTCGGTGCGCGGCTTCCGTCCGGGCCTCGAGCGCGCGCAGTGCCGCGAGCTCGGGCGCCGTCGGCGCCGAATGAATTGCGATCTCGGGCGCGAACGCCAGCGGCCAGCCGACGGCGGCCTGCGCCTCCTCGACCGGGATGCCGGGATAGCTTACGGAAAGCGCGAGCTCGCCGCTGCCCGGCAGCGGTTTCAGGATGCCGACGTCGGTCACGACGACAGCCGGACCGCCGCCCTTCGCGCCGCTCGCCGCGCGGCCGGCGAAATGCCCGCCGCTAGTCTGGAAGTCGATCGCCTTCACGAAGCTGCGCGGCGTCGCCTTCATGACGATGAAGACCTGGCGCGCGTGTGCCGCGATCTCGGTCGCGCCGCCCGAGCCCGGCAGGCGCGTCTTCGGCTTGGCGTAGGGACCGATCACCGTGCTGTTCAGGTTGCCGAAGCAGTCGATCTGCGCGGCGCCCAGGAATCCGACGTCGATACGCCCGGCCTGGAGGTAGTCGCTGAAGATCTCGGGCAGCGGCACGACGCAGGTAGCGGTCTCGGCGAGTTCGCCGTCGCCGATCGAGAGCGGCAGCACGGTCGGACGCGTGCCGATCGTGCCCGACTCGTAGATCAGCACGAGCCCCGGCGCATGCGTGAGCCGCGCGAGGTTGCAGGCGGCGCTCGGCAGGCCGATGCCGACGAAGCAGACCTGGCCGTCCGCCAGCAGTCTTGCCGCGGCAACCGTCATCATCTCGTCGCGCGTGTACGTGCTCACGCGGCGCCCTCGGACGAGACGCACCGGCGCGCGCGAGCGAGCGGGCGTCCCGGTCGCAAAGCAGGCTCGCGACCGATGCCGGAGTCGACGCTCATGCGGCGCGTCCCTGCAAGCTCGCGAGGAAGGCGCGGTGATCCGCGGTGCCGCGGACGTGCCGGTCGATCCAGGCGGTGAACCCCGCGCGATCGCGGGCGATCGCGTCCCAGCGCAGATAAAAATCGTTGTCGCGCGCATAGCGGCCGTGCGCATAGGAGGGCCAGGCGCCGCCCGGGCAGTGCGACACCGCGGTCACGGTGAAATGCGGCAGCACGATGCCGTTCATCGCGGGCGGGAGTTCCTCGACGATCTCCTCGACTGTGACGAGGAGCTTCGCGGCCGCGAGCCCCGCCTCGCGCGCGGCGCCGATGATGCCCTCGATCGCAACGTTGCCGCGCCGGTCCGCGCGCTGCGCGTGCAGGATCGTCACGTCCGGATTGATCGCGGGGACGGTCGCGATGTCTTCGCCGGTGTAGGGGCAGCGCACGCTTCGAATCCGGGCGTTGTGCTTCGGCAGGTCCGTGCCGATATAGCCGCGCAGCATCCCGAACGGCAGGCGCGCCGCGCCTGCGCGGTAGGCCGCCGCCATGCCGGCATGCGTCTGTTCGTCGAGTTCGAGCGGTCGCGGCCACTCGTTCTCGACGGCATCGCGCAGGCGGTGCAGCGAGCCGACGCCGGGATTGCCGCCCCAGGAGAAGGTGAGCTTGCGCGCCGCGCCGGCGCCGATCAGCTGGTCGTAGATGAGATCGGGCGTCATGCGCACGAGATGCAGGTCGCGCCGGCCCTGGCGGATCAGCTCATGGCCCGCGGCGAACGGGATCAGGTGCGTGAAGCCCTCGAGCGCGACGCAGGCACCGTCTGCGACGTGCGTCCGGATCGAATCCGCAAGTGACAGAATCGCCGCCATTCAGTCGACCACGGTGCGCGACTGCTCGCGCAGATAGAGCGGCAGGTAATAGGCCGAGGCGATCGCCTTGCCGGATGAGCCGGAGCCTTTCCATCCGCCGAAGGGCTGGTAACCCGGCCAGGCGCCGGTCGTCGCGCCCGCGCCGCGGTTGGCGTAGGTGACGCCCGCTTCAATGCTGTCCTGAAACCATTTCACTTCATCGGGCGCGCCGTAGAAGCCGGCGGTGAGGCCCATGTCCGTATCGTTCGCGAGGCGCATCGCCTCCTCGCGGTCGCGGTAACGCTGCACCATCAGGATGGGCAGGAACATCTCGTGCTTCCAGAGCGGATGCGACGGTGGCGCCTCCGCGAGTACGGGTTCCACGAAGAACCCGCGCGCGAGCGCGCCTTCCGAAGGCCGCTTGCCGCCTCGGCGCAGTGTCGCGCCGGCCGACTTGAGGTCGTCGACGTAGCGCGCGTAACTATCGTGCGCGCGCTGGTTGACGACCGGTCCGAGGCCGGTCGCGCGCTCGGTCGGGTCGCCGATCCGGATCCTGTCGATTTCTTTCTCGATCTTCGCGAGCAACGCGTCCGCCACCGTCTCGTGGACATAGAGGCGCGAGAGCGCCGAGCACTTCTGCCCGCCCATGCCGTAGGCGGAGCGCGCGATGCCCGCAGCCGCGCGGTCAAGGTCGGCGTGCTCGGTCACGATCGCGGGATTCTTGCCGCCCATCTCGGCAATGTACGGCCGCGAGTAACGGCCGGATGCCATCTCCGCCATGATCGTGCGGCCCACGGCGACGGATCCCGTGAAAGTCGCGCCGGCCGTGCGCGGATCCCGCACCAGCTGCTCGCCGACCGCGGCGCCCGCGCCATTCAAGTAGTTAAATACGCCGGCCGGCAGGCCCCCGTCCCGGATGCAGTCCGCGAGCAGGCGCCCCGCCCAGGGCGTGTCGGAGGCGCACTTCAGCACGACGGTGTTGCCGGTCACGAGCGCGGCGGCCGTGGGACCGGCCGCGAGCGCGATCGGGAAATTGAAGGGCGCGATGACGGCCCAGACGCCATAGGGGCGCATCACGCTGCGGTTCCGCGACGTGAACGCGGTCGAGGGGTCGTTCGGCAGCTCGAACTCGTAGCCGCGGTGCGATTCAAAGTCGTCCGCGTACACATTGAAAAAGTCCACGCACTCCTGCGCCTCACCGAGCGCCTCGAGCCGGTTCTTGCCGACCTCGAGCGTGAGTGCGGCCGCGATCTCGTAGACGCGCGCCTCGATGATCCCGGCAACTTTCCGCATCAACCGCACTCGTTCGGCGGCCCCGGCATCGCGCCAGGCGGGATAAGCCCGATGCGCTGCGGCGAGCGCCGAATCGACCTCTTTCGCGTTCGCGAGCGGAAAGCGGCCGATCTTGAGCTGGCTGTCGATCGGGCTCGCGCGCTCCCCGGTCTCGGCGGCGGGAACGTCCTTGCCGTCGATAAACATCGCGTGCGTCGCGCCGAGTCGGCCGCGCACGGCCACGAGCGCCCGCTCGAAGCGTTCGTGCAGCTCCTCCGGCGGGTTGAACATGGTCGCGTAGGTCAGGCGGAAACTCATGACGGGCGCTCCGGAGCGTTCGGGAAGAACCGGCCGAGCAGGCGGTCGAGGAGTGCGAGCGCTGTGGCGAGTTCAGCCTCCTCGATCACGAGCGGTGGCGCGAGGATCAGCAGGTTGCCGCGCGAGCCGAAGGACACGCCCTCATCGCGGGCGGCGGCAAAGAACGCGCGCATCGCATCCGTCTGCGCGGGCCAGGGCGCGAGCGGCGACCGGGTCTTGCGGTCGGAGACGAGCTCGACGACCGCGAACAGCCCGCGGCCGCCGCGGACATCGCCGATCACGTCGTGGCGCGTGGCGATCCGTCGCAGCTCCTCGAACATCCCCGCGCCGAGCGCGCGCGAGCGTCCGATCAGCTTCTCATCATGATAGGCCTCGATCGCCGCGACGCCCGCCGCGCAGGAGAGCGGGTGGCCGCAGTAGGTGAGGCCGGAGTAAAACATCTCGTTCTCGATGCGCCGCGCGACGCTAGCGCTCATCACGACGGCGCCGAGCGGGATCGCGGCGCCGGTCAGGCCTTTCGCGAGCGTCATCAGATCGGGGCGGCCCGCCTCGCCGTGGCGCTGCCAGGCGAACCACTCGCCGCAGCGACCGAAGCCGCTCATGACCTCGTCGGCGATCAGCAGCACGTCCTGCTTCTGCGTCGCGGTCCTGAGCAGCGGCCAGAAATTGTCCGGCGGCACGATGCCGTTGCTGCCGGCATCGGTTTCCATCAGCACGGCCGCGACGCGCGAGGCGCCCTCGCGCTCGATGCAGTTCGAGACCGCATCGACCGCGCGCCGCCCGCAGTCCGCCTCGTCAGTGCTGCCGAACGGGCAGCGGTAGCTGTACGGAGGCGGCACGTGTTGCACGCCCCAGGCTTCGGCGTCCACCTGGTGCGCGGTGCGGCTGTCGCCCGAGAGCGCCATGTCCATGTAGCTCGCGCCGTGGTACGAGCGATCGCGCGTGACGACGAGCCCGCGCGGCTTGCCGGAGGCCTGGCGCGCGATGCGCACCGCGTTCTCGTTCGCGTCGGCGCCGCCCAGCGTGAAGAACACGCGGCCGCCCTCGAATCCGGAGAGCTCGAGCAGGCGCTCGGCGAGCGCGCGCCGCGGCGCCGAGCCCCAGGCGCTGGTGACGAAACAGAGCTGCTCGGCCTGCGCCTTGATGGCGGCGACGAGCTTTGGGTGCTGGTGGCCGAGATTGCTGCACTCCACCAGGCTCGACATGTCGAGCAGCTCGCGCCCGTCCTCGAGGATCAGCTTCGCGCCGCGCCCGCCGACCACGGTCGGGGCGTTCCAGTCCCCCGGCACGCACCAGCTGTGCAGCACGAATTGGCTTTCGGAGGGCATCCGGGGATTGTCTCAACCCGCCGTGCATCACGCCAGCGCGCGCGGGACAAAAGGGGTGTTCACGCGGCCGAATGTCCGCGATGATCGGTCACCGGCCGCCATTCCCGGCCGGTCTGGGAGCCGTCGATGCGAAACCGCGTTTCTTTCACATGTGCTTGGGTCAAGGCGGCCGCGGCTGGCCCGCTGATCGCTGCCTTCACCCTGTTGCAGGCCTGTGGCGAACGCGCGCCCGAGGGCGCCACGCTGCTCCTGGCGAAGCGGATCTACACCGCGCCGGACGCGGCGCCGATCGACGACGGCGCGATCCTCGTGAAGGACGGGCGCATCCTCGCCGTCGGTCCCGCGGATTCGATCGTGACGCGCGGGGCGGACGAGTTTGCAGCCTGCGGTGGCGGCACCGTGACGGCCGGCTTCCAGAACAGTCACGTGCATTTCACGGAGCCGAAGTTCGCGGATGCGACTGCCAGGCCTGCCGCGGAACTCGCATCCGCGCTCGAGGGCATGCTCACGCGCTTCGGGTTCACCACCGTGCTCGACACGGCCTCGAACGTGGACAACACCGTGGCGCTCCGCGCGCGCATCGACAGCGGCGAGATCGCGGGACCGCGCATCCTGACGGCGGGCGGCGGACTCTACCCGCACGACGGCATCCCGTTCTACCTGAAGGATGCGCTGCCGCCGGAAGTGCTCGCGCGCCTCGCACAGCCGGCCACGGTCGAGGAAGCGCTGGAGATCGTGCAGTCGAACCTGGACCGCGGTGCCGACGCGACAAAGCTCTTCGTCATGACCCCGGTCGGTGGCGGCCGCGTCGCATTCATGTCACCGGAGATCGCGCTCGCGGCGGCGGACGAAACCCACCGGCGCGGGCTGCTGGTCGTCGCGCACCCGACCGACGTCGAGGGCATCAATCTAGCGATCGAGTCGGGCGTCGACGTGCTGGTGCACACGACGATGGGCCGCGGCAAGTCGGTCTGGGATGCGCCATTGATCGCGCAGCTCATCGAGCAGGACATGGCGGTGGTGCCGACGCTGATGCTCTGGCCCCATGAACTCAACCGCGCCAAAGTGCCGCCGGACATCGTCGAGCTCGCGACCGGCGACGCGGTCGAGCAGGTCAGGGCCTTCGCCGCCGCGGGCGGACAGGTGCTGTTCGGCACTGACGTCGGCTACATGAGCGACTACGATCCCGCCGAGGAATACCGGTTGATGGCCCGCGCGCTGACGCCGATGCAGATCCTGGCGTCGCTTACGACGGCGCCGGCAGCGCGCTGGAAGGAATCGGAGAAGCGCGGGCGCGTCGAAGCCGGCATGACGGCCGACCTCGTCGTGCTCGAGGGCGACCCGGCGACAGAGGTCGCGAACTTCGCGAAAGTGCGCTGCACGATCCGCGGGGGGCGGATCATCTATCCGGTTGCCCCGGCCGGGACCTGAAACTTGCAGCTCGAAGCCCGGGGGCGCACTCTATGGGCGTGCACCGCCATAACCAGCCAAAGCTCGGGCGCATGATTCGCACGCTCTTTGCGGCGGTCGTCCTGTTGCATGCAGTGGTGCCGACGATGTCGCCTGCGGAAGCAGCCACGGCCGATGCTGACCAGTCCCAGCATGCGGGCCACGACATGTCGGGCATGTCGGGCATGTCGGACATGTCGGACATGCCGGAGCATCCTGCGACCGATTGCTGTGACAGCGGACCGATGGACTGCCCCTGCGGATGCGTCGTTTCCCAGCCGGGCGCGGCGCACTTCGTCGCGACGATCCGGGCCCACGCAGGCGCGCCGGAAGTGGCCGTCATCTCAATCTCGCGCCATCCATTCAATCCGGTTACGTCTCCCTTCCGACCTCCGGCCTGACGGCCGCCCACGTAGCGTCTGATCTCCGGCGCGGGTGATGCCTGCGCCGTGATCGCGGGCTTCGGGCTCAACATGAGCCCGTCATCGAGGGACGGAATATGGGTTCTGCGATTCGGATAGCTGCTTTGGCGGCTGTGCTCGGCACCGCCGCCGGCTGCGCCGTCGTGCCGCTCGACGACTCGGCGCAGGCTGCAGCCGACCGGGTTGGCGAGCGGGTATCCGTCAAACCCGAATGGCCACCGGCCACAGGCGATCGGGAAGCCGCCCCTGAATTGCGGGAGCCGCTGACGCTGCCCGCCGCATTGGCCATCGCCTTCGCGCGCAATCCGGCGATCCGCCGGCAGTACGCGAGCCTCGGCATCGCTCATGCGGATCTCATCGACGCCGCGCGGATTTCGAACCCGACGCTGTCCTTCGCCTGGTTGAGCCCGAGTGACAGCGGCCGCGACCAGACGACACAGGGAATCTCGACGAGCTTTACCGATCTCCTGCTGCTGCCGGCACGCAGGCGGTTGTCGGCGGCGGAATTCCGGCGAGTGGAGCTCGCCGTCGGGTCGGAACTGGTCGCACTGGCGCATGAGGTCGAGATGGCCTGGTATGCGCATGTCGGCGCAATTCAGGTTGCGGCGATGCGGGATGTGGTCGCAGTCGCGGCTCAGAGCGAAGCGGCGCTGGCGCAACGCTTTCACGAAGCCGGCAACATCAGCCGACTGCAACTCGATCTGCAACAGGCGGCGGCGGCGCGGGCGGGCATCGATGCGCTCCGCGAGCGGTCGGGGGTGGCAGCGAGCCGGGCACGTCTCGCGAATCTTCTGGGCCTGTCGGCGAAGGAAGACTGGCGCACGGTCGATCGACTGTCGGCCCCACCCGACACGACTTTTTCTCGCGACGAACTTACGAAGCAAGCGCTGTTGCGGCGCCTCGACCTTGCGGCGCTCCGCGAACAGGTTTCAGTGCTCGAAGACGCGCTCGGCGTCACCGAGCGATGGCGCCTGCTCGGTAGCGTGGAAGCGGGATACGAGCGCAAACGCGAAGCCGATGGCGCAAAGCTTCGAGGACCCACGCTGAATCTCGAGTTGCCGATATTCAATCAGGGCCAAGGCGCGGTACTGCGTGCCGAGGCGCAGTTGCTGGATGCCCGCGCTCGCGCGGAGTCACTCGCGCTTGTCGTGGAAAACGAAGTGACGACTGCCATCGAGCGGCTGTCCCTGGCTCATGACGTCAGCGGGCGCTTTCGCGATGAGCTGCTGCCGAGCACAGCATCGGCCGTGGCGCGACAGCAGGAGCGGGTCAATTTCATGCTGGTCGGCGTATTCGAGCTGCTCCGGACGAAGCGCGAGCAATACGACGCCTGGCAGGGTTACTTCGAATCGGTGCGCGACTACTGGATCGCGCGCACTGCGCTGCGCGCCGCGACCGGCGGTTTGCTGCCGGGTGACGAGGAAACGCCCGCGATGACTGTCGGCACGGACGAAATAGCAGCTCCAGACCGCAAAGCCCCGGACCAGCACGAGATGCCGCACGAGCACCCCGAGGAACAGCCATGAAGATGACCCGACGTCACTGGTTTCGCTGGATGGGCGCGGGCAGCCTGCTGCCGCTCGCAATCGTGTCCGATCGCGCCGCGGCCCAGGGTCACGAGGGACACACCATGCCGATGCCCGCGGAGCCGCCGCGTGGCCCGGCGCCGCTGGGGGCCGGAAGCGGCTACACGCCGGTCCGGACCTTGAACGGCTGGACGCTCCCTTATCGTATGGTCGGCGGCGTCAAGGAGTTTCACCTGGTGGCCGAAGAGGTGGAGCACGAATTTGCGCCGGGCTCGCGAGCGAAATGCTGGGGTTACAACGGCACCACGCCCGGCCCGACGATCGAAGCCGTTGAGGGCGATCGCGTCCGGATTCTGGTGACCAACCGGTTGCCGGAACACACGACCATCCACTGGCACGGAATCCTGCTGCCTTCCGGCATGGACGGCGTCGGCGGACTCTCTCAACCCCACATCCAGCCTGGCGAAACCTACGTCTACGAATTCACGCTGCGCCAGCACGGCACACACATGTATCACCCGCATGCCGACGAGATGGTGCAGCTCGCGGTCGGCATGATGGGAATGTTTATCATCCATCCGCGCGCGGGCGAGCAGGCCCGCATCGACCGTGACTATTGCTTCCTGCTGCACAACTGGGCGCTGCACCCGGGCACCTACCGGCCGGATCCGGCGATCATGCAGGAATTCGACCTGTGGACCTTCAATAGCAAGGTTTTTCCTGCGATCGATCCGATGGTCGCCCGCAGCGGCGAGCGCGTGCGCATCCGGATCGGAAACCTCTCGATGTGGAACCACCCGATCCACCTGCACGGTGTGCAGTTTCACGTCACCGGCGGGGATGGCGGGCGTTGGCCGCGCGCACTGTGGCGGCCGGAGGTCACGGAGATCGTCGGTGTCGGCCAGACCCCGAGATCTCGAATTCGTCGCCGTGCCGGGCGATTGGGCGCTGCACTGCCACATGTCGCACCACACCATGAACGCGATGGGTCACAACTTGCCGAATGCGCTCGGCGTAAAGCAGGGCGATCTCGAAGCAGCAGTCCAGAAGATGCTGCCGGGCTACATGGCGATGGGCGAGTCCGGCATGGCGGAGCACCAGGATCACGTGGACATGGGGCACATGCAGGGCCCGGAAAACACCTTGCCGATGATGGTCGGCAAGGGCCCGTTCGGAAATCTGGAGATGGGCGGGATGTTCACGGTGGTGAAGGTCCGCGATCAGCTCCCGCGCGGCGACGATGGAGACCCGGGCTGGTACCCGAATCCACGTGGGACGCTTGCGCGGCGGGTCAGCGACGACGCGAACTTCGGTACGCCGGCACGGCGCGGAGCGCCAGTCGAATCCATCCCGCCCAAGGAACCGGCGCCAATCGATCATTCCAAGATGAACCACTCGACTTGAGGGATACGCAATGAAACTTGTCATCTGGTTACTTGCGCTGCTGGTGGTGGCAATTGCCAGTGTGGCCGTTTTCATCTGGTCTGGCGCCTTCAACATCGCGGCGGACGAACCCCATTGGGCGCTGACCGAGCGACTCATGGATACGGCGCGCGACCGCTCGATCGCGGCGCGGGCTTCCGACGTCATCGTTCCTGCTCTCAAGGATGAGGCACAGATCCGCGCAGGCGCCGGAAATTACGACGCCATGTGCGCCGGCTGCCATCTGCAACCCGGCGTGGAGCGAACGGAGGTGAGCGCAGGACTCTATCCGGCGCCACCCGATCTGACGAAGCGCCGGATTGACGACGCCGCGCGCGCATTCTGGGTCATCAAGCATGGCGTCAAGATGAGCGGCATGCCGGCCTGGGGGCGCAGCATGGAGGACGAGCCCATCTGGGGCATGGTCGCGTTCCTGCGGCAACTGCCAGACATGTCGCCGGAACGTTATCGCGAGCTGGTCAACGCCAGCGGCGGCCATTCGCACGGTGGCAAAGGCGACCGCCCGCAGGACGATGGCGGGACGCCGCCGGCCGCACCCGCGGTAGAAGCGAAGCCCAAATCGCACGCTGACGCCCCGCCACACGAACACTAGAACCGACACAAGGAGTCCGACATGAATCGCTTCATTTCATTGATACCGGTCGCGTTGCTATTGGCGGCGAATCCGGCGGCGGCCGCGGAGCCGCAGGTCGATGTACCGGGAGAGGCTCGCGCCGCCGTCGCGACCGTGGACCGCTTCTTTGCGGCGCTGTCGGCCGGCGATCTGACGGCTGCCAGTGCGGAACTGGATCCGCAGGTCATCGTCCTCGAAAGCGGCGGCGGGGAGTATTCGGCGGCCGAGTACATCGGCGGACATGCCAAGCACGATGCCGAGTTCCTGAAGGCCGCGCACCACAAGCCTGGGCGCCGCACCGCTCGGGTCAGCGGAGATCTGGCGTGGGTCGCAAGCGAGAGCGAGCTGCACACCCAGAAGGATGGCAAGCCCGCAGTTACTCTGAGCGCCGAGACGATGGTGCTCCGGTCGACTGCCACGGGCTGGAAGATCGTCCACGTCCATTGGTCGTCCAGGACGAAGAAGTCCGGCTAGACAGACGCCAAACCACATTGGGGACAATGAACATGAACAGCAAACTACTGACGATATGCATTGCGGCGAGCCTCGGCACGCTCGCCCCCACGACCTTCGTGGCGGCGCAGGAGGCAATGATCGATGAGGTTTTTGTGACCGGCAGCCGGATCAAGCGAGCGGACATCGACGGCGTGGGCAAGATCAACATCCTCACGGCCGACGATTTCGCAAAAATTGGCGCGGTTTCCATTGACCAGGTGCTGAAGTTCTCGCCGTTCACGGCAGGCGCACAGGCCGGCGCGGAGTCCAATTACCTTTCCGCGAAGGAGGGCTATGGCACCGCCAGCGTGAACCTGCGGGGCCTTGGCCAGAACAGGACGCTCGTGCTCGTCAATGGGCGGCGATTTGTCGCGGGCGGCTCCGGCGCCAATTCCGTGGTCGATCTCAATGGCATCCCGGTCAACATGATCGAGCGCGTGGAAACGCTGCTCGATGGCTCGTCCGCCATCTATGGCGCCGATGCGGTGGCGGGCGTGGTGAACATCATCACGCGACGCTCATTCGACGGCCTGCAGTTCGACGCATCGTATGGCGTGACGGAGGAAAGCGATGCCGAGAACGCCGAATTCAGCGTGATGTTCGGCCGCGAGAGCGATGACAGCGGGTTTGTCGTCAGTGCCAGCTACATCGACCGCCTCGAAGCCCGCTCCAAGGACCGATCGTTTTCGGAGTGCTTCTTCGAGGAAGAGGATGGAGAAAAGTTTTGCTCCGGAAGTTCCAGCACGGCCGGCGGACGGGGAAGTACCGAAACAATGGGCAATGTCCAGTTCAATCAGGACCCCAACGGGGACGGCGATGCCTTCGTGCCGTACAGCTTTGCGCTGCACGCCTTCGATTTTCAGGAGTTCTTCAATCTGACGGCGCCCTACGATCGCATCAATATCAGCGCCAACGGGTTCATCGACCTGGCCGATAGAGTCCGGCTATTCACGGAAAACACATACTCGAACCGCAGTTCCAACACCGAAGCGAGTCCCGCCTCATTTGCCAACCGGATCTTCTCCGCCACTTATCCGCACAACCCGACCGGCGAAGACCTGTCGCTCCGTCGCCGCATGGTGGAAGAGGGCTTCGGCGCCCGCATCTGGGAGCAGGAAGTTTCGCTCTTTCGCACGGTCGTGGGACTCGAAGGGACCATGGATAACGACTGGAGCTGGGAGGTCTCGGCCAACTACGGCAAGAGCGAGTCCGACGAGAAATTCACCAATGCGATCGACGTCCTGAATCTGGCGGCCACGATGGTAGAAGCGGATTGTGTTGCTCCGACCAGCACCCAATGCGTGGACTGGTTCGGGATCAATGACCCGTCTCCCGAAGCTTTGGCTTTCATCAATGCGACGGTGCCCACGGTGGGCGAGAACGTGCAGACCAGCCTGGTCGCGAACGTTGCCGGGGACCTGTTTGAAATGGCAGGCCGTCCCGTTGGGTTTGCGGCCGGCGTCGAATACCGGAAGGACGAGGGCGCGTACCGCAGAACCTATACTCGCCCGGTCTTGTCCGGCGGCGGCGGCAGCACGGATCCGATCGACGCAAGCTTGTCGTCAACGGAAATCTACGCGGAAGCGACGCTGCCGCTGACGTCGAGTTTCGACGTCAATCTGGCTGCCCGTTACTCCGATTACAGCGACTTCGATTCGGAGTTCACCTACAAGATCGGCGGAGACTGGCGCGTTGCGGACGGCTTTCGCCTTCGGTCGACGTACTCGACCTCGGTGAGAACACCGAACATCCGTGAGCTGTACACGACGGAGGAGATCAACTTCACGACATTCGTCGATCCCTGTGACCAGTGGGAGTCCAGCAGCGACGCCAACTTGCTGGCGAACTGTGCCGTTGATACGGGTCCGGGCTTCACGCAGAGCGAATTGTTTGTCGAAGTCGACTACCCGGGAAACCGGAACCTGAGCCCGGAGAAGGCGGAGACATTCACGATCGGGGCCGTGTTCGAACCGGCAGCCGCGAATGGACTGGTGCTGACGGTCGACTATTACCAGATCGACATTGAGGACTCCATTCGTAACGTTCCGCCGTCAGCCGCACTCGAGCAATGCTATTTCTCGGCCGGCAAGTCGCACCCGACCTGCGCCAACATTGTCCGTGACATCTTCTCGGGCGATGTGATCTTCCTGGCGGTTCCGCTGGTTAATGCCGCAAGCGAAAAGATGCGCGGCGTGGATTTCGGCCTGCAATACGGCTTCCAGGCATTCAACAGCGACCTGACGCTCGTCTGGGATACGGCCTACCTCGACCAGTTCGACATCGACTTCGCGGGAGCGCGCAGCACCGTCGAATGGGCCGGCACCATTTCGAATGGCGAAGGCGGGCATGGAAGCTATACAAAGTGGCGGTCCAATCTCTCGCTGGGTATCGACAGGGAAAAGTGGGGCGCTTCGTACCGCATCAACTATATCGGCGATGCCGA
>JANNHT010000182.1:0-3473 GCA_031404555.1 Gammaproteobacteria bacterium
CGAAGCGCCCGCGCGGCGCTCGCATCGCTCGGCTACTACGTCGCATCGCGTGCCGCGCAATGGCGATCCGGTGCTGGCAGCGGCCGCTGGGCGGCGCCTGATCGTGCACTGGATAGCGCCGTCGGTTGCCGCGCGGACGGCGATCCCGCGATCGCCTGGGACCGAGCACCCCATGCCGATTCCTACACCTTTTATTCAGGCAACTTCCTGAACTGGTTGCGCGCAATCCCGGCAGACGTCCCGCGCCCGATGGCGGAGCTCATTCGTCGCGGTCTGGCGGATGTCCTGCGAGCGACCGATGGGCTGGACGTCAGCTCGCTGCGGTTCTCCACCTCCGGCGACGGCGCATTCGTCGCGCGCGCGGCGGTGCCCGCGACAGCGGCCGCCGCGGATTGGCAGGCGCCCGCCGACGGTGAGGCTTCGGGCACGGCACCGCTCGCGGGAGCGCTGGTCGAAGCGGCGCTCTTTCTCTCCGGTGCGATGGCGCGTACCGGAATTCAGGATGACGCAGACCCGGACGCCTTCGATTCGACTTCGGCCGGGCGCTATCGGTCGCCGATCACCCATGCCTGTCGCCCCGTGACGCTCGCCTATCTCACGGCTGGTCAGCCCTCGAACGACGCGGCGGCGGCCAGCGCAGCCGACGCGTTGCCGGGATTCCGGCAGCTGACCGGGGGCTGCAGCGGCGATTGCCTTGCGGCCGTCGCGAACTGGATCACCGTCGCAGACTTCCTTGCGGTGGTTCCAGGACGGCAGGCGACGCCACTGCATTGGCTGGTCCCCTCCTCGTCGTCTATCGGCGATGCTGAGCTGGCCGGCGCGACCACGCACCTCGACGATCCGCTCTCCTTCATCAATCTGGTGGCCGCGAGTCTCCAGCACGACGCCGCAGTGCCGGCGGGTCCACGGCTCTCCGCTGCCGCCTGGCTTCGACCGGCGAATCCTTCGGACACGGCAGATGTCGTCTTCGGCTTGTCGGCTCCGCGCTCCCGTCAGCGCTGGTTTGGCAACCTGCTGCGCTACAGCCTGCGGCGCGGCGGAAATCCGCTCGAGCCGCCCGTCATCGTGGATCGCGATGGCGAAGCGGCGATCGATGCAGCGAGCGGTTTGCCGCGACCCGCGTCGCAGAGCTTTTGGAGCGATGCGCCGGATGCGGATCTGCTGTCCGGCGGTGCAGCAGGCCGCCTGCCGACGGCCGATGCGCGCGAGATCTATAGCGACCTCGGTGACAGCGAACTTCTCGCGATCGGCAATCGGCTCCAGCCTGGCAACGCGCGCGTCGACCGCGCGCTCCTGGGGCTCGGCAGCGATGATCCGGAAACTCCGGATGATCTGCTCGACTGGTTCGCGGGCATTCGCCGGCTTGGGGACCCCGGTGCGAATGCGCCCGCAGTCGCAACCTATCCGGACGGGCGTCAGGTCGTTTTCTCGGCGACACACGACGGCTTGTTGCAGGCGTTCGATGCCGCGAGCGGCATCGAGCTCTGGGCGTGGATGCCGCGCGAACTGCTGTCCACGCTTCCGGATCGGATGCGCGATGGCGCCACGACCGTGCGGACGCACGGCATCGACGGCCCGCTCGTGCTCCATCGCCATGACCCAGATGGCGACGGGCTCGCCGAGCCGGGCAATGGCGAGCACCTGTGGTTGATGTTCGGACTCGGCCGCGGCGGCAACCGCTACTACGCACTCGACATCGCCGATCCCGACCGGCCGCGTCTGCTCTGGTCCGTCCCGCTGCCGGGCGCTTCGTCACTTGAATCCCGTGCGGAGCCCGTCGTCACTCGAATCCGGATCGATGGCGCGAATCAGAATGCCGGGCACTGGGTTGTGATAATTCCCGGCGGCTACGACCGCCGCTTCGACGAACCGGCTGCCGGCGTGGGCGACGGCAACGCGCTTCACCTCTTCGATGCGCTGACCGGCGAACCGCTGTGGTCGGCCGGCGCCAATGAAGGCTCAAATCTGCGCGTCGATGGCTTGAACGCGAGCCTGGCCGCGGCGCCGCGTGCGCTCGATCTCGATGGAGACGGTCAACTCGATCGCGCCTATGCCGTCGACGTTACCGGCGGCCTTTGGCGATTTGATTTTGCGAGCGGGCGCCCGGCCGACGGGCTCGCGCAAGCGCGGCGACTCGCGCGTCTCGGAACCGGACCCCCAGCGGTTCCACGAAACGCCGGACGTCTCGCTCGCGCGGCTCACGGCCGGCGCCCGGCTCGCGATTTCAGTCGGATCCGGCTGGCTCGCGAGGCCGCTCGACACGGCAATCGTCGATCGCATCTATACGCTGTTCGACCGCGACTCATCGGTGACCGGGCGCGAGTGGAGCGAGTCCGACCTGCATGACGCCGGCAATCCCGGAGAACCGATGCTTGCATCGGCGCCAGGCTGGTATCGGCGGCTCGATGGTCACGGCGCCGGCGAGAAGGTCATAGGCCCCGCGATCACCTTCGATCACGTGGTCCGGTTCCAGACCTTCCAGCCGTTGCCGCCGGATGAGGGCGCACCCTGCGGGCCGCAGCGGACTATTCGGCGGCTGTATGCGCTGGATGTGCGGAGCGGCGTGACGCACGACGTCGCCGAGGATGAGGTAGAAGAGGAACCGCTCGTGATCGACGGGGACGGGCTGCCGGTCGCCCTGCGCTTTGGTTTTCCGAATGCGGCCAGCCCGGACTGCGCGGATTGCCGCGGACGTGCCTACGGCCTCACCGGCGGGACGATGTTCGACACCGGCTATGCCGGCGATCCGGTCAGGACCTCATGGCGCAAGCTCGAACTGCCGCCGGATTCACGCTGATCGAAGTCGTGATCGCGCTCGCGATCGTCGCCATGACGACGTCGTTCGCGGTGTCGAGCTATCGGCGCCACCTCGTGCGCTCGCATCGCATTGAAGCGGCTCAATCCCTGCTCACGGCGGCGGCCGAGCAGGAAAAATTCTACCTGGCGCACGGCCATTACGGCGACCGCCTCGATGGCGTCGCCGGCGATGACCCGCCGGGCCTGCCGGTCGCATCGACGACGACGCGCGGGCGCTATCGGCTCTACGTCGAAGCGGCCGATGCCGTCGGCTATCGCGTGATCGCCGAACGCAGCCGCCCCGACGAGGACGCCGGCTGTTTCAGGCTGTGGATTGACGAATCCGGCCGGCGTCGCGCGAGCGATGCGGCCGGCCGGGATACGACGTCACGCTGCTGGTGAGGGCTGTCACTTCAGCCGTTGTGGCGTTTCTCGATTTGACGAAGCGCCTGCGGCAGTCCAAATACCACGTGTTCCTCGCGCCCGACGACCTCGACCGCCTCGTGTCCGCCCCAGTCGCGCAGCCGCTCGACCACCTGCTGGACCAGCGCTTCGGGCGCCGATGCGCCGGCCGTCACGCCGGCCGCGCGCTTGCCCTCGAACCACTCGCGCTTCAGGTCGTCCGCGCCGTCCACGAGATACCCGGGGATGCCGCGCGTCGTCGCGATCTCGCGCAG
>JANNHT010000183.1:0-22736 GCA_031404555.1 Gammaproteobacteria bacterium
CGAACTCCGCCGGAACTTACGAGTTCGCTTGCGAGAACCCCCGACAACACCGGTAAGACAGACCAGGAACACGGCGCCGCAGCTCGATTTGCCCGGGCAGGCGAGCGGTGGGGCGGTTTCGCTGAGTGGCACGCGGGAGCCGGGCAGGGTCCTGGTCGCAAACTCGTAAGTTCCGGCGAAGTTTGCGGCCAGGACCCTGTTCGGCTCTCACGATTCGATCATCGAACCTGTTCGAGCCTCGCCAGTTCGAACATCAGCCACTTCTGGCCGACTTGTTCAAAGTTCACATGAACCTGGCGGCTCTCGCCCGATCCCTCGAATCGGAGGATCGTGCCCTCGCCGAACTTCGGATGGCGCACGCGGGCTCCGAGGCGCATCGGCGTGTCCTCGCCCGTGATCGGCGCCGCGGCTCGCGAGCGTCGGCGCGATTCCTGCGCTTCCGCGACCGGGCCATGGCGCACCACCGCGTGCGCGGATGCGGAGTAGAGCGGGCGGCTCACCGAGATGCGCGGGCGCACTTCCTCGAGCGCCTCGGGCGGCAGCTCGGCGAGAAACCGCGACGCGTCGCGGTACGCGGTGTGGCCGAAGATGCGCCGGCTTTCCGCGTGCGTCAGGTAGAGCCGCTGCATCGCGCGCGTGAGGCCGACGTAGCACAGGCGGCGTTCTTCCGGCAGCCGGTCGGCGTCGAAGGCGGCGCGTTCCGACGGGAATAGGCCCTCCTCGAGCCCGACGACGAACACGGTCGGGAACTCGAGCCCTTTTGCGGCGTGCAGCGTCATGAGCTGCACGCTGTCGTGGCCGGTCGCGGCCTGGGTCTCGCCGGATTCCAGTGTCGTGTGCGCGAGGAAGGCGCCGAGCGGCGTCAACCCGTCGTCGTTGTCGGGTTCGAAACCCTCGGCGGCGTTCACGAGCTCGTCGAGGTTCTCGACCCGCGCCTCGCCCTTGTTGTCCTTCTCTTTCGCGTGATGGTCGCGCAGGCCCGATCCCTGGATGACGGCCTGCACCTGTTCGTGCAGCGGCATCTCGCGGATCGCCTCGGCGAGCCGGTCGATCAGCGCGTAAAAACCGCGAAGCGCGGTCGCCGCGCGCGCAGGCAGTGTCGGCATGAGCGCGAGGCCGGCATCCCAGAGGCTCCGCGCGTGGTCACGCGCGTCGGTGCGCAGCAGATCGAGCGTCGCGCCGCCGATGCCGCGGGTCGGCAGGTTCACCACGCGCTCGAAGGCGATGTCGTCCGTGCGCGCCTGCGTCAGGCGCAGGTAGCAGAGCGCGTCCTTGATCTCGGCTCGTTCGAAAAACCGCAGGCCGCCGTACACGCGGTACGGGATGCGCGCGGCCATCAGCGCTTCTTCGAAGGCGCGCGACTGCGCGTTGCTGCGGTAGAGCACGGCGGCGCCGGCGAGCGGCAGCCCGCGCCCTGCGTGCTCGCGGATGCGGTCGATGACGAAGTCCGCCTCGTCGCGCTCGTTGAAGGCAGCGTAGACGCGGATCGGATCGCCGCCCTTCGATGCAGTCCAGAGCTCCTTGCCCATGCGGTCCGTGTTCTTCGCGATCACGGCATTCGCAGCCGCGAGGATCACCGCGGTCGAGCGGTAGTTCTGTTCGAGCCGGTAGATGGTCGCGCCAAACTCGCGCTTGAAGTGCTGCATGTTCTCGACGCGGGCGCCTCTCCACCGGTAGACCGACTGATCGTCGTCTCCGACAACGAACGGCGCGCCGGTCTTGCCGACGAGCTGCTTGAGCCACTCGTACTGCACGCCGTTGGTGTCCTGGAACTCGTCCACCAGCACGTGGCGGAAGCGCTCGCGGTAGTAGTCGCCGAGTTCCGTCACGTCGCGCAGCAGCTCGTAGCTCCGGAGCAGCAGTTCGGCGAAGTCCACGACGCCCGCCTGCTGGCAGCGCGCCTCGTAGATCGAGTAGAGCTTGATCAGCTGCTTGCGCGTCGGGTCGTTGCGATCGTCGAGCTTCTTCGAGCGCCGGCCCTCGTCCTTGTTCGAGTTGATGAAACCCTGCACCTCGCGCGGGACCCAGCGCTGCTCGTCGAGCTGTGACTCGCGGATGATCCTGCGGACGAGGCGATGCTGGTCGTCCTCGTCCAGGATCTGGAAGGACTGCGGCAGCCCGGCCTCGCGCCAGTGGCGGCGCAGCATGCGGTGCGAGAGGCCGTGGAAAGTGCCGATCCAGAGCGGGTCCGCGGGCACGCGCAGCAACGACTCGATGCGCCCGCGCATTTCCGCCGCGGCCTTGTTCGTGAAGGTGACCGCCATCAGTCCGTGCGGCGAGACGCCGTGCTCGAGGATCAGCCAGGCCGCGCGGTGGGTCAGCACGCGCGTCTTGCCGCTGCCCGCGCCCGCGAGCACGAGGATCGCGCCGACGGGCGCGGACACGGCCGCGCGCTGGGCGTCATTCAGGGAATCGAGCAGGCCGTGGTCCGTCATGGAGCGCGGATTCTACAGGCTGGTCATCAAAGGGGACGCATCCCTTTAAAGGGGACGCATCCCTTTACCGACGGGTCGTTTAGTTGGCAGAAGCAAACATCGGTAAAGGGATGCGTCCCCTTTAAAGGGATGCGTCCCCTTTGATGTTGCGTCCCCTTTATTTGCGTTCGCGCGTGAAATCGACGAGTGCGAGCACCAGCGCGATCACGACCGGGCCGAGGAACAGCCCGATCATGCCGAATGCGACCAGGCCGCCCAGCACGCCGATGAACACACCGAGCGTCGGCAGCGGCGTGCGGCCGGAAATCAGCAGCGGCTTCAGGAAGTTGTCGACGGTGCTGACGATGACTCCGAAGACGAGCAGCACGCCCGCGGACGTGTACTGACCCTGGAACGCGAGCATCGCGACCGCGGGCACCCAGACGAGGGCCGTTCCGCCGAAGGGAACGACTGACAGCACGGCGCCGATCACGCCGAACACGACCGGCGCCGGCAGGCCGACGACCGCAAAGCCGATGCCGAGCAGGATGCCCTGCACGATCGAGGTCAGCACGGTGCCGCGCACCACTGCGCGGGTGACCGAAGCGAGCCGCTCGGCCAGGTCTTCGCGCCGGTCCGGCGTGAGCGGCACCAGCCCGGAGGCGCCTTTCGCGATCGAACGCCCGTCGCGGATGAAGAAGAAAAGGAGGAACAGCATCACGGTGAAAGCCAGCACGGTTCCCACCGCGCCGAGGAATGCCGTGCCGCCGAGCGCGGCGAGCTGCTCGAACAGGCGCTTGCTGCCCTCGACCAGCCAGGCCTGCACGTGGGCCGCGTTGATCTGCGCGTTGGCATCCAGCCAGTCGAGCACGGCGCCGATCACCGGCAGGTCGCTGACCTCGGTGAAGCTGCGGCCCTGCTGCTGGCCGATCCAGACCTGGAGCTTGCCGGCGAGGTCCGCGGCCTGGCGCGCGAAGCTGACGGCGAGCGCGGTGAGCGGGCCGACGAACAGCAGCAGCACCAGCATCGTCAGCGTGAAAGCCGAGATGGACGCGTGGCCGCGCAGGAACCGCGTGAGCCGGGCCTGCGCCGGCTGCAGCAGGAAGCCAAAGAAGATTGCCCAGGCGAGCGGCCCGAGAAAGGGCTCGACGATCCGGTAGAGCAGCACCACGACGATCGCGATACCGCCGACGGCGAGCACGCGCTGGTAGAACAGGGCATTGTCGGGGGCGGCCATGTCGCCCTCAGAGCGCGTCGCGGATGCGCGCCGCGTGTTGTGCGAGTACCGCGTGATCGGCGGGCGCCGCCGCGTGGATGCCGAGGTCCTTGCCCGCGTAGCGCGGGATGACATGGACGTGCAGGTGAAACACGCTCTGCCCGGCGGCAGCGCCGTTCAGCTGCGCGATCATGACTCCGGGCGGCGAAAACGCCTGCTTCACCGCGCGCGCGACCTTCTGCGCGGTGCGCATCGTCGCCGCGAGCGATTCCGCGGGCGTCGTCAGGATGTCCTCGCCCGCGACCTTCGGCACGACCAGCGTGTGTCCTTCGGCCTGCGGCATGATGTCCATGAACGCGATCGTGTCCGCGTCCTCGTACACCTTGTGGCAGGGAATCTCGCCGCGAATGATGCGCGCGAAGATGTTGTCCGTGTCATACGCCATCGGCGTCCCCCAGGTCGAGTTCGACCGAGATCACGCAGTGATCGGGCCAGCGCGGTCCGAAGGGATACTCCCAGACGCGGAAGGAATCCGCCACCATCCGTCGCGCCAGCTTGCGCCCGAGCACGAGGTGATCGATCGCCATGCGGCCGCCGTGGCCGTTGTTGCAGGCGAGCGGTCCAAAGTCGGCGCCGGCATCCGTGAGGTCGGCCTCGGCGGGCTCGCCGTCGTCGATCTCCGGCCACATCGCAGCGACCCGGTCGTGGGCATCGCGCGCCAGTTCCGATTCGCGCTCGAAGCGCCGGTTGAAATCGCCGATGACCGCGAAATAGTCGCCGTTCTTCGCGCGCCGGTCGATCCAGGCTTCGAGAATCGGCACCTGCTCGCTCAGCACGCGGCAGTCCTCGCGCGGATACCACAGCGGGTCGCGGTTGCAGGAGGCTTTCAGGTGCAGCCCGAGGATGCGGACCTCGCGCGGGGTACCGGGATGGATCGTGACGTCGACGCCCCAGCGCACGTCGTTCTCGGCGAGCCCCAGCGCGCGATAGTCGCGATTGCAGCGGAAAGGGACGCCACGCTTGATCGCGAAGCCGACGTTCTGCACGTGCAGTCGCTTCGTGAAGCAGAACTCGCGGTCCGGAAAGATCAGCCTGCCGACCTCGACGCCGTCCGTCTCCTGCAGGGCGATCACGTCGGCCGGCAGCGTCGAGGCGAACTGGCGGATGCGCGCGATCTCGTCGTCGCTCCAGCGGCCGTCAGGGACGATGTTGCAGGGGATCGCGCGGTCGCTGCCGCCGGCGCGCAGGCCGTGGTCGAGGCAGCGCGCGGCGAGCTGGTCGTAGGTGGATGGCGTCATCATCCATTCCAGGTTCCAGGTCGCGAGCATCAGGCGCTCGGCGTGCGCGCTGCACGGAATGGCGAGCAGCAGGATCGCGGCGATCGCGCGCTTCATCGACTGGCTCCACGCCGGTTGGCGACGAGATCGGTGACGACCGCGGGATCGGCGAGCGTCGAGGTGTCGCCGAGCTGGTCCTGTTCCTCAGCCGCGATCTTCCGGAGGATGCGCCGCATGATCTTGCCGGAGCGCGTCTTCGGCAGGCCCGGCGCCCACTGGATGAAATCCGGCGTCGCGATCGGGCCGATTTCCTTGCGCACCCACTGCGCGAGCTCGGCGCGAAGCGGCTCCGACGGCAACTCGTCGCTCTTCAGCGTGACGTAGGCATAGATGCCCTGGCCTTTCACTTCATGCGGGCAGCCGACGACCGCGGCCTCGGCGACCTTCGGGTGCGCGACCAGCGCGCTCTCGACTTCCGCCGTGCCGATGCGATGTCCGGAGACGTTCATGACGTCATCCACGCGGCCGGTGATCCACCAATAGCCGTCTTCGTCGCGCCGCGCGCCGTCGCCGGTGAAATACTTGCCGCGAAAAGTCGTGAAGTAGGTGCTGATGAAGCGTTCGTGGTCGCCGTAGACCGTGCGCATCTGCCCGGGCCAGCTGTCGAGCAGCACCAGGTTGCCGTCGGCCGCGCCTTCCAGCACGCGGCCGTCGCCGTCGACGAGCGCGGGCTGCACGCCCGGCATCGGCAAAGTCGCCGAGCCTGCCTTGAGGTCGGTCGCGCCGGGCAGCGGGGAGATCAGGATGCCGCCGGTCTCGGTCTGCCACCAGGTGTCCACGATCGGGCAGCGTCCGTCGCCGACCACGCGGTGATACCACTCCCAGGCCTCCGGGTTGATCGGCTCGCCGACGGACCCGAGCAGGCGCAGCGACGCGCGCGACGCCGCCTTGACCGGCGCATCGCCGTCCCGCATCAGCGCGCGGATCGCGGTCGGCGCCGTGTAGAAGATGGTGACCTGGTGCTTGTCCACGACGCGCCAGAAACGCGAGGTGTCGGGATGGTTCGGCACGCCCTCAAACATCAGCGTGGTCGCGCCGTTCGACAGCGGTCCGTAGAGGATGTAGCTGTGCCCGGTCACCCAGCCGACGTCGGCCGTGCACCAGAAGATGTCGTCCTCGCGGTAGTCAAAGACGCAGGCGAACGTGAAGTTCACGTACACCAGGTAGCCGCCGCCCGTGTGCAGCACGCCCTTCGGCTTACCGGTGGAACCCGACGTATAAAGAATGAATAGCGGATCTTCCGCGTTCATTCGCTCCGGCTCGCAGTCCGCGGACGCCGCGGCGACCAGCTCCTCGTAACGCTGGTCGCGGCCTTCGACCCATTCGCCGCCGCTGCCCGTGCGGCGCACGACGACGACGTTCCGGACCGGGAGCTGGTGCGAGGCGATCGCCGCGTCCACGTTCGCCTTCAGCGGGATCCGTTTGCCGCCGCGCACGCCCTCGTCGGCCGTGATCACGAAAGTGGAGCCGCAGTCCCCGATCCGGCCGGCGAGCGATTCCGGTGAGAAGCCGCCGAACACGACCGAGTGCACGGCGCCGATGCGCGCGCAGGCAAGCATCGCGACTGCTGCTTCCGGGATCATCGGCAGGTAGATCGTGACGCGATCGCCTTTCGCGACGCCGAGCGAGCGGAGCGCAGCGCCGAAGCGGCACACCTGTTCGTGGAGCTCGCGGTAGCTGATGCGGCGCGAGTCCGCGGGATCGTCGCCCTCGAACAGGATCGCGGTCTTGTCGCCGCGCAGCGCGAGTTGGCGATCGAGGCAGTTGACCGAGACGTTGAGCTCGCCGTCCTCGTACCAGCGCACGCGGAAATCCGCCGGGTCGAAGGACGTGTTCTTGATCTTCTTCGGAAAGCGCATCCAGTCGATGCGCTTCGCGATGCGGGCCCAGAATCCTTCGGGATCGCGCAGCGATTCGCGATACATCGCCTGGTAGTCCACGGCCTTGACGACGGCTTTCGCCGCGAAGGCTGCGGGCACCGGATGCTTGTGGATGATCATGCCGCTCGCGACCGGCGGCCTAGAGGTCGGCTGCCTTGAAGGTGTCGCAGACCTCAAACGAGCCCGTGTCAAGCCCACGCCGGAGCCAGCGCTCGCGCTGCTCGGAGGATCCGTGCGTGAAGGAATCGGCCGAGACCTCGCGTCCGGCGTTGCGCTGGAGGCGGTCGTCGCCGATCGCCGCGGCGGCGCCAAGTGCTTCTTCCACGTCGCCTGTTTCGAGAATGCCGGCCTTGTTCGCGTGATTACCCCAGAGGCCCGCGAAGCAGTCGGCCTGGAGTTCGAGACGCACCGACTGCTGGTTGGCCTCGATCTCGCCGACGCGCGGGCGCATCTCGTGAACGCGATCCGAGATGCCGAGCAGGTTCTGCACGTGATGGCCGACCTCGTGCGCGATCACGTAGGCGTAGGCGAAATCGCCGCCGGCCTGGAGCTGGGTCGCCATGTCGTCGAAGAAGCTGAGGTCGATGTAGATGCGCTCGTCCGCCGGGCAGTAAAACGGGCCCATACCGGAATCGGCCGGGCCGCAGCCGGACTGGACTGCCTCGCGGAACAGCACGAGCGTCGGCAGCCGGTATTCGCCGCGCATGGCGGCGAACTGCGCGCCCCAGGCGGTTTCGGTCTCGCCGAGCGTGACCGCGGCGATCTGGCGCAACCGCGCTTCCTGCTCGGACTCGGTGAAGGGCTCTTCGGTGACGGTGCCGCCGCCACCGCCCGCAATCTGAAGCACGGCGGACGGATCCACGCCGAAGTACATCGCGATCAGCACGATCGCGACCGTGCCGATGCCGCCACCGACCACGCCGCGGCCGACGCGCATGCCGCGGCGGTCTTCGATCTGGTCGCTCTGCTTGCGTCCTTGCCAGCGCATGTCAGCCGAACGTCCGTGGCAGGTAGTGATCGACCAGGAGCGCGGCGAACAGCAGCGCCAGGTAATTGATCGAGAAGCGGAAGCAGCGCATCGGCAGCTCCTCGCGCTCCGAATATCGGAGCTGCCAGGCGTGGCGCAGGAACAGCGCATCGAGCACGAGCGCGGAGCCCAGGTAGAACCAGCCGGCCATCCCGGTCAGGAACGGCATCACCGTCACGACCGAAAGCAGCACGGTGTAGTACCAGATGAACTGCTTGGTGTAAGCAATGCCGTGCGTGACCGGCAGCATCGGGATGCCGACGCGGGCGTACTCGTCGCGGCGCGCGATCGCGAGCGCCCAGAAGTGCGGCGGCGTCCACGCGAAGATGATCAGGAACAGGAGCAGCGCGTCGGAATCGACGTTGCCCGTCACCGCGGTCCATCCGAGCACCGGAGGCGCGGCGCCGGCCGCGCCGCCGATCACGATGTTCTGCGGCGTCGCGCGCTTGAGCCACACCGTATAGACGATCGCGTAGCCGATGATCGAGCAGAAGGTCAGGATCGCGGTCAGCGCGTTCACGAGGAGCGCGAGGATCAGCATCGAACCCGCGCCCAGCACGAATGCGAACGAGAGCGCGTAAGCCTCGGACACCGCGCCGCGTGGCAGCGGGCGGCTGCGGGTGCGCGCCATCTCGGCGTCGATGCGCGCATCGAGTACATGATTGATCGCGGCGGCCGACGAGGCCGCGAGCGCGATGCCGATCGTGCCCCAGAGGAGCCCGTCCGGCGGCGGGAATCCCGGCACTGCCAGGAACATGCCCACGATCGCCGTGAACATGATCAGCGACACGACTTTCGGCTTGGTCAGCGCGAAATAATCGCGCGCCTTTGACCACCGGGCGGTGGAGGTACCGGCGTGTTCTTCGCGGGCGCTCATGAGATTCGGAATGCTAGCACCAAAAGGGGTCGCATCCCTTTAAGAGGGGACGGTCCGCCTTTTCCGCTGCGCGGAAAAGGGGACAGTCCCCAAAGGGATGCGTCCCCTTTATGGGATGGGCCGCAGCCCGGTGTGGGCCGCGGCGCGCTGCACGACGTACTCGCAGAGCCCGCGCAGGAACTCGGAAAACACCCGCACGCGCGCCAGGCGTTTCGCGGCCGGGGTGTGGACGATGGAGAAGGGGGGCCCCAGGTGCGTGTACTCGGTCAGCACGGTCACGAGGTTGCCGTCCACGAGCTCACGCGCCGCGAGCAGGTCCATCGTCTGCGTGATGCCGACGCCCCGCGCGGCGGCGAGCATGACCGCTTCCGCCTCGTTGACGGTCACGCGAAACTTCGGCTCGAACGGCGGCCCCTTGGCGTTCGCGAACATCCAGGGCCTCGGATGCGTGCCGTCGGGCGGAATAGAGCCGATCAGCACGTGATCGGCGAGATCCGCGATCCGCTGCGGGCGCCCGCGCGCCGAGAGATAGCCGGGCGAGGCACAGGTGATCCACCGGGACCCGGAAATCCGCTGCGCGACGAGGTTCGGGTCTGTCACCGTTCCCGCCCGCACGGCGAGATCCACGCCGTCCTTGACCAGGTCGACGACGCGCTCGTTGAAGCGCAGGTCGAGGTCGATTCCCGGGTAGCGGGCGAGGAAATCGGGCAGCGCAGGCAGCAGGATGTGGCGGCCGAAGGAGCCGGGTACGTCCACCCGCAGGCGTCCCGTGGGCTGTTCCTGGGCGCGGCGCAGCGACTCTTCCGCCGCCGCCAGTTCCAGGAAGATCCGGCGGCAGTGGCCGAGGAACTCGGCTCCGGCGGGGGTCAGCGCGACTTTCCGGGTCGTCCGGTTGAGAAGGCGCAGCCCAAATCGCTTCTCGAGCCGCTGGACATGGGTGCTGACCATGGCCCGCGAGAGGCCCAGTTCGTCGGCCGCCCGGGTGAAGGACCCCAGTTCGGCCACCCGGCTGAAGGCCTGCATGGCCTGAAGTTCCATGCCTCGATTAAGTAGTTCTATTGAACAATAAAGTCAATATTGACGTGTTTATTGGAACAATCAGGCAGCGTACCTTCGACGGCAGATCAACCGGAGAAGCAACATGTTCCAGTTCAACCGTTCGGCATTGGCAGTCTGCCTGGCACTCGTGATCGCCGGCCTGCCGGTCCTGATCCAGTACATCTGAACCGCCCCCGGAATCAGGGGCGGTAGCGGCCGACCTCGGGCCGGGGGCTCAGGTAGCGCAACAGCGCTACCAGTGTGAGCACCACCGCCGCCGCTCCCGCGTTGTGCGCGGTGCCGAGCCAGAGCGGCCATCCCTTCCAGATGAGATTCATGCCGATCGCAATCTGCAGCCCGAGCGCGATGAGCAGCGCGGTCGCGGCTGCGCGCACGGCGAACGTCTGCCCGCGTCGCCAGGCGCCGAGCACCAGCAGGAACACGACGAGCGCCGTCAGGTAGGCGCCGAGCCGGTGGGTGTAGTGGATCGCGACGCGAGCCGGCGCGTCGAGCACACCGCCCTCGTAATCGATGCCGAGTCCGCGCCACAGCACGAACCCGTTCTTGAAATCCATGTCCGGCCACCAGCTCCCGTGGCAGGCCGGAAAATCCGCGCAGGCTGCGGCTGCGTAATTGGTGCTGGTCCAGCCGCCGAGCGAAACCTGCGCGAGCACGACAGCCGTCGCCGCGATCGCGAGCCGGCGCACCGGACGCTCGGCGGCTTTCAGCTCGCGACGTTCCGGCGGCAGTGCGAGCCACCAGAGGAGCGCGAGCGTCGTGAGACCGCCGATCAGGTGCAGCGTGACGATCAGCGGTTTCAGCAGCAGCGTCACCGTCCACATGCCGAGCATTGCCTGGAGCACGAGGAGTACCGCCACGACCCAGGGCAACACGCGTGGCTGGGACGGATCGCGCCGGTTCATCACCGAGAGCACGGCGAGTGCCAGCACCAGCAGGCCGAGCGCACCAACGATGTAACGGTGCACCATCTCGTTGAGCGCTTTCTGGTAGTCGAACGGGCGATCCGGATTCGCGGCGTTGATTTCGGCGACGCGATCGACGAGCTGGCCGGGGTGGGCATGACCGTAGCAGCCGGGCCAGTCGGGGCAGCCGAGCCCGGCATTCGTGAGCCGCACCCAGGCGCCGACCACGACGACGATGACGCAGAGCACGACCGCGACGACGGCCGCGCGGCGAAACCACATCAGTCCCCGGGTGGCGGGCATGAGCGGATCCCTTAGCCGATGTGCGACAGGCGCAGCAGCCGCTCGAGATCCTTCAGGAGCCCGCTCGCAACGCCGGTCGCAGCGTACTCCATCATCAGGTTGCCGTGCGGGTCGACTATATAGATGCCGGATGCGCCGTCAGCCGCCGGCGGGAAGAGGTCGAGGAGCGCCGCGCCTTCGGTACCCGCGGCGGCGAGCAGTTCGAGATCCGGCTGCTCGTCGGCGAATCCCGATTCGCAGCAGCCACCGGCGTGCAGCAGGATGCGCCGCACGCGATCCGCGTCCTTGTCGAGCGCAAGCCGCGCCTGGCGCATTTCGTCGAGAGCATTGCGGCAACGCGCGTCGCAGACTTCCCGTGAGACATGGACGAGCAGCCACCCGCGCTTCAGCGCATCGGCAGGCGCCGCGCTCCCGTCCGGCAGCGTGAGCGAAATGTCCGGCAACGGCCGCGGCGGATCGATCAGCGTGCCGTTCTGCACGCCGGCGCCCGGGCGCCAGTCCGGGGACAGGTAGAGCCAGACGGCTGCGGCGAGCGGAACGAAAAAGAGCGAGGCGATGAGCAGGAATTGCCGGCGGCTGGATCTGCGATCGGGCGGCGGGTTCGTCATTCTTCCTCGCCCCGACGGCGAAAGCTCACCGCGATCCAGATCGCGAACGCCGTCGCCGCGAAGGCGAACCACTGGATCGCGTAGCTCAGGTGCCGGACCACGGCTGTCCCCGGCAGTTTCCACTCGCGGACGTAACCGTCGGGCACCGCGGGATCGAGCAGGATCACGCGCGAGTGCAGGCGCGCGTCGAGCGCCGCGGCGAGCTCCTCGATCGTCGGAAAGCTCATGAGCTTCGGCCAACCGCTGCCGGGCGGGGCGGGGAGGTAGATGCCGGCGCGCGGCAGTTCGTCGAGCTTGCCCGCGACCATCCGCGGATCCGCATCCACCGTCGTATCCGGCAAATCCGCGCGCGTCGCGCCGAACGGCAGCCAGCCGCGATCGACGATCACCCGGCCGCCGCCGTCCAGCAGGAACGGCGTCAGCACCCGCACTCCGGCGCGGCCTTCCTGGATCTGGTTGTCGAGCAGGAACTGGTGGTCCGGGTCGTAGCGGCCGCTCGCGGTCACGGGCTGGTAGCGCGGGAGCGCCCGGCTGTCGTTCGGCAGGGCGATGGGCTGGCCGTCGGCGCCGAACTCCGCAGCGAGCAAGCGCTTTTCCGCCCCCCGACCCAGTTGCCATTGGCCGAGGCCGGCGAAAGCGAGGACGGCTACAACGGTCGCGAGCGTTGCGAGCGGGCGTGGCGCAAATCGGAATCGGCGCAGATTCATCACCGGGCTATACTCCCGCATCCGGACTCATGGGGCGGGCGCATGTCGGGCATCAAGTGGCTGGTGCTGCTCATTTTCTTCGGAATCATCCTGTCCCTGGTGTCAGCCATGCTGCACCTGGTGCACGACTACAAGGGCGAGTCGCGGCGCATGGTGCGCGCGCTCTCGGTGCGCATCGGGCTGTCGATCCTGCTCTTCATCCTGCTGTGGGTCGGCTGGAAGATGGGCTGGGTCGAGCCGCACGCCGCGCCGGCCTGATCCGATTCATTCCGCCGCCTCGGGCAGCGCGCGGATCGACGGCAGGTTCCGCCAGGCGCCCGCGACGTCCATCCCGAAACCAAACACGAAGCGATCCGGCACGCGCACACCGGTGAAGTCCGCCTGGATCACGGCGGGCTCTGCGCGCTCCTTCCAGGCGAAGGCGGCGATCAGTACCTCAGCCGCGCCCTGCTCGAGGAGCCGCGAACGGATGGTCGCGAGCGTGCGGCCCTCGTCCAGGATGTCGTCGAGCAGCAGCACCACACGGTCCGCGACCGGCTCGTGCGGTCCGGCGATCCAGACCAGCTCGCTGCCGGTGGTCTCGCGGCCGTAGCGGCGCACGTGCACGTAACTGAGCTCGAGCTCGAAGCCAAGCCGCGGCAGCAGCTGGCCCGCGAAGATCAGCCCGCCGTTCATGACCGTGATGACGAGTGGATTCCGGCCCGCGAGCCGGGTCGTGATTTCAGCCGCCAGCCGGCCGAGCGCCGCCTCGACGGCGGCAGCTCCCACGACCTCGTCCGAGCGCGGTAACGAATTGTTCATACGGGGATTTTACGCAACCCGGAGGCGCTGCGACGAAGCGCTTTCAGCCTGCGCCGGGCCGTGACCGGGCGCCTCTCCAGCAGCCTCAGAATGCAAAGGGGACGCATCCCTTTACAAGGGGGATGCATCCCTTTTCCTTCATCGCGCATCTGAAGGGAGATGGCTGACCGTAAAGGGATGCGTCCCCTCTTGGGAGCGACTGCGTGAACCTGACCGAGAAGTCGCTGAACAGCCCGATCAGCGTCGCCGTGGGCGTCGGCCTGATCATCGTGCTCGGCATCGTCGCGCTGATCCGCCTCCCGGTGCAGCTCTTTCCGGACATCGAGGAGCCGGTCATCACCGTGTTCACCGGCTGGCGCGCGGCCGCGCCGACCGAGGTCGAGTCGGAGCTGATCGAGCCGCAGGAGCAGGCGCTCCGCGGCCTCCCCGGGCTCCAGGAGATCCAGTCGTTCGCGAACGCGGGCGGCGCCTTCATCAACCTCGAATTCTCGATCGGCACCGACATGGGTCGCACGCTGATCGAGGTGATCTCGCGCATGAACCAGCTGCCGCCGCTGCCGCGCGACGCCGATGCACCGCGCATCTCGCTCGGCGAGAACGGCGGCGGCGGGCCGAACGAGACGCTGTCCTGGTTCTTCGTGCAGCTGAAACCCGGCACGCCCGGGCCGGTCGAGAACTACCGTCGTGAAGTCGAGGACCTGATGCGCTCGCGCGTCGAGTCCATCCCGGGCGTCGGCACGATCAACGTCAACGCCGGCGCACCGGACGAACTCCGCATCGAGTTCGATCCGTATCGCGCGGCCGAACTCGGCGTGCCGATCCCGTCCATCGTCGCGGTCGCTGGCAGCGCGGACGACGTCTCCGGCGGCTTCGCGGAACTCGGGCGGCGGCAGTACACGCTGCGCTTCGCCGGCCGCTACCAGCCGGCGGATCTCGGCGAACTCGTGCTCGACTGGCGCGACGGCCGTCCGGTACGGCTCGCGGACGTCGCGACGATTTCGGTCGAGCGCGGCGACCGCAACTCGCTCGCGGTGCAGAACAACAATCCTGCGATCGCAATCCAGATCCTCAAGGAATCCGGCGCCGACGTGCTGGCGACGCTCAAGGCCGTCAAGGCCGAGATCGGCGAATTGCGCGAGGGCCCGCTCGCCGAGCTCGGCCTCGCGATCGAGCAGTCCTTCGATCCGTCGGTGTTCATCAACCAGGCGATCGGCCTGGTCGGCGGCAACCTGATCGCCGGCGTGTTCCTCGCGATCGGCGTGCTGTGGCTGTTCCTGCGCCAGTTCCGCTCGACGCTGCTGGTCGGCGTCGCGATCCCGATCAGCGTGCTCGCGACCGTGCTCGTGTTGCTCGTCACCGGCCACTCGTTGAACGTGATCTCAATCGCTGGCATCGCTTTCGCAGTCGGCATGACGCTCGATGCCGCGACCATCGTGCTCGAAAGCATCCTCTCGCGCCGCGAACGCGGCATGAGTCCCACGCAGGCCGCGCTCGAGGGCGCGACCGCGGTGTGGCCGGCGCTCTTCGCCTCGACGCTGACGACGATCATCGTGTTCCTGCCCGTCATCTTCATGAAGAACGTCGAGGGCCAGCTGTTCGCCGACCTCGCGCTCACGATCTCGGTCGCGATCGCCGTCTCGCTCGTCATCGCGATGACGGTCTTGCCGGTCGCCGCCGCGCGCTGGCTGACGCTGACGACCGCCACCGCGACGCAGAAGGCGGCGGAGTGGCCGCGCAAGCTCGGCGAGCGCATGGCGGCGCTTACCGACAGCCCGCGCCAGCGAAAGATCACGATCGCCGCCTGCCTGGTGGCGCCCGCGGCGCTCACCTGGCTCCTGTTGCCGCCGATCGACTACCTGCCGCCCGTGAAGCGAGATGCGATCGACGGCTTCTTCCAGTTCCCGCCCGGCATGAACGTAGACGCGATCGATACGGAGGTCGTGCAGCCGATGATCAAGCGGCTCGCACCCTACATGGCGGGCGAGAAGGAACCGCGGCTCAAGAACTACTACATCCTGATCTTCCCGGGCGGCGGCACGATCGGCGTGCGCCCGCTCGACAACTCGAAGATCGACGAGCTCGGCCGCGTCGTCAATGAGGAGATCACGTCCGGTTTCCCCGACCTCCAGGTGTTTGCGCAGCAGGGCAATTTGTTCGGCGGCTTCGGCGACGGCCGCAACATCGAGATCCGGCTCCAGTCCGCGGACTTCGACGCGCTGTTGAAGGCCGCCCACGCAGCGCAGGATGTGATCACCGAGAAGCTGCCGGGCGCGCAGGTGCGTGCGTTCCAGGACCTCGAGCTGTCGGAGCCCGAGTTGCGCCTCGTTCCGGACGACCGACGCATCAGCGAGTCGGGATGGACCCGCGCCAACGTCGCGACGGTCGTGCGCTCGCTCGGCGACGGCATCTGGGTCGGCGAGCATTTCGACGGCGACCGCCGCCTCGACATGATCCTGCGCGCGAAGGGCTGGGACAGTCAGGACGCGCTCGCCGCCGTTCCGGTCGCGACGCCGACCGGTGGCGTGGTGCAGCTCGGCGAACTGGTCCGCATCGAACCGACCGTCGGCGCGACCGGGTTCCGCCGCGTGGACGGCCGCCGCACGATCGGACTGAACGTCATCGCGCCGCCGGGCATGTCCCTGCAGCAGACGATGCAGAAGATCGAGAGCGACGTCGGCCCGGCGATAAGGCCGCTGCTGCCGCCGGACGGCGGCATCCGCTACGCCGGCGACGCCGGCAGCCTCGAGACCGCGCTCGCCGACATGCGGGTCAATATCGGGCTCGCGCTGCTCGTGTTGTTCCTGCTGATGGCGGCGCTATTCCGCTCGCTGCGGGACAGCGCGCTGGTGCTCCTGACCGTGCCGCTCGCGAGCCTCGGCGGCGTGCTCGGCATCCGGTTCCTGAATCTCTTCACGCCGCAGACGCTCGACATGTTGACGATGGTCGGCTTCATCATCCTGTTGGGCGCCGCCGTGAACAACGCGATCCTGCTGGTGGACAGCACACGCTCGGCCGCGCGCGCCGGCATGGACCGCCGAAGCGCCGTGCGCCACGCGCTCGAACAGCGCACGCGGCCGATCTTCGCGACTTCGCTCGGCCAGCTCGCCGGGCTCCTCCCGATGATCATCGTCCCCGGTCCGGGCGCCGCACTCTATCGCGGACTCGGCACCGTCATCGCCGGCGGGATGCTGCTGAACACCGTATTCATGCTCGTGCTGTTGCCGGCGCTGCTCCGCCTCGGCGAACCGCACGCCGCCCGTGACACAGTCGCCGCGCCCGAGGGCGCGGTCGAGGAAGGTGCCTGATGAAATCGAAGTCCTCTCCGCTTGCATGTAGCGTGGCGCTGGCCGCGCTGGCTGTCTCCTCCCTGGCGGCCAGCGCGGCAGGGGCGCAGGACGCACCGCCCGCGCCGGTGACGGTCGCCGCCGTCACCAAGGGCAGCGTCGCCTCCACCGTGACCGCGACCGGAACGGTGGTCAGCCGGAACGACGCGCGGCTCGCCGCGGAAGTCACCGGCCGGCTCGACTGGGTCGCGGAGCCCGGCGCGAAGGTGCAGAAGGGCGCCGCGCTCGCGCGCGTGGACGCACGCGGACTCGAACTGCAGCTGCGTGAGAACGACGCGCAGATCGCGCGGCTCGCTGCGAATGCGGAACTGCTCAGCACCCAGCTCCAGCGGCTCAATGCGCTGCCGGACGGCATCGCCTCGAAGAGCCAGATCGACGAGGCGGCCGCGCGGCTCGCGATGTCGCGCCATGAGCTCGACCAGGCGCGCGCGACGCGGGACAGCACGCGCCACCAGATCAACCGCGCGGTGATCCGCGCGCCGTTCCCGGGCCACGTGGCGGAGCGCATCCGCCAGCTCGGCGAGTTCGTCTCGGCGGGCACGGAAGTCGTCCGCCTCACCGACACCGGCAACGTCGAGGTCGTCGCGCGCGCGCCGGTCGCGGAGGCCGGGCATCTCGCGGTCGGCCAGGCGGTCACGGTGCGCGGCGACACCCAGCAGGCCGAGAGCAAGATCCGCGCGATCGTGCCGGTCGGCGACGAGCGCTCGCGCATGATGGAAGTGCGCATTTCGATGTCCGGCGCCGGCTGGCCGATCGGCTCGGCGGTGCGCGTGGACCTGCCGGCCGCCCGCCAGGCGGCGGGGCTCCTGGTGCCGCGCGATGCCGTGATCGTCCGCGCCGACGGTGCCCACGTGTTCCGGATCGGCAAGGGCGACCTGGCCGAGCGCATCGTCGTGCGAGTCGGCAACGGCGATGCGAAGCGGGTCGAGATCACCGGCGCGCTCGCGGCCGGCGATCGCGTGGTCGTGCGGGGCGGCGAACGCCTGCGCGCGGGCCAGGCTGTTACGATTGCCGCGAGTGGCGCGCCGACCAAGGCCGCCGCCGCGCCCGCACCGCCGAAGGGATAGGCCCAAGCATCAACTGCACGACCTGCCACCGCGGGCAGAAGAAGCCGGCGGTCAGCCTGGACTGACGACCGCCCGAACTTCGCCGCCGAAGGCTTCGAGGCCGTCCAGCACCTGATTGATGGCCGCCGCATCGAGCGGCACGCTCCGCGTGATTGCGTGGCCGAGATCGAGCTCGCCGCGCTCAACGAAGCCGATCAGTTCCCGCAGTTCCGACTCCAGGTGATCCGACACGCCGATCACCTCGGCCTCGCGGTTCAGCAGGTCGTGATACGGCGAGAACGACAGCTCCCGATCGGTGAGGCCGGCGAGCGCCGCGCGGCCGTGGACTGCGAGCGAGCGCAGCGCCTGGGCCATCGCGGCCGGCAGCCCGATCAGTTCGAGCGCGGCGTCCACGCCGCGGCCGTCCGTGAGACGACGGATCTCGGCGACCGGGTCCGTCCCCTTTGCATCCACGGGCGTTGCGCCGAGCTTTCTCGCGAGTTCCAGCTTGCGCGGATGGATGTCCACCGCAAAGACCTCGCGCGCGCCGCGCAGGCGCGCGAGCTGGATCGCCGACACGCCGAGCCCGCCGATGCCGAAGACCGCGACCGTCTCGCCGGCGACGACCCGCGCCTGGTTGAGCGCATGCAGGGCGGTGGCGGAGGAGCACATCAGTACGGCGCCGTGCTCGAACGGGATCGCGTCCGGAAGCGCGAGCACACCGCGCGCCGGGACGGCGATGAACTCCGCAAAGCCGCCATCGCGGTGCTTGCCGATCATCTCGCCTTTGACGCAGAACTGTTCCCGTCCGGCGCGGCAGTGTTCGCATTCGCCGCAGGTGACGAGATAGTTGAGGCAGACGCGGTCGCCAGGACGGAAGGCCGTGACGCCGCTGCCGCAGGCCTCAATCGTGCCCGCGACCTCATGGCCGAGCGTGCAAGGCAGGCGCGTGGGTGCGACACCCGCGCGGTAGTGCGCATCGGAATGGCAGATGCCAGCCGCGCGTACGCGCACCAGCACGTCTCCCGGGCCGAAAGTCGGCCGCTCGATGGAATCCGAAACCAGCGGTTGGCCGGGTCGATGCAGGCGGATCGCTTTCATTCGATGGTTCTGCGGCGAATGCTCAGTCGAGATACTTCTCAATGCGCTTGAAAAGGTCCGCGCGATCGACGAGGTCGGTGATCCAGTCCAGCCGGTCGGTCTCGAGCCTGAGCACCGGCGACAGGTCATAGCGCCTGAACCAGTCCGCGTAGAGACGATTGAGGCGGCTGAGGTATGCCACCGGGATGTCCTGCTCCATCGCGCGGCCGCGGAGCTGGATGCGCTTCCGGAGCGTGCGCACCGGGCAGCAGAGCTGGATCATCAGGTCCGGTGGCTTCAGCGCCGAGCAGATGGATGCGTACAGCTGCTCGTAGGTGCGCCAGTCACGCTTGTCGATGTGGCGCTGGCGGTAGAGGTTCCGCGCGAAGATCTCGGCGTCCTCGTAGATCGTGCGGTCCTGCACGACCGTGCCGGGATCGCCCTGCAGTTCGAGCTGGAGCCGGAACTTGTGCGCGAGGAAGTAGAGCTGGGAGCGGAATGCCCAGGTCTTCATGTCGCGGTAGAAATCCGCCAGATACGGGTTCTGGTCGTTCGGCTCATAGAACGGCTTGATGTCGTAGCGCCGGCACAGGAAGCGCGTCAGTTCGGTCTTGCCGGCGCCGATGTTGCCGGCGATCGCGATGAAGCGTTTGCCTGCGACGGGCACCGCTCCCAATCAGATCCAGTAGACGAAGATGAAGAGCCCGAGCCAGACCACGTCCACGAAATGCCAGTACCAGGCGACGGCCTCGAACGCGAAGTGCTGGTGCGGCGTGAAGTGGCCTTTCATGCATCGCAACCAGATCACGACCAGCATGATCGCGCCGACCAGCACGTGCAGCCCGTGGAACCCGGTCAGCATGAAGAAGGTCGAGCCGTAGATGCCGGTGCCGAGCGTGAGGCCGAGCTCGTGCCAGGCGTGGCCGTATTCCATGACCTGCACGCCGAGGAAGATGAAGCCGAGCAGAAAGGTGAGCCCGAGAAACACCTTCAGGATGCCGCGGTGCGCGCTCTTCATCGCGTGGTGGGCGATCGTGAGCGTGAGGCCCGAGGTCAGGAGCAGCGCGGTGTTGAGCGCCGGCAGGCCGAAGGCCGGGATGATCTCATAGCTGCCGTCGTCGCGCGGGCCCAGCACGCCCGGGCCGTTGCTCGGCCAGCCGGCCTCGAAGTCGGGCCACAACAGATTCGTGACTGCCTTGGCACCTTCGCCGCCGAGCCAGGGCACGGAGAGCTGCCGCGCATAGAACAACGCGCCGAAGAACGCGGCGAAGAACATCACTTCCGAGAAGATGAACCACATCATTCCCATGCGGAACGAGCGGCCCACCTGTTCGTTGTAGAGGCCAGCCTGGTTCTCGCGGATGACTTCGCCGAACCACAGGAAAAAGAGCGTGAACAGCAGGACGAAACCGAGGCCGAGCACCCAGCCGCCGATCGCGGCGCCGTTCAGCGTCGCCGCGGCGCCCGCCATCAGGATGAAGAGCGACAGCGACCCGAAGAACGGCAGCTTGCTGCCGTGCGGGAAGTAGTACTGGCCCGCATCCGGGGTGTGTTCGGCATGAGCCATCGCGTATTCCCTCAGGTCGTTCCGCCGGCCGCGCGCTTCACGTCATAGAAGGCGTAGGACAACGTCATTCGGTCGATGCCGGCCGGCAGTCCCCGGTCCACCACGAACCGCACGGCCATCTCGCGCTCTTCGTCCTCTGCGAACTGCTGCGGCGTGAAGCAGAAGCACTCGGTCTTCACGAAATACTTGGCGGCGCGCATCGGCGCGACCGAGGGCACGGCCTGGCCCGTCATGTCGCGTCCCGCGAGGTTGCGCGCGCGGTAGTGCGTCTCATAGAGCCGGCCCGGCTGCACTTCCATGGTCGCAGCGACCGGCTCGAATTCCCATTGCCCGCCGGCCGGCACGCTCGCCGTGAACTCAATGACGATGCGGCGCGGGTCGTCGGTGGGCGCCACGGCAACTACCCCGGCCTGCGAGAGCCGGTCGCGCGAGCCGATGCCGGTAACTTCGCAGAAGACATCGTAGAGCGGCACCAGCGCGAAGCCGAAGGCGAAGCTGCCGGCGGCCATCAGCAGGAGCCGCGCCGTCAGGCGGCGATTGGATGTCTTTGCCGGCTCGTTCATGCGCCGGCCTGCAGCGCGTGCGCCAGCACGTAGACCACGTATACGACGACCGCGGCGATGCCGAGCGCGACCGCGAGCCGGACATTCTTCGCGCTCTGGTTCAATGGAGCTCCGGCGCCTTCTCGAAGGTGTGGTACGGCGCCGGCGAGGGCACGGTCCACTCGAGGCCGTGCGGCCAGTCCCAGACGCCGGCGGTCGCGCGTTCGCCGCCGCGCGCGCACTTCACGATCAGCCAGACGAACAGGAGCTGCGACAGGCCGAAGCCGAAGCCGCCGATCGAGGAGATCATGTTCCAGTCGGAAAACTGCACGGCGTAGTCCGGGATGCGCCGCGGCATACCGGCGAGCCCGAGGAAGTGCTGCGGGAAGAACAGCACGTTGACGAAGATCGCGGACAGCCAGAAGTGCCACCTCGCGAGCGCCATGTCGTACATGTGGCCAGTCCACTTCGGCAGCCAGTAGTAGACCGCCGCCATCAGGGCGAACACCGAGCCCGGCACCAGCACGTAGTGGAAGTGCGCGACGACGAAATACGTGTCGTGGTACTGGAAGTCCGCCGGCACGATTGCGAGCATCAGGCCCGAGAGCCCGCCGATCGTGAACAGGAAGAGAAATGCCAGCGCAAACAGCATCGGCGGCTCGAAGCTGATCGAGCCGCGCCACATCGTCGCGGTGCAGTTGAAGATCTTCACGCCGGTCGGCACGGCGATCAGCATCGTCGAGAGCGTGAAGAAGAGCTGGCCGGCCAGCGGCATGCCGACCGTGAACATGTGGTGGGCCCAGACGATGAACGACAGGAAGGCGATCGACGCGATCGCGTACACCATCGCCTCATAGCCGAAGATCGGTTTCCGGGAGAACGTCGGGATGATCTCCGACACGATCCCGAACGCCGGCAGGATCATGATGTAGACCTCGGGGTGCCCGAAGAACCAGAACACGTGCTGGAACAGCACCGGGTCGCCGCCGCCCGCCGCGTTGAAGAAGCTGGTGTGGAAGTAGTAATCCGTCAGCAGCATCGTCACGCCGCCCGCGAACACCGGCATCACCGCGATCAGCAGATACGCCGTGATCAGCCAGGACCAGGAGAAGAGCGGCATCTTGAGGAGCGTCATGCCCGGTGCGCGCATGTTGACGATGGTCACGATCACGTTGATCGCGCCCATGATCGAGGACGCGCCCATCAGGTGGATCGCGAACACCGCCATCGGGAAGGCCTCACCCGACTGAAGAACGAGCGGCGGATAGAGCGTCCAGCCGGAAGCGGGCGCGCCGCCCGGCATCAGCAGCGTGGACAGCAGCAGCAGGAACGCGAAGGCGAGCAGCCAGAAGCTGAACAGATTCATGCGCGGCAGCGCCATATCGGCAGCGCCGATCTGCAGCGGGATCATCCAGTTCGCGAGTCCGACGGTCGCCGGCATCACCGCGCCAAACACCATGACGAGCGCGTGCATCGTCGTCAGCTGGTTGAAGATCGAAGGATCCACCACCTGGAGCCCGGGCTGGAATAGCTCCGCGCGGATCAGCATGGCCATCAGCCCGCCGATCAGGAACATCACGAGCGAGAACACCAGGTACATCGTGCCGATGTCCTTGTGGTTCGTGGTCGTGAGCCAGCGCGCGATGCCTTTCGGCGGCCCGTGTCCGTGGTCGGCCATCTGCATCACTCCGTGACGGCCGCGGCGACTTCGGTCGCGGCGGGCTTCTGTTGTTCGAGCCAGGCGTCGAATTCCGCTTTCGGCTTCGCGATCACGACGATCGGCATGAAGCCGTGGTCGGCGCCGCAGAGTTCCGCGCACTGCCCGCGGTAGGTGCCGGGCTTGTCCTCGTCCACCGAGATCCACATCTCGTTGATGAAGCCGGGGATCGCGTCGCGCTTCATGCCGAAGTCCGGCACCCACCAGGCGTGGATCACGTCATTCGCGGTCAGCAGGATGCGGATCTTCGTGCCGGTCGGGACGACCAGCGGCTTGTCCACCTCGAGCAGGTAGTTCTCGACTGAATGC
>JANNHT010000184.1:0-12215 GCA_031404555.1 Gammaproteobacteria bacterium
TCCTCGGGCGACAGCGCGTACTGGAAGAAACGGCTCGGGACGCCGATGCCGTCCGGCAGGAAGTTGAGTGCGAGCGTGGTCGCGCGACCGTCGGCGACCGTTGCAAGCGCCGCGACTTCCTCGCGCGTGAGCGGCCCGACCACGAAATCGCTGCCGTCGGTCAGCGCCTGCAGGTAGGCGGACGGCGCGTCGTGCACGGCGACGTCGTAGATCCGCAACCGCGGCCGGTCGGCGCTGCCGTAGTCGTAGTACGCGGACAGGAAACCGTCGCGAACCGCGACGCCCGCGGCCTCCGCGCGGCCCGAAAGCGGCAGCAGGAGCGCGATCTGTCGCGGCAGATCGCCCGCGACCATGGGACGCTCCGACCCGCCACGCCACAGCGCGTCGCTCGCCGGGTGCGTCGGGTAGCGCTCGCGCCAGGTCTGGAGCCGGCGCTGCGTGCCGAGCGCGCCCGCCTGCGCATCGGCCAGGATCCGCCCGAGTTCGAGCCATCCGGTGAGCGTCGGGTCTCCGTCCGCCGGCGCGGTGAAGCGCGCGCCGCGCGCGAGCGCGATGGCGATGCCGTCCACGATATGGCGCTGGTTGAGGAGGCGGTCTTCCGGCGCCGTGAGCAGCCGCTCGCGCGCGATCAGCGTGCGCACCGCTTCCGGCACCTGGAGGCTGCCAAACTGCACGCGCGCTCGCGTCGCGAGAATGCCGGGATTGGTGTCGTCCGCGATGTCTCGCAGCATCGCCGCCGCGCGGTCGGTGTCGCCGCGCGCGAGCGCAAGCTCCGCATCGAGCCGCTGCTTCTCGCGGGTTTCCGCCACCGACACGGGCGGCACCAGCTGGCCCATCGCAGCCTGCGCGGCATCGGCATTACCGGCCGCGATCCACTCGGAGGCGGCAGCGAGCCAGAGGGTGTTGCGGTCCGTCGTGACGGCCGAGCGCGCGGCCGACTCGTAGCTCTGCGCGGCCGCCGTATGTTCGCCCTGGCGCGACTGGCGCTCTGCGCGCTGGATCGCGGCCTCGGTGCCGCCGATGCGGTCGAGGCCCGGAATCTGGCAGGCGGACGCGAGCACGGCGGCGAGGCCGGCGGCGGCGAGACAGCGGGCAAACCGGACTGGCGCTTGCATCGGGGACGGCCCTTGGAGAGGATCACCCGGCCGCACCTTAGCAGTAGTCGCAAGTGCGGTCAGGGAGGGACATTATAGTGGCGCAGGCGGGCGTGCTTTACGTCGTTGCGACGCCGATCGGCAACCTCGGGGACATTTCCGCGCGGACCCGCGAGATTCTCGCCGGTGTCAGCGTGGTTGCGGCCGAGGACACCCGCCACAGCGGGCAGCTGCTGCGCGAAATGGGCCTCGAACGCCCGCTCGTCTCGCTGCATGAACATAACGAGCGCGCGCGCGCCGGCGAGCTGGTTGCTCGCCTGGCGGCGGGAGAGAGCGTCGCGCTCGTTTCGGATGCCGGCACGCCGCTCGTGAGTGACCCGGGGTTCCTGCTGGTGCGCGCGGCGATCGAGGCGGGGATCACGGTGTCGCCCGTGCCGGGACCCTGCGCGGCGATCGCGGCGCTGTCGGCGGCGGGCCTGCCGGGCGACCGGTTCTGCTTCGAGGGATTCCTGCCCGCGCGCGCGATCGCGCGCCGGCGCCGGCTCGCGGAACTCGCGCGCGAGACGCGCACGCTCGTGATCTACGAGGCGCCGCACCGGATTGCGGATTGCCTGACGGATCTCGCCGAAGCCTGCGGGCGCGACCGCCGTGCCTCGGTCGCGCGCGAGCTGACCAAGCATTTCGAAACTTTCTATCGCGGCAGCCTCGGAGAACTCATGGATCGCGCCGCAACCGACGCCGACATGCGCCGCGGCGAATGCGTCGTGATCGTCGAGGGCGCGGCCGAGACCGGGCCCGACGAGTCGCGGCTAGACGAAACGCTCGCAGTGCTGCTCGAATTCCTGCCCGCATCGGCCGCGGCGGCGGCAACTGCGAAGCTCACCGGCGCGCGCCGGAAGGACGCCTACGCCCGCGCGCTCGAGCTCACGAAAAAGCCGCCGGAAAACGCGACTTGAGACCCACCTGCGGACCCTCTATGGTGTCCGCGGGAGTCGGCCAGGCAATCGCTGTTTTCGCAAGAGAGCAGAGGAAAGTCCGGGCTCCGCATGGCACGGCGCCAGGTAACGCCTGGGGGGCGTGAGCCCACGGAAAGTGCAACAGAAAATACACCGCCTAAGCGTGCGCAAGCACGACGGTAAGGGTGAAATGGTGCGGTAAGAGCGCACCGCGTCGACGGTAACGGCGACGGCACTGAAAACCCCGCCGGGAGCAAGGCCAAATAGGGAAACAGGCGGCGAAAGCCGCAGCGCACGGCCCGTGCGTGTTTCCGGGTAGGCTGCTTGAGGTGCGCGGTGACGCGCATCCCAGAGGAATGGTTGCCCTCGACAGAACCCGGCTTATCGGCCGACTCTTTTTTTCGTCTCAACAAGAATAAGAACAGGAAAAAAGACCTGTAGAGAGGTCACTCCTAACAAGCCGCTGTAAGAGCGGCTCGTAAGTCGCTGATTTTTGTGTCCCATCGCGGCCCAGAATGGGCTTTCGCGATCAACGCTAAGTGATTGACGCGTCACAAATTTTTTTGGACCAGCCCGTTGACCCACCCCCATTGCCTGCCTATAGTGGCAGCGAGTGGGAGAAAGTGGGAGGAAATGGGGCAACGCCCCGTTTTAATTCATGTTCCGCGGCGCTACCAAGGTCACCCTCGATGCGAAGGGCCGGATGGTCATGCCGACCCGGTATCGGGAGCGGCTGGCCGAACGCGGCGCGGGCGGGCTCGTGGTCACGATCGACCGCGACCAGTGCCTGCTGATCTACCCGACCTCCGACTGGGACGAAATCGAACGCAAGCTGATGCGGCTGCCGTCGTTGAACGAGCACGCGCGTCGGCTGCAACGCCTGATGGTCGGTCATGCGACGGACGTCGAACTCGACGGCCACGGACGACTGCTGCTGCCGCCGACGCTGCGTGAGTTCGCGCACCTCGACCGCAACGCGATGCTGATCGGGCAGGGCAACCGCTTCGAGCTATGGGACGAAGCGCGCTGGAATGAACGCCGTGAGCAGTGGCTGAACGGCGAGGAGCCGGCGGATTCGCTGCCGGCCGAACTGGGTTCGCTGTCGCTGTGAGTGGCGCGCCGAATGGCGCGCCGGGCGAAGAGCCGGGCGGCGGGGAACACACGCCGGTGCTCAGGGAACGGGCGCTCGAGGCGCTCGCGATCCGCGCCGACGGTTGCTACGTGGACGCGACCTTTGGTCGCGGCGGCCATGCCGGGGAAATCCTCGGCCGGCTCGGTGAAGAGGGGAAGCTGATTGCATTCGATCGCGATCCGGAAGCAGGGACGGCGGCAAGCCGGTTGTTCGGCAACGATTCACGCGCCCGCTTCATCTGCGCGCCTTTTTCCAAGCTCTCGCAGCATGTCGCGCGCCGCAGCGTCGACGGCATCCTGTTCGACCTCGGCGTCTCTTCGCCGCAGCTCGAGGCCGCGGCGCGCGGCTTCAGTTTCCTGCGCGACGGCCCGCTCGACATGCGCATGGATCCGCAGTCGGGTGAGTCGGCGGCCGGTTGGCTTGCGCTCGCAGACGAGCGGGAGATCAGCCTCGTGATCTCGCGCTTCGGAGAGGAACGCCATGCCCGCCGCATCGCCCGCGCGATCGTCGCAGCGCGCGCGATCGAGCCGGTCACGACGACCGGCCGGCTCGCGGGCATCATCGCGGCGGCCGTGCCGGGACGCGAGCCCGGCCGCCATCCGGCGACGCGCTCGTTCCAGGCGCTGCGCATTCACGTCAACGACGAGCTCGGCGAGATCGAGCGCGTGCTGCCGCAGGCGGTGGACGCGCTCGCGGTTCGCGGACGCATCGCGGTGATCAGTTTCCATTCGCTGGAGGACCGCATCGTCAAGCGGTATCTCCGCAGCGCCTCGCGCGAGGACCCGGCCTGGGCCGGCATGCCGCAGCTGCCGCCGGAGGCGATGCCGCGCCTCAAGCTCGTCGGCCGCGCCACGTTCGCCGACGAATCCGAGATCGCGCGCAATCCGCGGGCGCGCAGCGCCGTGCTCCGCGTCGCCGAGAAGGTGGCCGCATGAGTCGCCGCCTCATCCTGCTCGTGCTGCCCGTGCTCTGGATCGCCGTGCTCGCGTCCTCGATCGTGGTCGTGCACTCACGCCACCGGGCGCGCTCGCTGTTCATCGAGCTCGAGCAGCTCTCGGCCGAGCGCGACCGGCTCAACATCGAGGGCAGCCAGCTCCAGCTCGAGCAGAGCTCCTGGTCGAACCCGCTGCTGGTCGAGCGGGTCGCCGACAACCGCAGGAAGATGCGGCTGCCGCAACCCGATGAAATCGTGATCGTGTCGCCATGAAGCGCCGCGACGGCGAGATCGAATTCGAACCGGCGCAGTTCCGGCTGCGCACGCGAATCCTCGCCGGGTTCCTGGTGTTCGCGGCCATCGCGCTGTTCGGCCGTTCCGTGAAGCTCCAGGTGCTCGACCAGGAGTTCCTCGCGGAGCAGGGCGACATGCGCTCCGCGCGGGTCGCCGTGATGCCCGCGCACCGCGGCACGATCTTCGACCGCAACGGTGAACCACTCGCGGTCAGCTCGCCGGTGGACACGATCTGGGTCAACCCGCCGGAGATCGCGGACACCAGCGACGGCATCGGCAAGCTCGCCCACGCGCTGAAGCGCAACCGCCAGTGGCTCGAGCAGCGCATCACGAGCAACCTCGACCGCGAATTCCTCTACGTCGCGCGCCACATGGAGCCGGCCGAGGCCGAGAAGGTCAAGCGGCTCGCGATCCCGGGCGTGTACCTGCTGCGTGAGTACCGTCGCTACTACCCGAACGCGGAAGTGACGGGCCACGTGCTCGGCTTCACCAACCTCGACGAGGCCGGCCAGGAAGGGCTCGAGCTCGAGTACGACCAGTCGCTCGCGGGTCATGACGGGCGCAAACGCGTGATCCAGGACGGCCGCGGCCGCATCATCCAGAACGTCGAGAGCATCCGCGCGCCGGTGCCTGGCGAGGACCTCGTCACCAGCATCGACCTGCGCGTGCAATACCTCGCCTATCGCGAACTCAAGGCGGCGCTGCGCGAGCATCGCGCGCGCGCGGGCTCGGTGATCGTGATCGACGTGACGACCGGCGAAGTGCTCGCGATGGTGAACCAGCCGTCGTTCAACCCGAACGACCGCCAGCAGTACGACGCCGCGCGCTACCGCAACCGCGCGGTCACCGACATCTTCGAGCCGGGCTCGAGCATCAAGCCGCTGATCGTCGCGGCGGCGCTGTCTTCGGGACGCTTCACGCCGGAGACGATGATCGACACGACGCCGTTCTACGTCGGCCCGAAACGGATCGAGGACAAGCATTTCCTGGGCACGATCAACGTCGGTGAGGTGCTCTCCCGCTCGAGCAACGTCGGCATGTCGAAGATGGCGCTGAAGCTCGACCGGCAGCAGATGTTCGACACGCTCTCGAAGCTCGGCATCGGCGAGGTCAGCGCGAGCGGGTTCCCCGGCGAATCGGCGGGCCACCTGCCGAGCGTCGAGCACTGGGGCAATGTCGGCGTCGCGACCATGTCCTACGGCTACGGCCTGTCGGTCACGCCGCTCCAGCTCGCGCAGGCTTATGCGACCTTCGGCGCCGAGGGGCTGCACCGGCCCGTCACGTTCCGCCGCATCGAACAGGCGCCGGCGGGCGAGCGCGTGCTGTCGAAGAAGATTTCCCGCGAACTGATCGGCCTGCTCGAACAGGCCGTGGCACCCGAGGGCACCGGCGTGAAGGCGTCCGTGCCGGGCTATCGCGTCGCCGGCAAGACCGGCACCGCCTGGACCGCGATACCGGGCGGCTATTCGACTGACCGCTATCGCGCGGTGTTCGCGGGACTCGTGCCGGCCTCGCAGCCGCGGCTCGCGGTGGTCGTGATGATCGAGGAGCCGACCGGCAAGCTGTACTACGGCGGCGACGTTTCCGCGCCGGTCTTCTCGGCAGTCACTTCCGGCGCGCTCCGCCTGATGTCGGTCGCGCCCGACAACGTGGACAGCGAGGCGACGTCGGTCCGCTACGCGAGGCGCGAGCCATGAACGCGCCGATGCCGCTCGACCGCCTGCTCGCGGGAGTCGCCGAGGCGCCGGCCGTTGCGGTCGCCGGCCTCACGCTCGATTCGCGCGAAGTCCAGGGCGGCGATGCCTTCATCGCGCTCAAGGGCGGCAGCCGCCACGGACTCGACCACCTGCCGCAGGCGATCGCCCGCGGCGCGCGCGCCGTGCTCTGGGATCCGGAGGAGGGGCGCGTCCCCGAAGCCTCCGCGCTCACGAGCGTCGCCGTGCGGCAGCTGCGCGATCGCCTCGGCGCGATCGCGGACCGCTTCTACGCCGCGCCGTCCTCGGGCCTGACGGTCGCGGGCGTCACCGGCACGAACGGCAAGACGACTTGCGCCTGGCTGCTCGCGGGCGCGGTCGAGCGCCTCGCGCGCCGCGGAGCCTACCTGGGCACGCTCGGCGCCGGATTCCCGCCGGCGGTCGCGGGCGGTTCGCTGACGACGCCGGACGTCGTCACGCTGCACCGGCAGCTCCGCGCCCTGCTCGACGCCGGCGCGACCCATGTCGCGATGGAAGTCTCCTCGCACGCGCTCGACCAGGGCCGCGTGGACGGCGTGCGCATGCGGGTCGCGGCGTTCTGCAATCTGACGCGCGATCATCTCGACTACCACGGCACGATGGAGCGCTACGCCGCGGCCAAGGAGCGGCTGTTCCAGCTGCCCGGCCTCGAGCATGCGGTGATCAACGTCGGCGACCCAGTCGGCGCGGGCTTCGCGCGCGGGCTCGCGAGCGGCGTCGCGCTGACCGCGGTGTCGGTCGGCGGCTCTGCGCCCGCGGCGGCCCGCTCGGTACATGTGTCCCGCGTGATCCCCGGCAACAGCGGGCTCGAACTCGAGGTGTCCGGCCACTTCGGCAGCCGCCGCCTGCGCTCGCGCCTGGTCGGCGCCTTCAACGCCGAGAACCTCGCGGTCACGCTCGGCGTGCTGCTCGCCTGGGATTTCGGCGTGGATGAGGCGCTCGTAGCGCTCGCGGCCTGCGAGGCGCCACCGGGGCGCATGGAAGGCCTGCGGCTCGCGAACGGCGCGCTCGCGGTCGTGGACTACGCGCACACACCCGATGCGCTCGGCAAGGCGCTGTCCGCGCTTCGCGCGCACGCGCGCGGCCGTGTGCTGGTCGTGTTCGGCTGCGGGGGCGACCGCGATCCGGGCAAGCGCCCGCTGATGGGGGAGGCGGCCGAGCGGCTCGCTGACCGGATCATCGTCACCGACGACAATCCGCGCGGCGAGGATGCTGACCGCATCGTCGCGATGATCCTGTCCGGCTTCAAGGATCCTAAGCGCGCGCGCGTGCTGCGCGACCGCGCACAGGCGATCGGCGCCGCGCTCGACGAGGCGGAGGCCGGCGACGTGGTGCTGATCGCGGGCAAGGGTCACGAGGACTACCAGCAGGTCGGCAACGAGCGGCGGCCGTTCAGCGACCGCGAATGCCTGCGACGCCACGTGGCGGCCCGATCGTGATGGGCCGGCTGACGGAAGTGGCGGCGGCGACCGGTGGCCGCATCGCAGGCAGCGACGCGGCGTTCGCCGGCGTCTCGATCGACTCGCGCACGGTGGAGCGGGGCCAGCTCTTCTTTGCGCTCCGCGGCGAGCGCTTCGACGGACATGCCTTCGTGGCGGCTGCGGCCGCGCGCGGCGCCGCGGCAGCGGTCGTCGAGCGCGCGCTCGAGGGCGGGCTCCCGCAGCTCGTGGTGCCGGACGTGCAGGCGGCGCTCACCGCGCTCGCGGCCGAATGGCGCAGGAAGAGTGCCGCGCTCGTGATCGGCGTCGGCGGCAGCAACGGCAAGACCACGACCAAGGAGCTGCTTGCCGGGATCATGACGGGCGCGGGGCCGACGCTCTCGACCCGCGGCAACCTGAACAACCACATCGGCGTGCCGCTGACGCTGCTGCGGCTCGAGCCCTCGCATCGCTACGCGGTCGTCGAGATGGGCGCCAATCATCGTGGCGAGATCGCGGCGCTCGCCGCGATTGCGAAGCCCTCGATCGCGCTCGTGACGAACGCGGGCGATGAGCACCTCGAGGGATTCGGCGACCTCGCGGGCGTCGCGCACGCCGAGGGCGAAATGTTCGAGGCGCTGCCGGCGGACGGCACGGCGATCATCAATGCGGACGATCCGTTCCACGGCCTGTGGCGCACGCTGGCGGGCAGCGCCCGCACGCTCGGCTTCGGCATCGAGTCGAAGGCGGATGCGCGCGCGAGCGCGATCCACGGCCGCATCGAGAAGGGTTCATTCGCCACCGTCTTCACGATGACGCTCGCGGGCGAGCAGGCGCGCGTGCGCCTGGGCCTCGCGGGCCGGCACAACGTGCTGAACGCACTCGGCGCCGCCGCCGCGGCGCATGCCGCGGGCGTCGGCCTGCCGGCGATCGTCGCCGGCCTCGAACGCATGCAGCCGGTCGGCGGGCGCCTGCAGCTGAAGCCGGGCCCGCGCGGCTCCTGGCTGATCGACGATTCCTACAACGCGAACCCGAGCTCGGTGCGCGCCGGCATCGACGTGCTCTGCAGCCTGCCCGGCGAGCACTGGCTGGTGCTGGGCGAGATGGGGGAGCTGGGTGCAGCCACCGAGTCGAGCCACATCGGCGTCGGCGACTACGCACGCCGCGCCGGCATCACGCGCGTGTTCGCGATGGGCGATGCGGCGCGCCACGCGGTCGCGGCCTACGGCAACCGCGCGCACTGGTACGCGGATGCGGAGAGCCTCGCGGCCGCGGTCGCCGCCGAGCTCGACGCCGGCGTCACCGTGCTGGTCAAGGGCTCCCGGGTCAATCGTCTCGAGCGCGTCGTCGAGCGGCTGTCGCAGCCGCTCGCGGCCGCCGGCAACGGCAACTGAGGGGATCGAATGCTGCTCGACCTGTTTGACTGGCTGACGCAGTACTACGGCGGGTTCCGCGTATTCGGATACCTGACGCTCCGCGCGATCTTCGCGGCGCTGACGGCGCTTTCGATCGCGCTCCTGGTCGGCCCGTGGATGATCCGCATGCTGGCCCGCAAGCAGATCGGCCAGGTCGTGCGCGACTGCGGGCCGGACACGCACATCGGCAAGCGCGGCACGCCGACCATGGGCGGGGCGCTGATCCTGGTCGCGGTCGCCGCCGGCACGCTGCTCTGGGCCGACCTCCAGAACCGCTTCGTCTGGATCGTGCTCTGCGTAACGATCGCGTTCGGGCTGATCGGCTTCTACGACGACTACCTGAAGCTGATCGTGAAGAATCCGCGCGGCCTCGCCGCGCGCTGGAAATACCTGTGGCAGTCGGCCGCCGGCATCGCCGCGGCGCTCGCGCTGTGGCAGACCGCGGCGAGCCCGGCCGAGACTTCGCTGTACGTGCCGTTCTTCAAGGACGTCGCGCTGCCGATGGGCGCGTTCGCCTTCGTGGTCTTCACCTACTTCGTGATCGTCGGCTCGAGCAACGCGGTCAACCTGACCGACGGCCTCGACGGGCTCGCGATCATGCCCTGCGTGATGGTCGCGGGCGCGCTCGGCGTCTTCGCCTACGTGACCGGCCACGTGAACTTCGCGGCCTACCTGCAGATCCCGTACGTGCCGGGCGCGGGCGAGGTGCTGATCTTCGTCGCGACCATCGTCGGAGCCGGGCTCGGCTTCCTGTGGTTCAACACGTATCCCGCACAGGTCTTCATGGGCGACATCGGCGCGCTCGCGCTCGGCGCGGCGCTCGGCATCGTCGCGGTCATCGTGCGGCAGGAGATCGTGCTCGCGATCATGGGCGGCATCTTCGTGCTCGAGACGGTGTCGGTGATCCTCCAGGTCGCCTCGTTCCGGCTGCGCGGCAAGCGCATCTTCCGGATGGCACCGATCCATCACCACTACGAACTGAAGGGATGGGCCGAGCCGAAGGTCATCGTCCGCTTCTGGATCATCTCTTTCATGCTGGTCCTGATCGGGCTGGCGACATTGAAGCTGCGCTGATGCAGGACCCGTCCGCCAGCCCTCACAGCGTGATCGTCGGCCTTGGCCGCACCGGCGTGTCCTGCGCGAGACACCTCGCCGCGCGCGGCCATCGCCTGATCGTGACCGATTCGCGTGCAGCGCCGCCCGGGCTCGCGGAACTGAAGCGCCTGGTGCCGGAGGCGGCGACCGTGCTCGGCGGCTTCGATACCGCCGTGCTCGACGGCGCGGAACAGATCGTCGTGTCGCCGGGCGTCTCGCTCGCCGAGCCCTTCCTGAAGCAGGCGGCGGCGCGCGGCCTCGACCTCGTCGGCGACATCGAGCTGTTCGCGCGCGAAGCGGGCGGTCGCGTCATCGGCATCACGGGCACGAATGGCAAGAGCACGGTGACGACGCTGGTCGGCGAGTTCGCGAAAGCCGCGGGCATCGAAGTGCGCGTCGGCGGCAACCTCGGCGAGCCCGCGCTCGACCTGCTGGATGGCCCACCGGCCGCGATGTACGTGCTCGAACTGTCCTCGTACCAGCTCGAGACCACGCATTCGCTCCAGCTCGAGGCGGCGGCGGTGCTGAACCTCACGCCCGACCACCTGGACCGGTATACGGATCTCGCGGCCTATGCGGCCGCGAAAGCGCGGATCTTCGAGCGCGCCGCGACCGCGGTCGTGAACCTCGACGACGAGTTCGTGATGCGGATGCTGCGCCCGGGCCAGCCCTGCGTCGCCTTCAGCCTGCGCCGCGAGGAAGCCGACTTCCGCCTGCTGGCGCAGGACGGCCAGGAATGGCTCGCGGCCGGCGCCGAGCCCCTGTTGCCGCTCGGTGAACTCGCGCTGCCGGGCCGGCACAACGCGGCGAATGCGCTCGCGGCGCTCGCGATCGGCAGCGTGATCGGGCTGCCGCGTGAGGCGATGACCGGCGTGCTCAGGCGCTTCCAGGGACTGCCGCACCGCGCGGCGCAGGTTGCGCGCTGGCGCGGCGTGCGCTGGATCGGCGATTCGAAGGGCACCAACGTCGGCGCGACGGTCGCAGCGATCGACGGGCTCGACGCGCCGCTCGTGCTGATCGCGGGCGGCGAGGGCAAGGGCCAGGATTTCGCGCCGCTCGCTGCTGCCTGCAAGGGCAAGGTGAAGCTCGCCGTGCTGATCGGCCGCGACGCGCCGCTGATCGCCGCCGCGCTGAAGGGTCGCTGCCCGGTCTTGATGGCGGACTCGATGGAAAACGCGGTCGCGATCATCGCCACGGTCGCGGAGTCCGGTGACACCGTGCTGCTGTCGCCCGCTTGCGCGAGCTTCGACATGTTCCGGGACTACGCGCACCGCGGCGACGTGTTCGCGGATGCCGTGCGGAGCCTGCCGCCATGAACACCGGCGCCGCGCTCCAGTTCTCGCGTTCCGCCGGCCGCCAGCAGCGGCTCGTGCTCGATCCCGTGATCGTGACGACCGTCTGCTGCCTGCTGCTGATCGGCATCGTGATGGTGACCTCGGCTTCGCTCAGCGTCGCCGAGCGCCTCACCGGCGACCCGTTCTTCCATTTCGAGCGCCAGCTGCTGTCGGTGCTGCTCGGCGCGACGATCGGCGGCGCATTCCTGTTCGTGCCGATCGCGATCTGGCAGCGCCTGGCGCCGGTGATCCTGATCGTGAGCTTCGTGCTGCTGCTGCTGGTGCTGATCCCGGGCATCGGGCACGAGGTCAATGGCAGCCAGCGCTGGATCCGCATCGGGCTCCTGAACTTCCAGCCCTCCGAGGTCGCGCGCTGGCTGCTCCTGACCTATGTCGCGATCTACGCCGTGCGCCACCAGACGGAACTGCGCAGCTCCACCCAGGGTTTCTTCAAGCCGCTCGCCGTGGTGCTGGTCGCCGCGGTGCTGCTGCTCGTCGAGCCGGATTTCGGCGCGGCCTTCGTGCTCTGCGTCACCGGCACGGCGGTGCTCTTCGTCGCGGGCGCGCGGCTCCGCGATTTCCTGCTGGTGGTCGCGGTCGGCGGCGCGGCGCTCGCCTTCCTCGCGCTGTCGAGTGACTACCGGCTCGCACGCCTCACCTCGTACCTGAACCCCTGGGAGGATCCGTACAACAGCGGATTCCAGCTCACGCAGTCGCTGATCGCGATCGGCCGCGGCGAGTGGTTCGGCGTCGGCCTCGGCTCGAGCATCCAGAAGCTCTCCTACCTGCCCGAGGCGCACACCGACTTCG
>JANNHT010000185.1:0-3911 GCA_031404555.1 Gammaproteobacteria bacterium
GACACGATGCCGAGCGCGTTGAGGTTCGAGGTCTTGCCCTGGTCGGTCGCCATGCCGGTCGTCGTGTAGCGCTTGATGTGCTCGATCGAGCGGAAACCCTCGCGCGCGGCGAGCGCGAGGTCACCGGCCGTGACGTCGTTCTGCCAGTCCACGAAGGCCTTCGGTCCGCGGCCCGCCGGCGCAGGCGCCGCGCCCGGCCCCGCTTCGCCGCCGTTCGTGCCACCGCTCACCGTGAAGCGGCGCGATGACGCGCCGTGACCGCAGGCTTTCGCGGCAGCGCTGCCCGTGGCCGCGCCGTCGCCCAGCGCCTCGGCGAGTCCATAGACACCGCGACAGGCGCCGGCCGAGCGCTCGCGCTCTGCCGAGGTTCCCGGCAGGAAAGCCCGCGAGTCGGCATTCCATTTCAGCGTGCCGCGCGACTGGGAGAAGAGGTGCACGCAGGGCGTGAATCCGCCCGACATTAATATGTGGTCGCAGGGCAGGGTCCGCCGTCCCGCCACGCCCCGGCCGTCAGTCATCGAGATCTCGACGCCGCTGACGCGGAGACTCCCGCGCGTGCCCGCGACCGATGCGCGCGTCCCGGTCTCGATGCCGGCGCGGCGCGCGGCCTGCGGCAGCTCGCCGTCTGCGGAATCGCGCAGATCCGCGATCGCGGCGATTTCGACGCCAGCCGCGTGCAGCTCGAGCGCGGCGCGGTAGGCGGCATCGGTCGCCGTCACGACGACCGCGCGCGTTCCTGCGCGCACACCGTAGCGATGGAGGTAGGACTGCACGGCGCCGGCCAGCAGGATGCCCGGCCGGTCGTTGCCGGGAAACACCAGCGGCTGCTCGATCGCACCGGTCGCGAGCACGACTTCGCGCGCCCGCAGCTGCCACAGGCGTTCGCGCGCCCCTGCGGGATCCGGATTCGTAAGGTGATCGGTCAGGCGCTGGTGGAGGCCGATGGCGTTGTGCGGGAAGTAACCGAAAGCCGTGGTGCGCGGCAGCAGCGTCACGCGCGGATTCCGCGCGAGTGTGCCAAGCGTCTGCGCGAGCCAGGCCCCGCTCCCCTGCCCGTCGATCGAAGCCGCCGAATCCGACAGCAGCGATCCGCCGAACTCCGCCTGCTCGTCGCAGAGGATCACCCGCGCGCCGCCCTCCGCCGCAGCCTGCGCTGCTGCAAGTCCCGCCGGCCCGCTGCCGACGACCAGCACGTCGCAGTGCGCGAAGCGGTGCGCGTAACGATCCGGGTCCGGCAGCGTCGGCGCGCGGCCGAGGCCTGCCGAGGCGCGGATCAGCGGTTCATAGACCGCGGACCAGAATGAACGCGGCCACATGAACGTCTTGTAGTAGAACCCGGCGGGAAAGAGCGGCGCCAGAACGTCGTTCACGCGCCCGACATCGAAGCGCAGGCTCGGCCAGCGGTTCTGGGATTCCGCGGCGAGGCCCTCGTAGAGCTCCACCTGCGTCGCGCGCAGGTTCGGCGTGATGCGCGCCGCATCGCGGCGCACGGTGACGAGCGCGCTCGGCTCTTCGGCGCCCGCAGTCAGGATGCCGCGCGGCCGGTGATACTTGAACGAGCGGCCGACCAGGTGCACGCCGTTCGCGAGCAAAGCGGACGCGAGTGTGTCGCCCGCGAGGCCCTCGAACCGCTTGCCGTCGAAGGTGAAACGCAGCGTGCGTGCACGGTCCACGCGCCCGCCGCTCGCCGTGCGATACGCGCTCACCCTCCGTCACCGCGGGATGACCCGGCCGACGGCGGCTTCTCGCCGATCCTGTAGGTCGCGCTGAACCGGTCGGTCGTCGTGTTGCGGATCGCATTGAAGAACTGGCCGCATCCCCGGACGTGGCGCCAGCGCTCGGCGTGCGGGCCGCGCGCGTTGTCGCGCGCGTAGAGATAGTCGGCCCACTGCTGGTCGTCGAGTTCCGCCGGCCGCGCGGGCCGCGCGATGTGCGCCTGGCCGCCGTAGGCGAACTCAAGTTCGGGCCTCTCGCCGCAGTACGGGCAGTGGATCAGGAGCATTAGGGCAACTCTGGATGGGTGGCGTGGAGCGCGTTGCGCGTGCGCCGCTCGGCCACAAGGCGCGACCGACGACGTGTGGTGAATCCACACGAGGAGGAAGCAACGCAGTGGCCGAGCGGCCCGCGCGCAACCCTCCGGGGCTGGGCGGATTTGCGATCGGGCGGCGTCACACGGCGCTCATGTATAACGATACACAACGCTCCACGTTCCATGCCGGATCGCAAAACCGCCGCAGCCGCGCCCACGCCACCCATCCAGAGTTGCCCTGGGCTCAGTGCGCGACGGCGGCGGCCGCCGCCTCGTCGATCAGCGCGCCGTCGCGGAAGCGCTCGAGCGTGAACGGCGCATTGATCGGATGCGGCTCGTCCTTCGCCATGGTCCAGGCGAACACCTGCGCGGAACCGGGCGTCGCCTTGAAACCGCCCGTGCCCCAGCCGCAGTTCACGTACAGGCCCGGCACCGGCGTACGGCCGATGATCGGCGAGCGGTCGGGCGTCACATCCACGATGCCGCCCCAGTTCCGGAGCATGCGCAGGCGGCGGAAGCTGGGGAACAGCTCGCAGATCGCCTCCAGCGTGTGCATGTTGACGTGCAGTGCGCCGCGCTGCGTATAAGAGGTGTAGGCGTCGGTGCCCGCGCCGATCACGAGCTCGCCCTTGTCCGACTGGCTGATGTAGGCGTGGATGCTGTTCGACATCACGACGCAGGGGAACACGGGTTTCACCGGTTCGGAGACGAGCGCCTGGAGCGGGAAACTCTCGATCGGGAGCTTCACGCCGGCCATGCGCATCACGACGCTCGAATGGCCCGCTGCCACGACGCCGACCTTGCCGGCGCGGATGATGCCGCGGGTGGTTTCGAGCCCCTCGACCGCACCCTGGGCGCCGCGGCGGATGCCGGTGACCTCGCAGTTCTCGATGATGTCCACGCCGAGCGCATCGGCGGCGCGGGCGTAGCCCCAGGCGACGGCGTCGTGGCGCGCCGTGCCGCCGCGCCGCTGAAGCGCCGCGCCCATCACCGGATAGCGGGTATTTGATCCGATGTTGAGCGGCGGGCAGAAAGCCTTGGCTTCGTCGGGCGTGAGCCACTCGTTGTCCACGCCGTTCCCGCGATTGGCGTGCACGTGGCGCTTCAGCACCTGCACGTCGTGCACCGTGTGCGCGAGCATCATCACGCCGCGCGGTGAATACATGACGTTGTAGTTCAGGACTTGCGAGAGGTCCTTCCACAGCTTGACGGCGTGGTCGTAGAGCCGGGCGCTCTCGTCGAACAGATAGTTCGAACGGATGATCGTCGTGTTGCGGCCGGTGTTGCCGCCGCCGATCCAGCCCTTCTCGACCACGGCGATGTTGGTCAGCCCGTGCTCGGCGGCCAGGTAGTACGCGGTGCCGAGCCCGTGTCCGCCGCCGCCGACGATGACCGCGTCATAGGCGGGCTTCGGCTCCGCGCGCCGCCACTGTTCGCGCCAGCCCTGGTGACTGCCGAGGCTGCGCCACAGCAGGCTGAGTCCGGACCAGGACTGCCGCTTAAGAGGGGACGCATCCCTTTGCTTGATTGGGGACAGACCCCTTTTCCAGCGCTTCATGGGGCCCGGGCCGTTATGCCCTGAGGTCCTTGTTCTCGGGATCGTAGGGCGAGTCGACCAGCACCGTGGCTTTTTTTCTCTCACCAAGAATCTCAATCTGTAGCGGAGTTCCAACGACCGCGAATGGCGACTTCACATAGCCGATCGCGAGGCTCTTCTTGAGCACATGGCCGTAGTAACCCGAAGTCGCGCGGCCGACCATCGCGCCCTTCTCGTCGAACAGCGGCTCGTTGCCGAGCGGGTCGGCGTCGGTGACGCCGTGGGCGCGAGGTGGATTCGGCCTCGGTGATGGTGAATGCATCGACCCGCTTCGCCGACGGCTTC
>JANNHT010000186.1:0-14705 GCA_031404555.1 Gammaproteobacteria bacterium
TGGGCCTCTCGGTCGGGCTCGTGCTGCTGACAGTCGCGCCGCGCGCGTCGGTCGCGCGCGAGGTTGTCGACCACGTCACGCACGAGACCGCGACGCTCGCGGGCACCGTGCCGCTGTCGCCGGCCGCACTCGCGGGCGTGCTGGACCCGGAGGGCGCGAGGCTGCGCCCCGGTATCGGCGACGTGACGTTCGCGGCACGCTGCGTGCACGACGGCCACGTCGTCCCGCACCTCGTGGTGCGGATGCCGGAGGGCGCGGTCACGGTGCTGGTGCTGACGCATCGCGACGTCGGCAAGCCGCTCAGGATCGAGGACCACGGCCTGATCGGCATGGTCCTGCAGGCGCCGCGCGGCAGCATCGCGATCGTCGGTGAGAATCTCGCGGACCCCGAAGACGTCGCGCGGAAAGTGTTTGAGGCGGTGGACTGGGGCGTTTGACCTCCGGGCACCTGGATTTCAACCAAGGAGATGTATCCATGTCGAATCGAGTGATCAAGAAACCGGTGGCCGTCGCGATCAGCGCGGCGCTCATCTCGTCCATCGCGGCCGCGGGCGTCGCCCATGCCAGTTCGTTTGCGGTCAGCGCACTCGGCTCCGGCTACATGCTGTCCGCTGGCGACCCGCCGGCCGGCGGCGAAGAGAAGCCCGCGGAGGGCAAGTGTGGCGAAGGCAAGTGCGGCGACAAGAAGGCCGAGGGCAAGTGCGGCGAAGGCAAGTGTGGCGAGGGCAAGTGCGGCGACAAGAAGGCCGAGGGCAAGTGCGGCGAAGGCAAGTGTGGCGAGGGCAAGTGCGGCGCCGACAAGAAGCCCGAGGAAGAGAAGCCGAAGGAGTAATCCTGCCCGGCTGACACGCAGGCTTGCGTGTGAGGCGGCTGCCGGTTTTCCGGCCGCCGCCTTTTTCATGCCGGGGGGAAACTCACCCGGGGGCGAGCAGCGCGACGCGCGTGCGGCCGGCACCGTCCGGCGCGAGCACGCGATGCAGCACGGGGATGGCCTCGCGCAGGTCCTGCTCGAGCTGCCACGGCGGCTGCACGACGGCGATCCCTGAGCCGTTCAGTCCCGCACGCGAATCGTCCGGATGGACGCAGAGTTCAGCGACGAGCAGGTTGCGGACGCCCGCATCGGTCAACCGGCGGTGCAGCCGCGCGGCGACCGCGCCGACCTTGATCGGATACCACGCGAGCAACACGCCCTGCGGCCAGCGGACCGCGGCCGCGGCGATCGCCTCGGCCACGCGCTCGAAATCCGTCGCCTGCTCCTCGTACGGCGGATCGATCACCGCGAGTCCGCGCTTCTCGGCCGGTGGCACCAGCCCCGCGAGCGCCTCGAAGCCGTCGCGGACGTGCACGCCGATCCGCCGGTCGCGGCGGAACTCCTGTGAGAGGCGCTCTGCCTCGGTAGGCTGGATCTCGCAGAACGCCGCGCGGTCCTGCGCGCGCATCGACATCGCGATCAGGTGCGGCGATCCCGGATAAGTCGAGGGCTGCCCCTCGGCGCCGTCGTTGAATGCGCGAAGCAGTTCGAGATAGCGCGCGATGCAGGCGGGTGGAGTCGGCAGCTTCGCCGCGGTGAGCCGCAGGACGCCGCGGCCCGCTTCCGCCGCGGTGTCGCCCGAGCGCAGGTCATAGCGCCCGCGGCCCGCGTGCGTGTCGAGCACGAACAGCGGACGTTCCTTCACGGCGAGGCGTGACATCGTCGCGACGAGCGCGACGTGCTTCATCACGTCGGCGAAGTTGCCGGCGTGGCAGGCGTGGCGATACTTCACGTCTCGGCGTCGAGCCAGTCGCGCGGGCGAAGGTAGTCGCGGGTGAGCGCTTCCTCGGGCGAGCCGGGCGCGGGCGTGAAGCCGTATTCCCAGCGCGCGAGCGGTGGCAGTGACATCAGGATGGACTCGGTGCGCCCGCCGCTCTGGAGGCCGAACAGCGTGCCGCGGTCGTGCAGCAGGTTGAACTCGACGTAACGCCCGCGCCGGTAGAGCTGGAACGAGCGCTCGCGCTCGCCATGGGGCGTGTCGCGGCGCCGCGCCGCGATCGGCAGCCAGGCCTCGAGGAAGGCCTCGCCGACCCGGCGTGCGAAGGCGAAGCACGCGTCGAAGCCCCAGCCGGAAAGGTCGTCGAAGAAGAGACCGCCGATGCCCCGGGTCTCGTTCCGGTGTGGCAGGAAGAAATAGCGGTCGCAGCCTTCCTTGAACTGCCGGTAGGTGCCGGGCGGGCAGCCGGCGCAGGCGGCTCGCGCGCACTCATGCCAGTGCCGAACGTCCGCCAGCACCGGATAGAAAGGTGTGAGGTCGAAGCCACCGCCGAACCACCAGACCGGTGCGGCGCCCGCAGGCTCCGCCTGGAAGTAGCGCAGATTCAGGTGCGTGGTCGGGACGTGCGGGTTTCGCGGGTGCAGCACGATCGAGACGCCGGTCGCCGAGAACGGCGCGCCGGCGAGCGCCGGTCGTTCCGCGCTCGCGGAGGCGGGCAGTGACGCACCCTCGATCTCGGAGTAGTTGACGCCGCCCTGTTCGATCAGCGCGCCGCCGGTGAGCACCCGCGATTCGCCGCCACCGCCGCCCGGGCGCTGCCAGCGGTCGCTGCCGAAGCGGCCGCGGCCATCCGCCTGTTCGACGGCCCGCACGATCTGCTGCTGCAGTTCGCGAAGCCAGGCGCCGACGGCGACACGATCCGTCACGGCTCACTCCTTGGCAGCGCGTGCCCTGGCCGCGCGCGGCGCGGCGGATTTCTTCCGGGCTTTCGGCTTGGCCACCGCGGGTGCTGGCGCTGCGTGCGTAGCAGGGGCGGCTTCCGCGGCCGGTGTCACTGCCGCCGCGGGCGCCGGCGTCGCGGGTGTCGGCGTCGCGGATGTAGCAGCCTTGCGCGAGCGCTTTGGTTTGGCGGGCGCCGCTGCATCGGCTGCGGCCGCGGGCGTCGGCGCTGCGGGCGCAGCAGGCGCGGCGGCCTTTGCACGACGGCCGAACCGGCCCTTGCGCTCGGGTGCGGCGGCGAGCAGCGCCTGGCACTCCTCGAGGGAGAGCGAGGCCGGGTCGCGGTCCTTCGGCGCCTTGGCATTCCGTTTGCGGTCGGTGACGTAGGGACCGTAGCGGCCCTTCAGCACCTGGATGCCGTGGTCCGGGAAGTCCTTGATCGTGCGCTCGCGGTCAGCGGCGAGCTTCGCCTCGACGATCTCGAGCGCGCGCGCCAGTTCGAGCGCGAACGGGTCGTCTTCCTTGATCGACGCGTACTTGGCACCGAACTTCACGTAGGGACCGTACTGGCCGCGGCCGACGCTGATCGGCGTGCCGTCGGGGCCGTGGCCGAGGTCGCGCGGCAGCGAGAGCAGTCTCAGCGCATCGGGCAGCGTGACGTCGTCCATGCGCTGGCCCGGCAGCAGGCTCGCGAAGCGCGGCTTGTCCGGGTCGGTGCGCGTGCCCTGCTGCACGAACGGGCCGTACTGACCCATGCGCACCGTGATCGGCTTGCCGGACACCGGATCGCGGCCGACCTCGCGGGACTCCGCGACTTCCTCGCGGCTGACCGACTTCGTGACGTGCTCGACGAGCTTGGTGAACGGCTTCCAGAACTTCCCGAGCTCGAGCTGCCACTCCTTCTCGCCATTGCTGATCTCGTCCAGCACGTCTTCCATCTGCGCCGTGAAGTTGTACTCCACGTAGGTGCCGAGGTACTTGACCAGGAACTTGCTGACGATCTTGCCGATGTCGGTCGGGATGAAGGCGCGGCCGATCATCTCGACGTAGCGGCGGTAGCGCAGCGTCTCGATGATCGAGGCATAGGTGGACGGCCGGCCGATGCCGTGGCTCTCGAGCGACTTGACGAGCGAGGCTTCCGTGTAGCGCGGCGGCGGCTGCGTGAAATGCTGCTCGGGGCGGAGCGTCTCGAGCGCGACCCGGTCGCCGGTCTCGAGCGCCGGCAGGCTGCGGTCGTCCTCGCTCTCGACGTCGGTCTCGTCCTCGTCGTGGTCCTCGTGGTACGCGGCGAGGAAGCCGGGTTCGAGCAGCGTCTGGCCGTTCGCGCGCAACACGTGGCGCTTCGCGCCCGTGGCGCCGCTCTCGCCCGCGATGAGGTCCACCGCGACCGTGTCGAACACGGCGGGCGCCATCTGGCAGGCGATCGCGCGCTTCCAGATCAGCGCATAGAGCCGGCGCTGGTCCTCTTCCTCGAGGTCCTGCTCGGCTTTCTGCGGCGTCTCGGACGCGACGGTGGGCCGGATCGCCTCATGCGCTTCCTGCGCGTTCTTCGACTTCGTCTTGTATTCGTTGATGCCGTCGGAGAGCGCCTTGTCCCCGAAGGTCACCTTGATCATGTCACGGATCTCGCCGACTGCGTCCTTCGACAGCGTGACCGAGTCCGTGCGCATGTAGGTGATGTGGCCGGACTCGTACAGGCGCTGCGCGGTCTGCATCGTGCGCCGCGCCGTGAAGCCGAGCTTGCGCGCGGATTCCTGTTGCAGCGTCGAGGTCGTGAACGGCGGCGGGGGATTGCGGCGCTTCGGCCGGCGCTCGATGCTCTCGACCGTCAGCCAGCCGCCGGCGGCAGCGAGGATCGTGCGCTCGACCTCGCGGGCATCGCCCTCGTTCGTGATCGAGAACTTCGCCTTCTGTGTGTCCGCCTCGACCTTCTCGCCGCGGTACTCGACCAGTCGCGCCGGGAATTTCGCCGCGTCCTTCGCAGCATCCGCCTCGATGGTCCAGTATTCCTGGCGGATGAAGCGCGAGATCTCCTCCTCGCGCTCGCAGATGAGCCGGAGCGCCACGCTCTGCACGCGGCCCGCCGACAGGCCGGGCTTGATCTTCTTCCACAGCAGCGGCGACAGGTTGAAGCCGACCAGGTAGTCAAGCGCGCGCCGCGCCTTGTAGGCGTTGACGAGGTTTTCGTTGACCCCGCTCTCGGCCTCGGCGACGGCCGCCCGCACCGCGTTCTTCGTGATCTCGTAGAAGCGCACGCGCTTCAGTTCCTTGCCCTCCAGCACGCCGTGCTCGCGCCGGATCTCGGACAGGTGCCAGGAGATCGCCTCGCCCTCGCGGTCCGGGTCGGTGGCGAGGTAGAGCGCGCTCGCCTTCTTCATGGCGCGCTGGATCGCCTCGACTTTCGGGCGGCTCTTCTCGATCAGCTGGTATTTCATCTCGAAGTCGCGTTCGGGATTGACCGCGCCTTCCTTCTCGATGAGGTCGCGCACGTGGCCATAGGACGCGAGCACCTCGAAGTCCGCGCCGAGGTACTTCTTGATGGTTTTTGCCTTCGCAGGCGACTCGACGATGACCAGATTTGCGCTCAATTGACCATTCCGTTCCGACTGTCCCCAGAAATGCCAAAGCCGCGGGCCCGGCCGCGGCTCTCTGGCCGAAGCGGGAAAACAGCGTTCAGTGCATCGCGTCCCGACGCTCGTCGAACACCAGGTCCTCCATCCGCTGATAGGCGTTTTCCTGCCCCGGCTGGCTGAAAAGCACCATCAGCACGACCCATTTCAGCTGCTCGATGTCGATGTCGTCGGCCTCGAGCGCAAGCAGGCGGTCGATCACGACCTCGCGCTGCGCCGCGGACAGGATGCCGAGATTTTCGAGGTGCAGCAGGTAGCCGCGCACGTCGGTGTCGAGCCTCACCTGCTCCTGGCCGCTGAACACACGTACGGCGCGCGCCGTGCCCTCGGGCAGCGAGCGTTCCGGGTCGGAGGCGAGGCTCTCGAGCCAGACCAGCGCGCGCTCGATGTCGGCTTCCGGGTAGCCCGCCTGTTCGAGCTCCTGCTTCAGCGCGTCCCGGTCCGGAGTGGAGTCGTCCTCGGCATCCAGGAAGTTCTCGAACAGGTGAATCAGGATGTCGAGCACGCTGTCCTTCATCTTATACGCCTCGGTGCAGTGCGGCAGTATCGACCGCCGGCCAGCGACTCGACGCGGCCCGCGAGCTCGAGCATCTGCAGCGTCGAGACGGCGGTCGCGGCTGCAAGCCCGGTTCGTTCCACCAGGCGGTCGAGGTCTGCCGGCCCGAAACCGAGCGCATTCAACATTATTTCTGCGCCGCTGTCCAACCGGCCCGCCGGATTTTCACCGTCGTCCGTCGCGTCCATGCGGGAATTCATGCGCATCGCGAGGGGCGGCAGGCCGAGCGCTGCGAGCACGTCCTCGGGCGATTCGACGAGCGCCGCGCCGTCCTTGATGAGCCGATGACAGCCGCGCGCCAGGGCATTATGTATCGATCCCGGCACCGCCATGACGTCCCGTCCCTGTTCGCCGGCGAGCCGCGCGGTGATGAGCGATCCCGAACGCGCGGCCGCCTCGATCACGAGCACGCCGCGCGCGAGTCCGGACATCAGCCGGTTGCGCTGCGGGAAATGGTGGGCGTGCGGTCCGCTGCCTGTCGGGAACTCGGTGACGAGCGCGCCGCGTTCCGCGATCTTGCCTGCGAGCGCCGCGTGTTCCTCCGGGTAGATGCGATCGGGCCCGGTGCCGCAGACCGCGATTGTGACGCCGCCCGCGTCCATCGCGCCGCGATGCGCGGCGGCATCGATGCCGATCGCGAGTCCGCTCGTGATCGCGAGACCCGCGGCCCCTAGCACGGATGCCCATTCGAATGCGGTTTCGCGCCCGGCCGCGGTCGCCGCACGGCTGCCGACGATCGCCAGTTGCGGCAGCGACAGCACGGCAGGATCGCCAAGCACGAAGAGCGCTGGCGGACAGCCGGGAACCGCGGCGAGCTGCGGCGGGTAGCGCGGATCGTCAAGGGTCAGCAGTGTCCGGCCGGGAGCGGCGAGCCAGGCGAGATCCCGTTCGATGCCGGCCGGGTCGGCGTGCCCGGGCGGGCGCAGCCGGCTGAGCCAGGCACGCCAGTCGCCGGTTTCCGCCGCGATCGTCACCGCGGCATCGTGGGCGATGCGCCGCCGGCCCGCAGGCGCCGAATGTGGCCGGAATGCGGCCTTAGGGAGGGGTGATCCGGGCGCTCAGGCGGGCGGCAACGGGTACTTGAGGCCGCTCGCGCAGTTGAAGAGCACGGCGGTCTCATGGGCGCCGACCCGGCCGTCGGCGAGGGCGGTCTTCCAGGCGGCAACGGTCGCCGCACCCTCCGGGCAGAGCAGCAGGCCATCGACCCGGGCGACCTCGGCGAGCGCCGCGGCGATCGCGGCATCGTCCACCGCGAGCGCGAAGCCGCCGCTCGCGCGCACGGCGCGGAGGATCAGGAAGTCGCCGATCGCCGCCGGCACGCGGATGCCCGCTGCATAGGTATGTGCGTCGCGCCAGGGCAGGGCGGATTCGGCGCCCTGTTCGAAGGCGCGCACGATCGGTGCGCAGCCGGCGGCCTGCACGGCGACCATGCGCGGCCGCCTCGAATCGATGAGGCCTGCCGCCTCGAGTTCGGCGAAAGCTTTCCACATGCCGATGAGGCCGGTGCCGCCGCCGGTCGGGTAGAAGATGACGTCGGGAAGCTGCCAGCCGAGCTGCTCCGCGAGCTCGATGCCCATCGTCTTCTTGCCCTCGATGCGGTACGGCTCCTTGAGCGTCGAGGCGTCAAACCAGCCCATGCGCTCGCGGCCCTCGGCGACGCGGCGGCCGCAGTCGTTGATCAGGCCGTCGACCAGCGTGACGGTCGCGCCCGCGAGCGCGATCTCTCGCACGTTGATCTCGGGTGTGTCGGCGGGGCAGAACACGAAGGTCTCGATGCCGGCGCGCGCGGCATACGCAGCGAGCGCCGCGCCCGCATTGCCGTTCGTCGGCATCGCCATGCGTGTGACGCCCAGCTCCCTGGCCATCGCGACCGCGAGCGCCAGCCCGCGCGCCTTGAAGGATCCCGTCGGCAGCCGGCCCTCGTCCTTGACGAGGAGCCGCTTCGCGCCGGCCTGGCCCGCGAGTGCGGTGAGTTCGACGAGCGGTGTCTCGACCTCGCCGAGGCGCACGATGTTCTCGCTCCTGCGCACCGGCAGGAACTCGCGGTACTTCCAGAACCCACCGTCCCGCGCGGCGAACGACTCGCGGTTCACGGCCCGCCTCAGCGCTTCAAGATCGTATCGAACAAGCAGCGGCTTTCCCGCTTCGGACAGTCCGTGCAATACATCAGGCGCGTAGCGCTTGCCGGTGGCGCTGCACTCCAGGTGCGTTACGAAGGTCGGATATTCCTGCACGACGCGCAGGGTACCAGCCTGTCGACCACGCGCAATGACTGCCAGCGAAGTCCGCGGCGGCGGGCCGCCGGGGCTCTTGTCCGCTAACTCCGCCGTAACTTACGAGTTCGCCGGACAAGAGCCCCGACGTCCCGCCCGCCGCGATCGCGCCGCCGCTCGTTGCACACGGCCGGCGGACGGGACCCGGCGAGTGAGCGCGTAAGTTCCGGCTGCGCGAACTAGCCGGGGTCCCGGTCGCCGGACGGGCGCAACAGGACGATGACGACATCGCGACAGCCGAAACGACGACGCCGGCCTCGTGGCCGGCGTCTCGTGAATCGCGATGGATTCGGGTCAGGGCGACCGGACCATGTCGCCGACGTGGATCTCGCGGCTCGACTCCATCAGGAGGCCGTAGCTCATCCGGTCATACGCCTTGAACACCATGAAGAGGCCATTGCGCTCTTCCGGCGTCATCATCGTGCCGCTGACTGCGTTCTCCGTGATGTCGCGCGCCTCGTAGCCTGCTTCCCAGACCGAGAGCACATTGCCCGGCGCGATGCCGTGGCGCGTGCCGCGGTTGATGATCACGATGTCGAACTGCCCGGTCACGGTGCGGTCGTCGATGACTGACATGATCGTGCCTTCGACCTGGCCTTTCGGTGCGCGCGGGATGAAATCCATCCTGGCGTCGTGGGCGACCGGCAGCAGGATGTCACCCTCGAGGGTCTCGCGCGCCGAGTCGACGACCAGCATCGTCGCCGGGTCGCCATTGCGCTTGAGGTCGGCCTCGCCGGTGAAGATGCCCTGGAAGCCGAGCACGTCGCCGTTCTCCGGATCCTTCAGCTCGTCGCCGACGTGATAGATCGAGTAGCGGCTGCCGACCGTCGTCCGGCCCAGGCGGCGGACATAGATGTCGTTGCCGACCGAGAACGCGAGGTGCGCGTCGCGGCCGTGCGCGACGTAAGGCGCCGCTTCGATCTGTTCCTTGGCGAGCACGCCGGGGCGCGACATGAATGCGGCGATCCGCTCATACGGGATGGCGTGGATCGCTTCGGACAGCGGGTTTTCGCGCACGCGCGGCGACAGGCGCGTGGGGCCGCCGCTCGCGACCATGACGCGCGGCTGTCCGTCGACCCAGGTGAGCGCGAGCGTGTCGCCTGGATAGATCAGGTGCGGGTTCTCGACCTGCGGATTGACATGCCAGATCTCCGGCCAGTACCAGGGATCGGTCAGGAACCGGGACGAGATGTCCCACAGCGTATCGCCGGGTTGCACGACGTAGGTCTGCGGCGCGTCCGGTGCAACCGGGATGACGCTGCGGTCGATGCCCTGCTGTCCGCTCGCGACACCCGCGGGCACGGCGATCGCGATCGCAACCGCGGTCAGTGCTGCGCCGAGTAAACTGCGGAAGGGACGGCGGAAGCGGAGGTTCAAGGTCGGTGCCATGCGAGTGCTCCCTGGCTGCCGGGGCGGCCCGAAGGATCGTATAATTCCGGAAGGATACCGGCGTAAGTCCATGCTTCGACGAACTTTAGCAGCATTCCCCGGTCAGTTACACGCACCGACGACCTCGCTCCCATGACGCGCCTCACAATCCTGGAGTATCCCGACCCCCGGCTGCGTACCCGGGCGACCCCGGTCGAGGCCGTGGACGCCCCATTGCGTGAACTGATCGACGACATGCTGGAGACCATGTACGAGGCGAACGGCATCGGCCTCGCGGCGACCCAGGTCGACGTCCACCAGCGTCTGCTGGTCGCCGACGTCTCGGAAGGGCGGAATCTGCCGCAGATTTTCATCAATCCCGAGATCCTCTCGCGCGAGGGCAAGGCGACCACGCAGGAGGGCTGCCTGTCGGTGCCCGGCTATTTCGACGAAGTCGAGCGCGCGGAGCGCATCCGCGTGCGCGCGCAAGGCCGGGACGGCAAGACCTTCGAGCGCGACCTCGAGGGCCTGCTCGCGGTCTGCGTGCAGCACGAGATCGATCACCTCGACGGCCGGCTGTTCGTCGACTACCTGTCGGAGATGAAGCGCCAGCGCGTGCGCAAGAAAATCGAGAAAGACAAGCGTTTGCGCGCCGAGGGCCGGGCGACCGAGCCCGCCGGCGCACCCGTGATCTGACCACCGCCGCTATGGATCGCGCGCTCACGGTGGCATTCGCCGGGACACCGGATTTCGCGTTGCCCGCGCTCGATGCGGTCGCCGCGTCTCGACACCGGCTCGTCGCCGTCTACACCCAGCCCGACCGTCGCGCGGGTCGCGGCCGCCAGCTCGCTGCGAGCCCGGTCAAGCAGCGCGCGCTGACGCTGCAGCTGCCGGTCGAGCAGCCTCGCACGCTCAAGGACCGGCAGGCCGCGGAAACGCTCGCGATGCACGCGCCGGACATCATGCTGGTGGTCGCCTATGGGCTGTTGCTGCCGCAGTCGATCCTGGAGCTGCCGCGCTTCGGCTGCATCAATATCCATGCGTCGCTGCTGCCGCGCTGGCGTGGTGCTGCGCCGGTCGCGCGCGCGATCGAAGCCGGCGACGAACGGAGCGGCGTCTGCATCATGCGCATGGAAGCGGGGCTCGACACGGGACCCCTCATGATGAAGCGCGAGACGCCGATCGGGGAGCGCGAGACCGCGGGCCAGCTGCAGTCGCGCCTGGCCGTGCTCGGGGCGGGCCTCGCGATCGAGGCGCTCGACGTGCTCGCCGCAGGCGGCGGGCCGCTCGAATCGCAGGACGAGTCGCGTGCGAGCTACGCGCGCAAGCTCGACAAGTCCGAGGCGCGGCTCGACTGGCGCGAGCCCGCGCTGGTGCTCGAGCGGCGCGTGCGCGCCTTCAATCCCTGGCCGGTGGCCGAGGCGGCCTACCAGGGACAGCAGCTGCGGATCTTCGAGGCACTCGCCGTCGCTGCGCCGCGCGGACCCGCGCCCGGCACGATCCTGTCCGCGGGCGCCGACGGCGTCGTCGTGATGACCGGCGACCAGGCACTCGCGCTCAGGCGGCTCCAGCTTCCGGGCAAGCGCGCGATCGGCGCTGCGGAATTCGCCAACGCGCGGCCGCTCGCGGGAGTGGTGCTCGCCTGAGCGTGCAGGAGGCTGCCGAACTCCGGGCCGCGGCGGCGCGCGCCGTGGTCGCGGTCGCAGCGAACGGCCGCCGACTCGAAGACGCGATTGCGGAGTTCGCAGGCGTCGGCGCCTCACGCCCCGCGATTCAGTCGCTCGCTTTCGGCACGGTCCGCTGGTTCTTCGAGCTCGAGGCCGTGCTCGCGGGCCTCCAGGATCGCCCGGACGCGAAGCTCGACCGCGACGTGCGCGCGCTCGCGCTGGTCGGCCTGTACCAGCTCGCGCACGGCGCGACGCCCGAGCACGCAGCGGTGTCCGAGACGGTCGAGGCGGCGCGCGCTCTCGGCCAGCCGCGCGCGGCCGGCTTCGTCAATGCGCTGCTGCGGCGCTTCCAGCGCGAGCGCGAGGCGGTCCTTGCGTCGGCGCATCGCGGGCGCGAGGCGCGGCTCGCACACCCGGAATGGCTGCTCGCCGCGTTCGAGCGCGACTGGCCGGCGGAATGGGAATCGATCGCCGCCGCCGGCAACGCGGAGCCGCCGATGTGGCTGCGCGTCAACCGACGGCGCGGCACGCGTGACGCGTATCGTGCGCGGCTCGCCGCCGCCGGCATCGAGACCACCGACAGCGATTTCGCACCCGAGGCACTGCGGCTCGCGACGCCGACGGACGTCGGCAAGCTGCCGGGCTTCGCCGACGGCGACGTCTCGGTGCAGGATCCGGCGGCGCAGCTGGCGGCGCCGTTCCTCGCTGCCGCGCCCGGCATGCGCGTGCTCGATGCCTGCGCAGCGCCCGGCGGCAAGGCCTGCCAGCTGCTCGAGCAGGTGCCAGGGCTCGCGAGCCTCCTCGCGCTCGACATCGACTCGTCGCGCGCGGCGCGCATCGCATCGAACCTGGCGCGCCTCGGACTCGAGGCCGAGGTCCGGATCGGCGATGCGACGAGGCCTTCGGACTGGTGGGACGGCCGGCCGTTCGACCGCATCCTGCTCGACGTGCCTTGTTCGGGCACGGGCGTGATCCGCCGCCATCCCGACATCAAGTTGCTGCGCCGGCCGGCGGATATCGGCCGTTTTGCGGCGACCCAGGCGGCGCTGCTCGACGCCTGCTTCGGCCTGCTCGCCCCGGGCGGGCGGCTTCTGTACGCGAGTTGCTCAGTGCTTGCGGCCGAGAACGCCGCTGTCACCGGCGCATTCCTGGGCCGTACGGCCGGGGCGGCGGATGTGACCGAATCTGCTAGGCTTTTGCTGCCCGGCGTCCTCCCGGGGCGAAAAGCGGGGCCGGGCTGGTCGCTGGCGAGTGGCAGCGCGGACGCCGATGGCTTCTATTACGCCTGCCTCGAGAAGCGGGCCTGAGGAACCGGCGTGCGGCCAGTGCACAGACATCCCGGCCTGACAATCGTCGCGGCGCTCCTCGCGGGGCTCTTTGCCGCGGCTGCCGGCGCGCAGGAAGAGGAAAGCGACGGCCGGTTCGAGATCCGGAACGCTTTCGTCGAGCGCGTCGACGACACCTGGCTGCTCGACGTGCGGCTCGACCTCGCGCTCGCGGACGCTGCGCGCCAGGCATTCACCGAGGGCGTTCCGCTCGTACTCGAGCTCGAGGTCGAGGCGACCACCGAGCGTCGCTTCCTGCCCGACGAAACCGTCGTCTCGTTCACGCGCCAGTGGCAGCTCGCCTACGACGCGCTGTCCGAGCGCTACGTCGTGACCGACAGCGCGAGCGGCGAGCACGAGAGCCACACGACCGAGGCGGAAGCGCTTGAGTCGTTGTCGCGCATGGCCGGGATCCCGGTCGCGGACGTCGCGACGCTGCCGCCGGACGCGCGCTTCGACATGCAGGTTCGCGCATCGATCGGCATCGACGACCTGCCGGATGCGATCCGCATCCTGCTGTTCTGGATGGGCTGGTCGCGCAGCACCGACTGGTACATCTGGCGGGTGCGGCCATGATCCGGCGCTGGCTGCCCGTCATCGGCGGCATCGGCATCGTGGTCTGGGTCGCGGCGCTCGCGCTGCTGGCCGTGACGGCCGACGGCTCGAAGCAGTTCGGCCAGTTCCAGCCGTGGATCCACCTGATCAACATTGCGGGCGTCGTCGTGCTGCTCGCGCTGATCGTCGGCCGGCTCTCGGACTTCATCAGCGACTGGCGCCGCCACGTGCCGGGGTCGCGGCTGCGCGGCCGCACGATCGCGATGTTCGGCGGCCTGTCGATCGCACCGCTCCTGCTCGTGTTCGCGTTCTCGGTCCTGTTCCTGACGCGCGGCATCGACAGCTGGTTCCATGCCGAGGTACGCGGCGGGCTGTCGGACGCGCTCAGCCTGTCGCGCGCCGCGCTCGACCTGCGCATGCGCGAGTACCTCGACCGCACCTCGCAGATCTCCGGGCGGATCGCAGGCCTTTCGGGCGGGGTGCTGTACACGACGCTCGACGAGGAGATGCGCCGCTCCGGCGCCGACGAGCTGATAGTCACCTCGGCCGGCGGCCAGCCCGAGGCCTACAGCCGCGCCGGCGTGCAGCACGGGTTGCCCGCAGTGCCTCCCGAGGAATTATTGATGCAGCTCCGGCAGGGCCGGCCGTACGTGAGCCTGGAGCCCGCGCGCGGCGGTGGCTACCTGATCCGTGCCGCGACGCCGGTCGCCCCGGGTGCGGATCTCTCGGCGACGCGGCTGCTGGTCGCGACGTATCCGGTGCCGCAGCGGCTCGCGGACCTCGCCGCAAACGTGCAGGAGGCCTACCGCGAATACGGGCGGCTCTCGTTCCTGCGCGAGCCGCTGAAGCAGGCCTTCGTGCTGACACTGTCGCTCGTGTTGCTGATGTCCGTGCTCGCCGCGCTGTACGGCGCGCTGTATTTTTCGCAGCGGCTCGTGCGCCCGGTGCAGGACCTGATCGCGGGCACGCGCGCCGTCGCCAAGGGCGACCTCGACACGCGCATCGAGCGCCCGTCGCGCGACGAGATCGGCTTCCTCGTCACCTCGTTCAACGACATGACCCGGAACCTCGCACGCGCGCGCGCGGAAACCGAGCGCAGCCGCGCCGCGGTCGAGTCGGAGCGCGCCGCGCTCGCGGTCATCCTCGCGCGCCTGACGAGCGGCGTGATCTCGCTCGAGGCGGACCTGCGCGTGCGCGTCGCGAACCAGGCCGCGGGCACGATCCTCGGCGTGGACTTCACCGCCGCCGCAGGTCGCCCGCTCGCCGAGCTTGCGTCGGGGCAGCCGCTGCTGTCGCAGCTCTACGCGGCGCTTCAGCAGCACGCGAGCGCGGGCGAGACCGAATGGCGCGAGCAGGTGACGCTGCGCGGCGAGGCTGGCCGCCGCGAGATCGTCCTGGCCTCGACGGCGCTGCCGGGCGATGCCGACTCGCCGGGCGGCATCGTGCTCGTGTTCGACGAGGTGACGCAGCTCCTGCAGGCGCAGCGCCAGGCCGCCTGGGGCGAGGTCGCACGCCGGCTCGCGCACGAGATCAGGAATCCCCTGACGCCGATCCAGCTCTCCGCCGAACGCATGCGTCGCAAGCTGATGAGCGGCCTCGGGACTGCGGACGCGGAGCTGCTCGACCGCGCGACCCACACGATCG
>JANNHT010000187.1:0-5999 GCA_031404555.1 Gammaproteobacteria bacterium
GGTCGAACTTTTCCCCGCGCGGCGCGGCATACTTGACAGAATATTGGCCTGGTTCGGATAACTGAGTGCGAGGGAGACGATGGCGCGCCTTATCTTGAGTCTGGACGGTCAGGTCATGGCCGAATACAACATGACCAAGGAACGGTACACGGTCGGCCGGCTGCCCGATAACGACGTGCGCATCGACAATGCGGCTGTCAGCGGTCACCACGGTTTGATCATCAACATCCTCAACGATTCCTTCCTTGAGGACCTGAACAGCACGAACGGCACCTACGTCAACGGCAAGCTGATCAAGAAGCACGCCCTGACGCACGGCGACGTGATCACGATCGGGCACCACCACCTGCGCTTCGTCGACAGCCAGGTCGAGAGCTCCGAGCAGGACGAGTTCGAGCGCACGCTTGTCATCCAGCCCGGGCAGGTCAACGAGGCGCGCCTGAAGGCCGCCACCGAGTCCATCGCCCCGCCGACGACTCAGGCGCCTGTGGCAGCGGCAGCGGCGATACCCTCCGCGCGCGCAGCTCCGTCGGAGAAGGGCGCGCCCACTCGCCCCGCGAAGCTCCAGGTGCTGTCGGGCCAGTTCGCCGGACGCGAACTCGAGCTCGCGAAGACCCTGACGACGCTCGGCCGCCCGGGCGTGCAGGTCGCGGCGATCAGCCGCCGTGCCGACGGTTACTACGTCGTCCACGTCGAGAGCAGCAAGCCGGGTGACTTCCCGCTGGTGAACGGCCAGCCGATCGGGCCGCAGGCCCGCCGGCTGCACGACAACGATGTCGTGACGCTCGCCGGGGTGAAGATGGGTTTCTTCGAAGCCTAGACGGCGGCGAGCCCAGCCACACCGAAAGCCACGATCCCGCCCGCGGCGGCGATGCTGATCGCGCGCCGCCAGCCTGCGCCCGGCAGCACCCGCCCAAGCCAAGCGCCTGCCGCCGCGATCAGGCCATTCACGGCGAGGCTTCCCAGGCAGAGCGCGAGCGCTAGCCAGCCGGCCGTCGCGAACGACCCGGCGACCGGCAGCTGCGGAACGATACCGGCGAACATCACGACGGTCATCGGGTTCACGATCGTCAGGCCGAAGGTCGGCCACAGGCGGCCCGAGGCGCCCTGCGCCGGCGCAGGTAAAACGCGGCTTCGCGCCTCCGACAGCAGCATCCACGCACCGAGTGCGATCAGGACCAGCGCGCACGCGACGCGTGTCGCCGTCTCGTACGCCGCGAGGAGCGGCAGGACGAGCGCACCGGCGGTGAATGCGGCGAGTGCATAGGCGAGGTCCGCGAGCGCCGCTCCGAGTGCCGCGAAGCCGCCGGCAGCGAGGCCCTGCCGCGCCGCAGTGCCGAAGATCAGGAGTGCGATCGGCCCGATCGAACCCGCGACCACGGCGCCGAAGGCGAGCGCCTTCCACAGGGCGGCGGCCACGAGGGCCTCAGGCGGCGGTTGCGAGCAAGTAGCCGAGCGCTGCCCAGTAGGCGAGCAGCAGGAGCCAGCTCAACGCGAACACGCGGAACCGCCAGCGCACGCGGTTGGACCCGAGGTGGATCGCGCTGTGCACGTAGCGGGCGGCGACATACGCCCAGCCGAGCGTCACGAGCAGCAGGTCCACGCGACCGGCCGCGAATGCGATCGCGGTGCCCGCGTAGAAAAGCGTCGGCATCTCGAACAGGTTGTTGAAGTTTCGCGCGACGGCCGCGACTTCCTCGGGCTCGGCTTCGCCCCTGAACACCTTGTAGTACTTCGGATTCACGCGCCCGGCGGCGGCCGCCGCAAAGCGCATGCGCGCGAGGCGCACGACGACCAGCATGGTCAGTGCGAACAGTGCAAATGCCGGCCAGAGAATTGCCATCCCCACCTCCCCGCGATCAGCCGTGAGCGATCGACTTGTCGCTGAACAGATATTCCTTGAGTTCCTTCGACAGGCGCGGATCGTGGCGCCGGATCCACTCGAGCACCATGGCGGCGTGCTCTTTTTCCTCGTCGCGGTTGTGCGCGAGGATCGCGCGCAGTTCCGGGTCCTTGCAGGCGTCGGCGCGCTGGTTGTACCAGTCGACCGCCTCGAGTTCTTCCATCAGCGACACGATCGCCCGATGCATGTCGCGGGTCTCGTCCGACAGGTCCTCGACCGCTTCGTGATAGCCGACGCTCGACATCTCCGACTCCCTCGCCCGCGGCCTGCGGGCCTAGCGTGGAAACAGTGAAGCGAAATCATGCGCCGGCCGGTAGCCGAGCCTGGCGATCGCCTTGTCCACAACATAAACGCGGTCGATGGACGGTGGCAACAGCCAGTTGCGGCGCGCGAACTCGGCGCGGATCCACGGAAATCGGGCCTGCAGCAGGCCTGCGGCGTCCCGGTAGAGATCCGCGCGGTCCGGCTCCGAGAACGGCGGCGGCGCGGACACGTTGAACACCGTAAATTCCGGCGCGTCGACCGAGAGCGCGAGCTCGTGCGCCTGTGCGACATCCTCCGCATCGACGCCCCGGTAGAGGCGATAGATCGCGATCAGCCGGGGGTGCTCCGGGAAGCAGCGCGACATGCGCAGACTCACGCAGGCGAGGCCCAAGCGCGTGGCCTCGCGGCAGGCTTCCTCGGCCGCAAGCTTGGTCTCGTCATAGACGTCGCGCGGTTGCGGCGGCAGCGATTCGGTGACCCAGGCCGCGCGGTCCGCGGCGGGCAGCATCGCGTCCCCGTAGAGAGAGGTCGTGCTGGTGTAGACGAAGCGCCGGACACCGGCGGCACCGCAGGCGTCCAGCAGCCGCCGGGTCGCATCGACATTGACGTCCCGGAACTCCTGCGCCGAGCAGGCGGCGAGGTCGGGCACGTGCAATGAGGCGGTGTGTACGACCGCATCGGCGCCGCGGCAATGCAATGCGAGCGTGGCCGTATCCCGCACGTCGGCGATCACGCCGGTGAGCGGACCGGGCCTCCGGTCGACACCCGTGACCTGGTGGCGCAGCGACAGCCGGGCGCCGATGGCGGCGCCGATGCGGCCCGAGGACCCGGTCAGCAGGATCCTCAAGGCGCCTGCGCGACGAAGGGTACGCGCCGGCTGACCCGGCAGGTCAGCTCGTAGGCGATCGTGCCGGCCGCAGCGGCCACGCGTTCGACCGGCACGGCGGGACCCCAGAGCTGGACCGCGTCGCCGATCGACACCTCGAGCACGTCGCTGACATCGATCGCGAGCATGTCCATCGAGACACGGCCGGCGAGCGCCGCCGGCATGCCGTTCACGCGCACCGGCGTGCCGTTCGCGGCGCCCCGAGGATAGCCATCGCCGTAGCCCGCCGCCGCGATCGCGATGCGCGAGTTGCCCTTCGCGGTCCAGGCGCCGCCATAACCGACGCGATCGCCCGCCGCGACGTTCTTGAGCGCGATCACGCGGGTCTCGAGCGTCATCACCGGCTTGAGGCCGAGGTCCGACCCGATCGAGTCCGTGAATGGCGAGATGCCGTAGAGCATGATGCCCGGACGCACCCAGTCCGCCTGTGCGTCGGCCCAGGCGATGAGCCCCGCCGAGTTCGCGATGCTGCGCTCGCCGGCGATCCCGGCCGTCGCCGCGGCGAACGCATCGATCTGCGCGCGCGTCCCGGCATTGCCGCGGACCTCCGCCTCCGCGAGGTGAGTCACGAGATTCGCGGGCTGGTGGACTGCGCGGCAGCGCGCCAGGCGCTCGGCCGCCGCCTTGACCTGCGCCGGCCGGAACCCGAGCCGGCCCATGCCGGTGTCAATCTTTAACCAAGCCTGGAAAACCTGGGTGCCGGACCAGGCCTCGAGCATCAGCACCTGTTCGGGCTGGTGCACGAAGAGTTCGAGGGAATGCTGCGCCGCGAGCGCCAGTTCCGTCGGGCTCTGCACGCCCTCGAGCAGGACGATGCGCCCCTGGATGCCGGCTTCGCGCAGTGTCACCGCTTCCTCGAGCCGCGCGACCGCGAAGGCATCGGCGCCCGCGAGTGCGCGTGCCGCCGTGACGATGCCGTGGCCGTAGCCATTCGCCTTGATGACGGCGAGGACCTTGCTCTTCGGGGCGAAGCTGCGGACCCGCGCCAGGTTGTGGGCGAAGGCCGGGATGTCGATGACCGCGCGTAGGCCGGCGGCCTGCCGCGGGCTCGCGTTCAGAACGCGCCCTCGCCGTAGGATTCGGCGACCAGGTTCTCGAAGCGCGTGTACTCGCCGAGGAATGCGAGCTGCACCTCGCCGATCGGGCCATTGCGCTGCTTGGCGATGATGATGTCGGCGATGCCACGGCGCGTCGTGTTCTGGTCGTACACTTCCTCGCGGTAGATCAGCAGGATCAGGTCGCTGTCCTGCTCGATCGCACCCGACTCGCGCAGGTCCGACATGACCGGCTTCTTGTCGGTGCGCTGCTCGACCGCGCGATTGAGCTGGGAAATCGCGATGACCGGGACCTGCAGTTCCTTCGCGAGCGCCTTGAGGCTCCGCGAGATCTCCGAGATCTCGGTCGCGCGGTTTTCCTTGGTGCCGGGCACCTGCATCAGCTGCAGGTAGTCGACGATGACGAGACCGAGCCCACGCTCGCGCTTCAGGCGGCGCGCGCGCGCGCGCAGTTCCGTCGGCGTCAATGCCGGAGACTCGTCGATGTAGATCGGCGCGCCCGACAGCTGTGCCATCGCGCCCTGGATCCGCGACCAGTCCTCGTCCGTGAAGTTGCCGGTGCGCAGGTGAGTCTGGTTCACGCGGCCGAGCGACGCGATCATGCGCAGCGTCAATTGCTCCGCCGACATTTCCATCGAGAAGATCGCGCACGGCATGCCCTTCGCGATCGCCGCGTTCTCGGCGATGTTCACCGCGAGCGTCGACTTGCCCATCGACGGGCGGCCGGCGATAACGACCAGGTCCCCCGCCTGCAAGCCCGTCGTCTTCTTGTCGAGGTTGGTAAATCCGGTCGGCACGCCGCGGATCTCTCCCGGCGACTGGTGCAATAGGTCGAGCCGGTCGATGGTCTGCGGCAGGATGTCGCGGACGGCGATGAAGCCCGAGCGTCCGCGGCTGCCGCGTTCCGCGATCTCGAATACGCGCCGCTCGGCCTCGTCCACCAGTTCATGGGCCGGGCGCCCGCGGCTGTCGGTCGCCGCAGCCGCGATCTCGCCGCCGGCGGCGACGAGCTGACGCAAAATCGAGCGTTCGCGGATGATCTCGGCGTAAGCGCGGACGTTGGCCGCCGAGGGCGTGTCGCGCGCGATCGTGCCGAGGTAGGCGAGCCCGCCGATCTCCTCCAGCCGCCCCTTGCGTTCGAGGTGCTCGGCAATCGTAACCGCGTCGCAGGAACCGCGGATCTCCGCGGTCTCGGTGATCGCCTCGAAGATCAGGCGGTGGTCGCGGCGGTAGAAATCGCCAGCCGTGACGATGTCGGCGACCGCATCCCAGGCATTCGAGTCGAGCATCAGGCCGCCGAGCACCGCCTGTTCCGCCTCGACCGAATGCGGCGGCGTGCGGACTTCATCCTGGCGGAGCATGGCGACCATGGGATCAGCATACGCGCTGCGAGGCACCCCCCGCAGCCGTGGCCATCACTCCTCGGCGATCACGGTCAGCGGCACTTCGACGTCCACGTCGCTGTGCAGGTGCAGCGTCACGAGGTGCTCCCCGACCGTCCGGATCGGGCCGCCCGGCAGCCGGACCTCGGCCCGCTCGATCGCATGACCCGCCTGCTGGCAGGCTTCCGCGATGTCGCTCGTGCCGATCGAGCCGAAGAGCTTGCCTTCGCTGCCCGCTTTCGCGGTGATGCTGAGGCGGAATTCCGCCAGCGCCTCGGCGCGCTTCTTCGCGCCGGACAGGTCGGTGGCTGCCTTCGCCTCGAGTTCCGCGCGGCGGGTCTCGAACTTCGCCACGTTCTCCGCCGTCGCCAGCGTCGCCTTGCCGCCCGGCAGCAGGAAATTGCGGCCGAAACCCGGCTTGACCTTTACGCGGTCGCCGATGTCGCCGAGGTTGGCGATTTTCTGTAACAGGATGACTTCCATCGTGATTACCTTTTTGCAAATCGTTC
>JANNHT010000188.1:0-17934 GCA_031404555.1 Gammaproteobacteria bacterium
GCATGAAGGACGTGCTGAAGGAAGTGCAGTCGGGCCAGTTCGCGCGCGAGTTCATCCTCGAGAATCGCGCGGGCAAGCCGGGCTTCAACGCGATGCGCCGGATCGCCGCCGAGCACCCGCTCGAAGAGGTCGGCGCGCGCGGCTGCGCGGGCTGATGCCGTGGCTGCAAGAGAAGCGTCTGGTCGATCGCTCGAAGAACTGAGAATCGAGTCGACCAGCGTGACGGTCATGACCTCCTGCGCGACCGCGGGCAGGGAGGCGACGAGGCCGCCGCCGAGCGCCGCGAGGAGCGCGCGGCGATTCAGGTACACCGCTTCGGGAGTGATCTCGGAGGGCCGGATGCGCGAGTCGTCGCTCATACCCATGGGACCGTCCGTCAGGCCGTTTTGTTACGCCAATCCGCGACGGGAATGCGCATTTTATCGGCCTCGCGGCGGGCGGCCGTCCCGCCATTGACCAGCATCGGCTGCTCGACGAGGACGAGATGCGCGAGGTCCGATCCCGAGTTGCCGTAGGCGGCGAACGTGGCGCCCGGATGGCGCGCGCGCAGCGCCTCGATGCAGCGTACTTTCTCCTCGCCGCGCCGGTTCCCAGTCGAGAGCGTGCCGTCGAGCCGGTCGCCCCGCCAGACGATGCCGGTGCAGATCGTCTCCGCGAATCCGAAGCGCAGGCCGATGGCGGGCACGTAGAGGTCCACGCTCGCCGACAGCAGCACCAGACGGTCGCCCGCGGCGCGATGGCGAGCGATCGCCGCGAGCGCGCCCGGACAGAGCTCGGCATCCCCGAGCCCGGCGACGAACTCATCGGTCCAGGCGCGCACTTCCGCGCGCGTGGCGCCTTCCATCGACAGCCGGATCAGTTCCGACTTGAGCCAGCCGCGGTCGTGGCGCAGCGCCAGGTAGCGGAGCAGGGTGATCAGCGTCCGGGTGCGCCGGCGCCGGCGTGGGTGACGCGCGATCCAGCCTTTCAGGTAGGGGACAAAGGTGTCACGTCGCGTGACCGTGCCGTCCAGGTCGAAGACCGCGACGCGTTCGCTCAAGCGGCCAGCTGGCGCAGCACGAAGTGCAGGATCCCGCCGTTGTCCATGTATTCCCATTCCTTCGGCGTATCCACGCGCACGTTCACGGTAAAGCGCGTGACCTGGCCGTCGGTGCGACTGGCCTGCACGGTTGCCTGGCGGCTGCCGGCGGTGAGGCCTTCGAAGCCGTAGGTCTCCGTGCCGTCAAGCCCCAGGCTCGCCGCATTCGCGCCATCCTGGAATGTCAGCGGGAACACGCCCATGCCGACCAGGTTGGCGCGATGGATGCGCTCGAACGACTCCGCGATCACGGCCTTCACGCCGAGCAAATTCGTGCCCTTGGCCGCCCAGTCACGCGACGAACCCGTCCCGTATTCCCTTCCGGCGAGGATGACGAGCGGAACGCCGGCCGCGATGTACTTCATCGCCGCGTCGTAGATGGTCATCTGCAGGCCGCCCGGCAGGTAGCTCGTCACGCCGCCCTCGACGCCGGGCACCATCAGGTTCTTGATGCGGTTGTTCGCGAACGTGCCGCGCATCATCACTTCGTGGTTCCCGCGGCGCGAGCCGTAGCTGTTGAAATCGGCCGGCACCACGCCGTTCTGCTGGAGATACAGGCCAGCGGGCGCATCCTTGCGGATGGCGCCGGCCGGCGAGATGTGGTCGGTCGTGATCGAGTCGCCGAACAGCGCGAGGCAGCGCGCGCCCTGCACGCGCGGCAGTCCCGGCGGCTTCTTCGCCATGCCCTCGAAGTAGGGCGGGTTCTGGATGTAGGTGCTGTCGCCGTCCCAGCCATAGGTCTTCGTCTGCGGCACGGCGATGCCGCGCCAGCGCTCGTCACCCTTGAACACGTCGGCATAGGTCTTCGAGAACATCTCGACCGATACGGACTTCCCGACCACTTCGTGGATCTCACGGCTGGAAGGCCAGATATCCCGAAGGTAGACGGGCTTGCCCGCGGCATCGCTGCCGATCGGGTCCTTCGTCAGGTCGATATCGACGGTTCCCGCCAGCGCATAGGCGACGACGAGCGGCGGGGAGGCGAGGAAGTTCATCCGTACTTCCTGGTGCACGCGGCCCTCGAAGTTGCGGTTGCCGGACAGGACCGACGCCACCGACAGGCGGTGGTCCGCGATCGCCTGCGAGATCGGCGCGTTCAGCGGCCCGGAGTTGCCGATGCAGGTCGTGCAACCGTAGCCGACGACGTGGAACCCGAGCCCCTCGAGATCGTCCAGCAGTTCCGAGCGCGTGAGGTAGTCGGTCACGACCTTTGACCCCGGCGCGAGCGAAGTCTTGACCCAGGGCTTGACCGAGAGCCCGCGGCGGCGCGCGTTTCGCGCGAGCAGGCCCGCAGCGATCATCACCGCAGGGTTTGAAGTGTTGGTGCAGGAGGTGATCGCGGCGATCACCACCGCGCCGTCCTTCAATTCGTAGGTCGCAGGGCCATCCGTCACCGCGGCCGGGCCGCGCGACTGCCACTTGTCCTGGTCGCGCTGGAACGCGTCCTCGTAGGCCTTCTGCATGTCGCCGAGCAGCACGCGATCCTGCGGCCGCTTCGGGCCGGCGAGCGACGGCTGCACGCTGCCGAGGTCGAGATGGAGCACGTCGGTGTACTCGGGATCGGCCATGCCGTCGTGGCGCCACAGGCCTTGCGCCTTCGAGTATTCCCGCACCAGCGCGATCTGCTGCTCGTCGCGCCCGGTGAGCCGCAGGTAAGCGAGCGTCTCGTCGTCCACCGGGAAGATGCCGCAGGTCGCGCCGTACTCCGGCGCCATGTTCGCGATGGTCGCCCGGTCCGCGAGCGGCAGCTGGCCGAGGCCGTCGCCGAAGAACTCGACGAACTTCTCGACGACGCCGCGCTTGCGAAGCATCTCGGTCACCGTCAGCACGAGGTCCGTCGCCGTCGCGCCCTCCGCCAGGCGGCCGGTCAGCTTCACGCCGATGACCTCCGGGATCAGCATCGTGGACGGCTGGCCAAGCATCGCGGCCTCCGCCTCGATGCCACCGACGCCCCAGCCGAGCACGCCGACGCCATTGATCATCGTCGTGTGCGAATCCGTGCCGACCACGGTGTCGGGATAGGCGAGGCCGTTCTTGTCGGCGAACACGACCCGCGCGAGGAACTCGAGGTTGACCTGGTGCACGATCCCGGTGTCTGGCGGCACGACCGCGAAATTATCGAATGCGGACTGGCCCCAGCGCAGGAAGGTGTAGCGCTCGCGGTTGCGCTGGAATTCGAGCAGCGCGTTCAGGTTGAGCGCGTCATGCGAACCGTAGTGATCGACCATCACCGAGTGGTCGATGACGAGTTCGGCCGGGATCAGCGGGTTGATGCGGCCCGGGTCGCCGCCGAGGGCGGCCATCGCGTCGCGCATGGCCGCGAGGTCGACGACCGCCGGCACGCCGGTGAAGTCCTGGAGGATCACGCGCGCCGGCGTGAAGGCGATCTCGCGCTGCGGCAGGCTCGCGAGCTTCGCGGTCGCGAGCGCGATGATGTCATCGCGGGTGACGGTGCGGCCATCCTCGTGGCGGAGCAGGTTCTCGAGCAGGACCTTGAGCGAGTAGGGCAGGCGGGCGACGCCGTAGCCGGCAAGCGCGTCTAGCGAGAAGTAGTCGTAGCTGCGACCGCCGACGGTGAGCTTGCGACGTGCCTTGAAGCTGTCCTGCATGATGCCTCCACGGGAACCAGCGACATTATAGCCGCGCCGCCGAGGCACTCCTCGCCGTCATAGAACACGACGTACTGGCCGGGTGCCGCGCCGCGAAGCGCCTCCTGGAAGCGGACGTCGAGGCCGGCGCCGTCCGCCGTGACTTCGCAGCCCACGTCGAGCTGCCGGTAGCGCACCCGTGCCGTGCACCGGAACTCCCGGCCCGGCGGCCGTCCGGCGACCCAGTGCGGATCGACCGCGGCGAGCCCGATGCAGTGGAGCGCCGGATGTTCCGCGCCCTGCACGACGATGAGGGCATTGCGGTCCGTGTCCTTCGAGGCGACGTACCACGGCGTATCCGCGCCACCCGCCCGACCGCCGATGCCGAGTCCACTACGCTGCCCGAGCGTGTAGCGCTCGAGTCCCCGATGCCGGCCGAGGACCTCGCCCTCCGGCGTCTCGATCGGCCCGGGGCGTCCCGGCAGGAAGCCCTCGATGAATTCCCCGAACGGGCGCTCGCCGACGAAGCAGATTCCGGTCGAGTCCCGTTTGTCGAACACGGGCAGGCCGCGCTCGCGCGCAATGGTCCGGACCTCGGCTTTCTGCAGTCCGCCAATGGGGAAATCACAGGCAGCGAGTGCGCGCGCGCCGAGCTCGTGCAGGAAATAGCTCTGGTCCTTGTCGCGATCGAGCCCGCGGAGCAGGCGCGGGCCCGGCGCGGTTCGCGCGTAGTGCCCGGTCGCAAAGCGATCGGCGCCGAGGCGTCGCGCGTAGGCGAGCCCGCTGCCGAACTTGATCTCGCGGTTGCAGAGCACGTCGGGATTCGGCGTGCGGCCGGCGCGCAGCTCGTCGAGGAAATGCGCGAACACACGCACGCGGTATTCGGCGGCGAAGTTCGCGCGGTGCAACGGGATGCCGAGCTCGGCGCAGACGCGCCGCGCATCCTGGAAGTCCGCGGCCGAGGTGCAGTAGCCGGTCTCGTCCTCCTCCCAGTTCGTCATGAACAGCGCCTCGACCTCGCGGCCGGCATCCAGCAGCAGCAGCGCCGCGACCGCGGAGTCCACCCCGCCCGAGAGCGCGATGATCGTGCGGCTCACAGCTGCTTCAGGAGCGCGAGCGGATGGCGTGCGCCGGCCAGGTAATCGTCCATGCAGCGAAGCACGAGCGGGCTCCGGTGCTCGCCCTCGCGGGCGGCGAGCTCGCGCCGGTCGAGCCAGAGCGTGCGGATGATCGCGCGGTCGAGCGCGAGCGACGGGTCCTGCTCGCCGACGCGGCCCGCGAAGGCGATGCGCAGGACCGTGCGGCCGCCCGGCCCGCGCCAAAGATAGAGGCCGACGATCGATTCGGGAGTGAAGGCGCGGCCGGTTTCCTCGCGGGTCTCGCGGATCACGGCATCCTGGAGTGACTCGCCGTCCTCGAGGTGCCCCGCAGGCTGGTTCAGCACGATGCGCCGCGCGGCGCGTTCCTGGACGAACAGGAAACGCCCGTCGCGCTCGGCGATGGCCGCCACCGTGAAATCCACCTTGAAGGACATGGGCCGATTATAGCGGCGAGGCCGCAAAGCCCATCAGAGATGCTGCTGACGCGACTCCGCTTCGGGTTCGCTGGCGATCCAGATCTCATCGAAGTAATTGAGGTAACGGCGCGCGACCACGGCGTCGTTCATCTCGACGATGCCCTCCCAGCGCGAGGCCTGGAGGCGATAGACGAGGGCGCGGTCATCGGCGATCAGGAATGCGGACTGATTGTCGCGGCTGTCGGACTTCACGCGCCGGATCTCGATGTGGCTCGTGATGCGCCGCGCGAGGTGCACGAACTTGCTGCCCTCATAGACGACCCGCGACGGATCGGCGAGCAGCACGCGCACTTTTGCATAGCTCTTCGCCAGCACGAGCTTCTTGACGGTCTCGAGAAAATTCGGCTGGTCGTAGACCGCGGGCTCGAGGTCCTGCGTGTACATCGTGAGCAGGCGACGCGCCGCAAACGCCACCTGCTGGGTGGCGATACGCGCTTCGTCGAGCGTCGCGATGATGGAGCGCGTTCCAGTCACGCTCTGCCGCTGGGTCTGCACCGCTGGTCACTCCCGTGCGAGCCTCATCCGGATGTGGATGATGCCCGCCTCGTCAAACTCGTCGCCCTCGCTCGCGAAGCCGAACTTCTCGTAGAAGGGCAGGGCCTGTACCTGCGCATGCAGGAAAGGTTCGCGGATACCGCGGCGACGCGCCTCTTGCACCAGCCGGCGCAGGATCAGTGCGCCGATACCCCGGTCGCGCAGCCCGGCAAATACCGCTATGCGGCCGATCTTACCCGCCGGATTAAGTCGCCCGGTGCCAACTGGGTCACGATTCAGGGTCACCAGGGCATGGACGCTGACTGGGTCGTCATCGTCCCATTCCTCGGATTCCTGCAGGTGCTGCTCTTCGATGAAGACAGCGCGGCGTATGCGCTCCAGGACGGGCCGATCGGCTGCCCAGGTCGTCAACACACATTCTATCTGGTCGGGCCTCACGGCCGGCCTCAGGGCTCGCGTGCGAGCGTCTCGGCGAGGCCCGTGTACGTGGCCGGCGTGAGCGATTCGAGGCGCCGGCGCACATCCTCCGGCAGCCCGAGCCCGCCGACGAACGCGGTGAGCGCCGCCGGGCCGACGTCGCGCCCGCGCGTGAATTCCTTGAGCCGGTCGTAGGCGTCCGCGACGCCGTGCGCGCGCATCACGGTCTGGATCGCTTCCGCCAGCACCTCGAAGTGCGCGCCGAGGTCGGCGGCGATGCGCGGCTCGTCCGCATCCACGCGAGCGAGCCCCGCGAGCGCCGAACGCCAGGCGAGCGCGCTGTGCGCGAACGCGACGCCGAGGTTGCGCATCACGGTCGAGTCGCTGAGGTCTCGCTGCCAGCGCGAGACTGGCAGCTTCTCCGCGAAGTGGCGGAGCATCGCGTTCGCCAGGCCCGCATTGCCTTCCGCATTCTCGAAGTCGATCGGGTTCACCTTGTGCGGCATGGTCGACGAACCGACTTCGCCTGCAACCGTGCGCTGACGGAAGTACCCGATCGAGACATAGCCCCAGACGTCACGGCACAGGTCGATCAGCACGGTATCGGCGCGCGCGAGCGCATCGCAGTACTCCGCGATCCAGTCGTGCGGCTCGATCTGCGTCGTGTGCTCGTTCGGCACGAGGCCGAATCCCGCGATCAGGTTGCGCGACTCCGCGCGCCAGTCGACGGACGGCGCCGCGACGACATGCGCGTTGAAGTTGCCGACGGCGCCGTTCCACTTGCCGAGCGCCTCGACGCGCGCGAAGCCATCCGACGCGCGGCGCAGCCGCGCCGCCACATTGGCGGCCTCCTTGCCGAGCGTCGTCGGTGAGGCCGGCTGGCCGTGGGTGCGGGCGAGCATCGCGGTGCCGGCGTGGCGTGAGGCGAGCGCTGACAGCTCGCCGATGACTTTTCGCATCAGCGGCAGCAGCACCTGTTCGCGCGCGGCCAGCAGCATCGCGCCGTAGCAGAGGTTATTGATGTCCTCGGACGTGCAGCCGAAATGCACGAACTCGAGCTGCGCCGCCGTCGCGCCGGCCGCGGCGAGCTCCTCGCGCAGGTAATACTCGACCGCCTTGACGTCGTGCTTGGTCTGCCGTTCGAGCGCCTTGACGCGCGCGGCATCGGCCTCGTTCACCCCCTGTGCAAGCGCGGCGAGACGGGCGGTGACCGAGGCGGGCAGGCGGGCGATGGACGCGAAATGGCCGGATGCAGAGAGCTGCGAGAACCACGCAGCCTCGACACGCACGCGCCAGCCGATCAGCGCGGACTCGCTGAAGAGCCGGGCGAGATCCGCGCATTGGTCGGCATAGCGGCCGTCGAGCGGCGACAGCGCAGTCAGGCGTGGGTCGGTCATTCGGCCGGACACGGGTGATAGAATGCCCATGTTACCCGTGAGCGACCAGAACCGCATCGAAAAGGACAGCCTCGGCGACGTTCCCGTCGCCGCCGATGCGCTCTGGGGCGCCCAGACGCAGCGCGCGATCGACAATTTCCGCATCGGCCAGATGCCGATGCCGCCCGCGCTGATTCGGGCGATCGGGCTCATCAAGTGGGCGGCCGCCGTCACCAATGGCGAACTCGGCGAGCTCCCGGCGCCGCTCGCCGCGGGCATCGCCGACGCCGCGCTCGAGGTCGCTGCCGGCCGGCACGCGGAGCAGTTCCCGCTCGGCGTGATGCAGACCGGCTCTGGCACCAGCACCAACATGAACGTGAACGAGGTGATCGCGCGCCGCGCCGGCGCCGGCCTCGGCGCGCCCGTGCACCCGAACGACCACGTCAACCGCTGCCAGAGCAGCAACGACGTGATCCCGACCGCGATTCATCTCTCCGCCGCGCTGGCGCTCCGCGATTCGCTGCTGCCGTCGCTCGCTGAACTCGCCGATGCGATCGGGCGCAGGGCGGGCCAGGCCGGCGACCAGGTCAAGACCGGGCGAACGCACCTGATGGACGCGCTGCCGATCACGATTGCGCAGGAGATGCGCGCCTGGCAAACCCAGGTCACGCAGGCGTCGATCCGACTCGAATCCGTGATGCCGCGCCTGACCCAGCTCGCGCTCGGCGCGACCGCGGTCGGCACCGGCGTCAACGCGCATCCGGAATTCGCGGCGCGCGCGATCGCGCGGCTCGTGACGAGGACCGGCCTAGCGCTCACGCCCGCGCCCGACCGCTTTGCAAGCCTCTCTTCCCAGGACACGGCGGTGGAGCTGTCCGGGCAGCTGCGCACCGCGGCGGTCGCGCTCCTCAAGATCTCGAATGACCTCCGCTGGATGAACTCCGGCCCGCTCGCAGGGCTCGGCGAAATCTCGCTGCCGGCGCTGCAGCCGGGTTCCAGCATCATGCCGGCCAAGGTCAACCCGGTGATCCCGGAGGCCGTCGCGATGGCGGCGACCCAGGTGATGGCGAACGACGCCGCGGTCGGGATGGCGGGCGCCTCGGGCAACTTCCAGCTGAACGTGATGCTGCCGCTGATCGCGCACGGCCTGTTGCAGAGCATCGACCTGCTGTCGGGCTCGGCGTGCGCGCTCGCTGAGCGCGTGCTGCCCGGCATCGAGATCCACGGCGACCGCATCTCCGAGACGCTGGCGCGCAATCCCATGCTCCTGACCGCGCTCGCACCGCGCATCGGCTACGACCGCGCAGCGGCGATCGCGAAGCGCGCCGCGGCCGAGGGCCGTGCCATCCTCGATGTCGCAGTCCAGGAAACCGGGCTGCCGCGCGAGGAACTGGCGCGCCTGCTCGATCCGGAACGGCTCGCGCGCGGCGAGGCTCCGGACCGTGGCCGCTGAACCGCGCCCCGAACTACACCGTCTCGCGACGCCTGAGCTCCGCGAGGAGCTGCGCTCGCGGCTCGCGGCCTGGACGCACGACGCTTCTGACCTCCGCATCGGCCACTACTCGAATGCGGCGCGCTCGCGGCTCAAGTCGCTGATGCCGCGCGAGACCACCCAGGCTGCCGTACTGATCCCGCTGATCGATCGACCCGACGACCTCTCGGTGTTGCTGACGATCCGCGCCGATGACCTCAAGCACCACGCGGGCCAGATCTCCTTCCCCGGCGGCCGGCTCGAGGCCTGTGACGCCGGTGCGGTGGAGGCGGCGCTCCGCGAGACGGAGGAGGAGATCGGGCTCGCCCGCGAATTCGTCGAGGTGATCGGCGTGCTGCCGGATCACGTCGTGATCAGCGGCTTTCGCGTCACTCCCGTGGTCGGTTTCGTCAGGCCCGGATTCGAACTGCTGCTCGATCCGACGGAAGTCGCCGGCACGTTCGAGGCGCCGCTCCGCCACCTGCTCGATCCGTCGACACACGCGCGCCGATGGCGGCGGATCGGCGACCAGGACGTCGAGACCCTCGACCTGCCCTGGGGGACCTTCAACATCTGGGGCGCGACCGCGGGGATGCTCCTGACGCTGCGCGAAATCCTCGGCGGGGCGCCGATCCATGCCGATTGAGCGCCTGCTGTCGATCATGGTGCAGCTGCGCGATCCTAAGGGCGGTTGTCCCTGGGACCGCGAGCAGGACTTCGCAAGCATCGCGCCACACACGATCGAGGAGGCCTACGAAGTCGCCGACGCGATCGAGCGCGCGGATCTCGACGCGCTTCGCGACGAGCTCGGCGACCTGCTGTTCCAGGTCGCGTTCCACTCGCAGCTCGCGGGCGAACGCGGCGCATTCACCTTCGATGACGTCGTCGGGGCGATCTGCGACAAGCTGACCCGCCGCCACCCGCATGTGTTCGCCGGCGCCAGCATCGAGGATTCCGAGGCGCAGACGCGCGCCTGGGAACGCATGAAGGCAGAGGAGCGCAAGGCCCGCGGCCACGGCGCGGGGGCGCTCGCTGACATCCCGGTGTCGATGCCGGCGCTCACCCGCGCGCGCAAGATCGGGCGGCGCGCGGCGGATGCGGGCTTCGACTGGCCCGATGCGAGCGGTCCCCGCGCAAAGGTCGACGAGGAACTCGCTGAATTCGACCAGGCGGCCCGCGAGCCCGGTGCGAAACAACTGGAGGCAGAGCTCGGCGACCTGCTGTTTTCGGTCGTCAACCTGGCGCGCCACCACGGCGTCGATCCGGAGGCGGCGCTCCGCCGCGCGAGCGACCGCTTCACGCGCCGGTTCGGCTACCTGGAACAGGCCCTTGTCGCACAGGGCAAGACACCACGCGAGGCGGACGCGGCTCTGCTGGACCGGCTCTGGGAGGCCGCCAAGGCCTCGGATCGCTGAGGAAAAACGCTGTTTCGAGCGTTCAGGACCGGTTCATCGGCCCCCCTCTAGATTGGCACCGTGCCATCAGAGGAGGTGCACCATGTCAGGCAAATACCGCAATACGGCCGTCGCCCTCGCACTCGCCACGTTCTCGATGGCTGCGCTGGCCGATGACCATCGTTACGAGCAGCGCTACGACGAGCGCTACGACGAGCGCTACGGCGAATACGAGTATGCGCGCGTCGTCGACGTCAACCCCTTGCGGCGTCAGGTTCGCGTCAGTGAACCGGTGCGCGAGTGCTGGGAGGAGAGGGGCACTGCATCCGACGGCCCGTTCTCCTCGAATCACATCGGCGGGACGCTGCTCGGCGGATTGATCGGCGGCGCGCTCGGCAACCAGGTCGGCGACGGCCGAGGTCGCCAGGTCGCGCGGGCCGCGGGCGCCATCATCGGCGGCGCGCTCGGCCACAACGTCTCGCGCGAGCGCCAGCAGGGACGCTACGGCAACGAGCGCGTGTACGAGCGCTGCGAAACGCGCTATCGCGATAGCTACGAGGAGCGCGTCGACGGCTATGAGGTGACCTACGAGTACGCTGGACGCCGGTACATGACGCAAATGCCGTACGACCCGGGCGAGCGCATCCGCATCCGTGTCGACGTGACGCCGGCCGCGGGCTGAACTGCGGATCCGGGCTGCGCGGGCGGCCCGGATCCGGCACTTCCACTACAATGATGCCATGACTGCTCTCCGACTTCTCCGCCCGCTCGCCGCGGGCCTTGCGCTCGCCGCCGCGCTCGCGATGGCCGCACCGGCCGACGCGGGCGGCCGCGACCGCGCCGGCGATCGCGGCAAGGGCAAGGATCGGGAACAGATCGAACGCGCGCTGTCGCTCGACGAGGCGATGGCGCGTGCCGAGAAGCGCCATCGCGCGCGCGCCGTGCATGGCGAAGAGAAGCGCAAGGGCGATCGCATCGTCTACCGTATCCGGTTGCTCGACGCTGAGGGCCGGGTGTTCGAAGTCACGGTGGACGCGAGCACCGGCAGCGAGACCTGAGGCCGCGATGCGCCTCCTGGTTCTCGAAGACGAACCGGCGCTCCGCGACTCGCTCGCTGAGCAGTTCCGCGGCGCCGGATTCGCGGTCGATCTCGCCGCGGACGGCGCCGAGGGCGAGTTTTCGGGGCTCGAATACCCGATCGACATCGCGGTCGTGGACCTCGGCCTGCCGGTGCGTTCCGGCCTCGATGCGATCCGTGCCTGGCGCAAGGCGGGCAAATCCTTTCCGGTGCTGATCCTCACCGCGCGCGACAGCTGGCAGGAAAAGGTGGCAGGGCTCGACGCCGGCGCCGACGACTACGTCACCAAGCCGTTCCGTTTCGAGGAAGTGCTCGCGCGCGTGCAGGCGCTGCTGCGCCGTTCCGCGGGCTGGTCGCAGCCGCTGCTGAAGTGTGGCCAGGTGGAGCTCGACACGCGCGGCCAGGAAGTGCGGGTCGCGGGCCAAGCGATCGAGCTAACCGCCTTCGAGTACCGGCTGCTTGAATACCTGATGCTGCGCGCCGGCGAGGTGATCTCGAAGGCGGAGCTGACCGAAAAGCTCTACGAGCAGGATTTCGAGCGCGACAGCAACACCATTGAAGTCTTCATCGGCCGGCTGAGGCGCAAGCTCGATCCGGATGGCACCCAGTCGCCGATCGAGACGCTCCGCGGCCGCGGCTACCGGATCGCCCGCGGCTGAACGTGACGCGATCGCCCCCATCGCTGCGGCGGCGACTGCTCGTCACCCTGGCCTTGCTGCTCGTGGCTGCAGCGGCGATGGCTGCCTGGTCGCTCGACAACCTCTATCGCGACCTCGGCCAGCGCAGCCGCGAGGCCGTTCTCGACGCGCAGGTGCTCGCGCTCATTTCCTCCGCGGAGATCGACGCCGACGGCCGGCTCGCGCCGCGCACGCTCGCAGATCCCCGCCTCGCGACACCCGGTTCCGGTTTCTACGCGGAGATCCTGGGCTCGCAGGGCAGCTGGCGCTCGCCGTCGACGCTCGGCAGCGGTCTCAACCTCGCGGCCCGGCCGGTCGCGGGCGAACGGCTCCTTGAGCACGCGCGGCTCGCCGATGGCACGCGGGTCCTGGGCCTGTCCTTCGGCGTCCGCTGGCAGCTCGAGGACGGCAGCGGGCGCGACTTCGTCATCCGCGCGGCGGAGAGTCTCGAACCCTGGTATCGCGAGATCGTGCGCGTCCGCGCCTGGCTTGCGACCGGCGCGCTGCTGATCGCGCTGCTGCTCCTGGGCGGGCTCGCGATTGCGCTCCGCTTCGCCCTCAGGCCGCTCCGTCAACTCGAGACGGAGATCGGCGACGTCGAAGGCGGCCGGCGCGAGCTGCTGGGCACGGCGTGGCCGCGCGAGCTCGCGGGCGTCACCGGAAACCTGAATGCGCTCCTGGTCGGCGAGCGCAAGCGGCTCGAGCGCTATCGCACGACCCTCGGCAACCTCGCGCACAGCCTCAAGACGCCGCTCGCCGCGATGCGCGGACTGCTCGAGCGTGGTGACGCTGCGCCGGATGCGCTGAACCCCCAGCTCGACCGCATGCAGGACATCGTGCAACACCAGCTGAAGCGCGCAGTTTTCGGCGGCAGCGGTGCGACGCTCACGGACCTCGCGGTGCAGGTGCCGCTGGAGCAGCTCCGCGGAGCCCTGTCGAAGGTCTATGCGGACCGCGCGATCCGCACCACGCTCGCCGTCGCGCCCGGCACCGCCTACCCGATCGACGCAGGCGATTTCCTCGAACTCGCCGGCAACCTGATGGACAACGCCTGCAAGTACTGCCGCGGGGCCATCGCGGTGCGCGCGACGCCCTGGACCGCTGCCGATTGGCGCCGACCCGGTCTCGTGCTCGATGTTGAGGATGATGGCCGCGGAATCCCCGCCGAGCTGCGCTCGCGCGTGCTCGAACGCGGAGCGCGCGCGGACGAGAGTGTCGCGGGGCAGGGCATCGGCCTTTCGGTGGCGCGCGAGATCGCGGCAGCGTACTCAGGCACGCTCGAGATAGGTGACAGCCGCCTGGGCGGCGCGCGCGTCAGCCTGCGGCTGCCGGGCCGCTGATCGCACGATGCGGAATCCGCCGAGGCGACCGGCGCGATCGCCCGATCCCATCGCCGCAGCCGCACGCCGTGAACGTCGCCGCGCGTCCATCCCGCCGCTCGTGTATCCGCCGGAACTGCCGGTCAGCGCGCGCATCGACGACCTCTGCGCGGCGATCGCCGCGCACCCGGTCATCGTCGTCTGTGGCGAAACGGGTTCCGGCAAGACGACCCAGTTGCCGAAAGCCTGCCTCCAGGCGGGCCGCGGCCTCGACGGCCTGATCGGCCACACCCAGCCGCGGCGCATTGCGGCACGCACCGTCGCATCGCGGCTGGCCGAGGAACTGGGCGTCGCCCTCGGCGCGCAGGTCGGATTCAAGATCCGGCTCGCGGAGGCGGGCAACGACGACAGCCTGGTGCGCGTCATGACCGTCGGCATCCTGCTTGCGGAGATTCGCGGCGATCCTTGGCTCCGCCGCTATGACACGCTGATCCTCGACGAGGCACACGAGCGCAGCCTCAACATCGATTTCCTGCTCGGCTACCTGAAGCGCCTGCTGCCACGCCGGCCGGACCTGCGGATCATCGTCACGTCGGCGACCCTCGATCCGGGCCGCATCGCGGACTACTTCGACGGCGCGCCGGTGATCGCGGTGAGCGGCCGTTCGTGGCCGATCGAGGTCCGCTACCGCCCGCTCGACGCCGACGTCGAGGACGACCTGGATCCGGGCCTCGGCGCGGGAGTGCTCGCCGCGCTGCGCGAACTCGACGCCGGTCCCGTGGCTTCCCGTGGCGACGTGCTCGTGTTCCTGCCGGGCGAGCGCGAAATCCGCGACGCCGCCGAGGACCTCCGCGGTCTCCAGGGTACCGAGGTCTTGCCTCTCTATTCCCGCCTGTCCTGGTCCGACCAGCAGCGCGTGTTCGCCCGTGGCAAGCAGCCGCGCATCGTGCTCGCGACCAACGTCGCCGAGACGTCGATCACCGTCCCCGGCATCCGCGCGGTCATCGACACGGGCCTCGCGCGGATGGCGCGCTACAGCCCGCGGAGCAAGATTCTGAGACTGCCGATCGAGCCCATCTCGCGCGCGAGCGCCGACCAGCGCAAGGGCCGCTGCGGCCGCATTGCGCCGGGCATCTGCATCCGGCTGTACTCCGAGCAGGACTTCGCCGATCGCGAGGAGTTCACGCCGCCGGAGATCCTGCGCACCAACCTCGCACGCGTAATCCTGCAGATGGAATCGCTCGGGCTCGGCGCCGTGGATGAATTTCCGTTTCCCGATCCGCCGGATTCGCGGCTCATCAGCGACGGCTACCGCCTGCTGGCGGAGCTCCAGGCGATCGACGAGGACCGACAGCTCACGCCGCTGGGTGCAATCATCGCGCGACTGCCGGTCGATCCCCGGCTCGCGCGCATGCTCTGCGAGGGTGAACGCCACGGCGCACTCGCCGAACTGCTGACCCTGACCGCCGTGCTATCGATCCAGGACCCGCGCGAGCGGCCGGTCGGCCTGCAACCGGACGCCGATGCGAAGCACCGGCTGTTCGCCGATGCGCGTTCGGATTTCGCGGGGCTCCTGAATCTCCATCGCGCCTGGCGCGAGACCCGCGAGTCCAGGGGCACGAGCGCCTCGCGGCGCTGGTGCCGCGAACACTTCCTGTCGGCGGCGCGCATGCGCGAATGGGACGAGCTGCGCGCGCAGCTCGCCCAGATCGCGGCGGAACTCGGCTGGCGCGAGAACACGAAGCCGGCGGAATTCGAGGCGATTCATCGCGCCTTGCTGTCGGGGCTCCTCGGCGGCATCGGCGAACTCACCGAGCGCAGCGACTACCTAGGCGCCCGCGGCCTGCGATTCGTCATCGCACCCGGCACGCCGCTCGCCGTGCGCCCGCCGCGCTGGGTGATGGCCGGGACGATCGTCGAAACAAGCCGCGTGTACGCGCGCCAGGTCGCTGCGATCGAACCCGGCTGGATCGAAGCGGCGGCCGCACACCTGCTGAAGCGCAGCTACGACGAGCCGGAATGGTCGGAGGAGCGCGGCTTCGTCGCCGCGCGCGAGACGGTCGTGCTGTACGGGCTCACCCTGTCCGCGGGCCGGCGCGTCAACTACGGGCGGGTCGCACCCGCGGCCGCACGCCGCATCTTCGCGCGCGAGGCGCTGGTGCTCGGCCGTTGCCGGCTCGCCGCGCCGTTCGTCGCCCACAACCGCGGCGTGAAGGCCGCCCTCGGGCTGGCCGAGGCCAAGCTGCGCCGTCACGGATCGCTCTACGACGAGGACCGCGCCGTCGAATTTTTCCTTGCCCGGCTGCCCGAGACGGTGCACGACCTGGGTGGATTCGAGCGCTGGCGCAAGGGCGCGGAGCCGGCGCAACCGGGCCTGCTGCTCCAGGAGCGCGGCGACGTGCTCGCGACCGGTGCGGCCTGGCCGGACCCCGTGGCGTTCCCCGACGAACTCGCGATCGGCGGGCGACGTGATGCCCTGCGTTACCGGCTCGAGCCGGGAGCAGATGACGATGGCGCAACGCTCGAGATGCCGCTCGCAGCCCTGCCGGCGCTGGACGGGGATCTTGCGGCCTGGAGCGTGCCGGGACATCGGCTCGAACTCGTCACGACGCTGATCCGCGGCCTGCCGAAGTCGCAGCGCCGCTCGCTGGTGCCTGCCCCCGCATCCGCTGCCCAGGCGCTCGGCCAGGCCGACGTCACGCAGCCGATGTGGGCGGAACTCGCCCGCGTGCTGTCCGCGATCGCCGGCCACGCGATCGCGGCGGTCGAACTCCAGGCCGTGGCGCTGCCGGATTACCTGCGGCTGAACTTCCGGGTCTTCGGCGACGACGGCCGCCTGCTCGGCGAGGACCGGAGCATCGCGAGATTGCGCGAGTCCCTGCGCGGGGAGGGCGAGGCGGCGGTGCGCGAATCGACCCGCGGATTCGCAAAGGGCGGGCTCCGCCGCTGGGAAGTCGACCAGCTCGCCGAGTCCATCGAGGTCGAACGCGGCCGCGAGCGCGTCGCCGTCTATCCTGCGCTGCGTGATGACGGCGACAGCGTCTCTCTGGTCGCCCTGCCGCAACCGCAGGAGGCGCTCGCGGTGCACCGCGCGGGGCTCCGCCGCCTGCTGTCGCTCGCGCTCACCGATGCGTTGAAGCCGGTTCGCAAGGGACTTGCGCACGACCGGGAACTCGTCCTGTTGCAACAGCCCCTGGGCCCGATGACCGGGCTCGCCGACGAAGCCTGCGACCGAGCGGTCGAACGCGCCTGCCTGCCGGCCGGTCAGCCGCTCGCACGCGATGAGCATGCCTTCAATCTCGCCCTCGCGCGGGGCCGCGGCGAGGTGTACGCGATCGGGATGGCCATCGGCGTGCGCGCGCGCGAAATCCTGCAAGCCGCACGGGCGGTACGCAAGGCACTCGATGCCCTGCCGGCCGGCACCGACCAGGCCGCGGCGGCGGATTGCCGGCGTTCACTCGAACGTCTGGCGCCGTCCCGATTCGTCGCGCAGGTGCCCGACCCCTGGTTCGACGAACTGCCGCGGCTCCTCGCGGGGCTCGAGGCCCGCGTCCAGCGGCTGAAGGAAGGGCGCAATGCAGCAGCTCAGCGCGAGATGCTCGCCTGGCGCGATCGCATCGCGCGGCTGCCGGATGCTGCGCTCGCCGCGGAGATGGAATGGCTGCTCGCCGAATACGGGGTGTCGCTCTTTGCCCAGTCGCTCGGCACCTCGGTGCCCGTTTCGGCGAAACGGCTCGAACAGCGGATTGCGGGGCCGAAGCGCTGACCGCCATCCGGCACGGGCCGGTCTATGATGTCGCCCTGTCGTCCACCGGCCGGAGAGCCTCCATGTTCCGATTGATCGTCACCGCATTCCTGCTTGTCACCGCCGGCGCTGCCTCGGCGCAGATGCCGCCCAGGAAGATCGACGTCGCGCCAGTGGCGGAGGGCATCTATGTGCTCTACGGCAGCGGCGGCAACATCGGCGTGTCAGTGGGCCCCGACGGCGTGATCCTGATCGACGACCAGTACGCGCAGGGCACGCCCCAGATTTTCGCGGCGCTCGCGACGCTCGATCCGCGGCCGCCGCGCTTCGTACTGAATACCCACTGGCACGGCGATCACACGGGCGGCAATGAAAACCTGGGCAAGCAGGGCGCCCTGATCCTCGCGCACGAGGGCGTGCGGGCCCGCATGGGCAGCGACCAGAACTCGGAATTCCTGAATCACAAGACGCCGGCGTCACCGCCGATGGCGCTGCCGGTCGTCACCTTCAACGACAGCCTGACGCTGCACGTGAACGGAGAGGAATTGCGCGGCTACCACGCCCCGCAGGCCCATACCGACGGCGATACGGTCGTCGTGTTCAGGAAAGCGAACGTGATCCACACCGGGGACCTCTTCTTCAACGGCATCTATCCGTTCATCGACCTCGATTCCGGCGGCAGCGTCAGCGGCCTGATCGCCGCGATCGATCGCATCCTCG
>JANNHT010000189.1:0-9037 GCA_031404555.1 Gammaproteobacteria bacterium
TTCCTGATCATCCTGAAGATCAGCGTCGCCGACCCGGTCATTGCGCAGCCGCCATTCACGGCGCTGCTCGAGTGGGGTGCAGAGGGGTTCCAGGGCATCCGGGCAACGCTCGAGAACTACGTCTTCCTGTTCCAGGACGGCTACTACGGGATCATCTACCTGTCGTCGCTGAAGATGGCGGCGATCGGCACGCTGCTGTGCCTGCTGCTCGGTTACCCGATGGCGTACTTCATCGCGCGCCAGGCGCCCGCTCGGCGCAACGTCCTGCTGCTCGCCGTGATCCTGCCGTTCTGGATCTCGTTTCTGCTCCGCGTCTATGCGTGGATCGGGCTGCTCAACAACCGCGGCGTGATCAACGAGGCGCTGATCTGGCTCGGAGTGATCGACCAGCCGATCCAGATGCTCTACAACGATTTCGCGGTCTATCTCGGCATCGTGTACTCCTACCTGCCGTTCATGATCCTGCCGCTGTACTCGAACCTCGAGCGCCACGACCACAACCTGCTTGACGCCGCGGCCGACCTCGGAGCCCGGCGCAGCCGCGCCTTCATGGACATCACCCTGCCGCTGTCGATGCCGGGCATCCTCGGCGGCTGCCTGCTGGTCTTCATCCCTGCGGTCGGTGAGTTCACGATTCCCGCGCTCCTCGGCGGCGCCGACACGCTGATGATCGGCCGCGTGCTGTGGGACGAGTTCTTCGTGAGCCGCGACTGGCCGGTCGCCTCGGCCGTGTCGGTCGTGCTGCTCCTGCTGCTGATCGCGCCGATCCTCTGGTTCCAGCGCATCCAGGCGCGTGAGCAGGAGGAGGGGCGATGAACCGCCGCTCGCTGGCGCTGACCTCGATCGTCGCCTTCGGCTACGCGCTCCTGTACGTGCCGATCCTCTCGGTCGTGATCTATTCGTTCAACGACTCGCGGCTCGTCACGCTGTGGGGCGGATTCTCGCTGCGCTGGTACGCAAGCCTGCTGTCCGACCACCAGCTGCTCGAGGCCGCGATGCTCTCGCTGCAGATCGCAGTCGTGAGCGCCACGTTTGCGACCGCGCTCGGCGCGATCGTCGCGCTCGCGCTCCAGCGCGTCACGCGCCTCAAGGGCAGGCTCCTGCTCTCCGGCATGGTCACCGCGCCGCTCGTGATGCCCGAGATCATCACCGGCCTGTCGCTGCTCTTCCTCTTCATCTCGATGGCAAACCTGATCGGCTGGCCGGCGAGCCGGGGTGCCACGACGATCACGCTCGCCCACATCACCTTCTCGATGGCCTACGTGGTCGTGGTCGTGCGGTCCCGGCTGGCGGCGATGGACGAGACCCTGGAGGAGGCCGCGATGGACCTCGGCGGCCGGCCGGTCGCGGTCTTCTTCGACATAACGGTGCCGATGCTGATGCCGGCCCTGATCTCGGGCTGGCTGCTGGCTTTCACGCTGTCGCTCGACGACCTGGTGATCTCGAGCTTCGTCTCGGGGCCCGGGGCGACGACGCTGCCGATGTTCATCTTCGCGAAGGTCCGGCTCGGCGTAACGCCTGACATTAATGCCATCACGACGATTATCATCGTGCTGGTGGCAGCCACCGTGACGATCGCGGCCTTCGCCTCGAACCGGCGCGCCACGACGAGGTAGGACCATGGAACTGAAGAACATCCTCGACAGCTGGCGGCCCGGGCATGCGCTGCCGCGTCCCGTGTACCACGACCCGGAGATCTACGAAGCCGAGCTCCGGCGCATTTTCCTGAAATCCTGGCATTACGTCGGGCACACGAGCCAGGTCCCGGAGAAGGGCGACTACTTCCTGTTCGAGATCGCGAGCGAATCCGTGATCATTGTCCGGGACGCGGAGGGCGGCGTGAATGCGCTGCTCAACGTCTGTCGGCACCGCGGCTCGCGCATCTGCGACGCGCTGGCGGGCCGCGAGGCGCGCTTCACCTGCAAGTACCACGGCTGGACCTACGGGCTGGACGGCTCGCTGAAAGCGCTCGGCTTCGCGCCGGAAGGCATCGACAAGTCGCGCCTCGGCCTCAAGCGGCTCCAGGCCCGTGTCTTCCAGGGGCTCATCTTCATCAACTTCGACCCGGATGCGGTGTCCTTCGACCCGATCGAGCGGGACCTCGGCCCGCTGCTGGCGCCCTGGGACCTCGGGCACGCGAAGATCGCTCACCGCCAGAACTACCCGATCGCCGCCAACTGGAAGCTGACGGTCGAGAACTACTGCGAGTGCTACCACTGCCTGACGGCCCACCCGGAGTACTCGGTCGGTCACGGCCGCGCGATCCCGCGCAAGGACTGCGAGGTGAAGCTGGAGGAAGTGCTCGATCGCTCGGAAACCGTCGGCCTGTCGCGCGCGGTGACGCGTCATTCCTGGCTCGACGCCGGCCCGGTCGGCACCGACCGGGACTTCGAGCGGTATCCGCTCCTGCGCGGACACCTGACCGGCAGCCGCGACGGCAAGCCGGTCGCGCCGCTGATGGGCTCGATCTCGGGATACGACGGCGGCACGACCGACCTGCACATCGGCCCGATGACCTTCGGGCTCGCTTACTGCGACCACGTCGTGCTGTACCGGTTTACCCCGCGCGGCATGCGCAACACGGATTGCGAGATCACCTGGTTCGTCAACGGGTCGGCAGTCGAGGGCAAGGACTACGATCGCGCGGCGCTGACCTGGCTGTGGGACGTCACGACGATGGCGGACAAGACCATCATCGAGCGCAACCAGGCAGGCGTGGACTCGCGATTCTACGAGCCGGGCCCGCTGTCGCCGATGGAAGACTTCACGCAGCGGTTTCTGGAGTGGTATGTCGCTACGATGCGTGGGCCGACGGACAGCGCGCAGAGGCGCGCCGGCTGACGCGGGCGGCGGATTGCCGTTCACGGGAGTGGTCGTTACTATCGGATGGCGGTCGAGGAGAGTCAGACATGTCGAATTTCACTTCGCGTACGGGTCGCCCTGAATCAAAGGCATTGAGCGCGGCGGTCTCGGCCGTGCTCGCGACCGCCAGCGGCGCCGCCATCGCGCAGACCGAAGCCCCACCGCCCGAAACGGCGCTCGGTGAAGTCATCGTGACCGCCACGCGCCGGGCGGAACGACTGCAGGACGTGTCCGAATCCATCAGCGCCTTCGACTCCGACGCGATCGCGATGCGCGGCCTCCAGCAGATGGACGACATCGTCAAGTACATACCCGGCATGTCGCTCGCGCAGCGCGAGCCCGGCGGCACGACGCTGGTCTTCCGCGGCGTGGCGGCCTCGGGCACGGAGTTCGGCGGGGTGCCGTCCTCGGCGCTGTATCTCGACGAGCAGCCGATCACGCAGGGCGGCCGTAATCCGGATCCGCGGTTCATCGACATCGAGCGCGTCGAAGCGCTGCGCGGGCCGCAGGGAACGCTGTACGGCGCGAGCTCCCAGTCAGGCACGCTCAGGGTCATCACCGCGAAGCCGGATCCGGCGGCTTTCGACGCCTGGGTGGAAGGACAGGTCACCAGCGTCTCCGGCGGCTCGGAGGGCTACGACGTCAGCGCGATGATCAACCTCCCGCTGGGCGGCGACCGCGTCGCGCTGCGGCTCGTCGGCTTCGCCGCCGAGGACGCCGGCTACATCGACAACGTGCTGTCGGACAGCCCGGGCGGCACGTACGACAATTCGAACGTGGTCGACGAGGACGTCAACTCCGCCCGCACGACCGGCGGCAGGGCGGCGCTCCGCTTCGACGTCACCGATAACTTCGACGTGACGCTCTCGGGCATCTATCAGGGCCTCTCGACCGATGGGCACGGGGACCTCTCGGGCGACGTCGGCGACCTCCAGCAGGTGCGCTTCGAGAAAGAGAGCCTCGACGACGACTGGTACCAGCTGGCGCTGACGGCCAATGCGTCATTGTCCTTCGCGGACCTGGTCGTCTCGGCTTCGTACTTCGACCGCGACTTCGCCTACGAGGCCGATGCAACCGACTACGAGGCTTCTTTGGACTCGAGCGGCTTCGTCAGCTACGACTTCGGCGACGATCCGCGCGGCTTCGCGACCAACAACGAACTGACCGAGATCACCAACTTCGAGGCGCGACTCCAGTCGAACAACGACGCCGAGAGCCGCTGGTCCTGGCTCGCCGGTGTGTTCTACAGCAAGGAAGAAAGCCACACCGAGTTCAACAGCTACGTGCGCGGCTATCCCGCCACGGAGTCGTTCACGTACTTCAACGAATACGAGCAGAACCTGACCGGCAATTCGCTCGACCCGACCGACCGCTGGTGGCTCGGGGTCTACGACTCGGAGCTCGAGCAGAAAGCCTTGTTCGGAGAGATCGGCTTCGACGTCACCGAAAACTTCACGATCACGGCGGGCGGCCGCTGGTTCGACTACGAGCGGTTCTTCGCGTTGCTGCAGGAAAAGCCGCCCGGCTTCACCGGCGCCTCGCGGACCGACGACGCCGTGGACACGAGCGAGAGCGGCTCGGTTTTCAAGCTCAACCTGACCTACCGGGTCGACGACGACCGCATGGTCTACGCGACCTACTCCGAGGGCTTCCGCGTCGGCGGCAACAATCCGGTCAAGCCGAGTTCAATCCTTCCGCGCGAGTTCAGCTCCGATACGCTCACGAACATGGAGATCGGCGCCAAGTCCGAGTGGCTGGACAACCGGCTGCGGCTCAATGTCGCCGCCTACCTGATGGAATGGGACGACTTCGCGGTGCAGATCGAAGACCCGCAGGAGGATTTCTTCCAGCTCGGCTACATCAACCTGCCCACCGCGGAGATCAAGGGCATCGAGACCGAGTTCCAGTTCGTGATCAACGACGCCTGGCAGATCGACGGCACCCTCGGCTGGAACGAAGCCGAAGTGTCGGAAGCCACGGCGATCGTGCTCGACCCGGCCTTCGACCCCGTGTTCGTATCGGCGGGCGCCAGGCTGCCGCTCACGCCGGACTGGACCGCGACGCTCGGCATCGAGTTCCGGCCGCGCGGCCAGCTGCTGAACGCGCAACCGTTTGCGCGGCTCGATATCGCCTACGTCGGCGAGTCGGTCACGAGCCTCGCGGGCATCCAGTCGGTTATCAATCCGGGCGACGTGGAGACGCTCGACGCCTACGACACCGGTGATTTCCGTGTCGGCCTCGAGGGCGAGGACTGGAGCGCGGCGCTCTTCGTCGACAACGTCTGGGACGAACGCGCGCAGACTTTCCTGAGCGATCGCTGGGCAGTCCGGCGGGAGTCCGTCAACCGGCCGCGCACCATCGGACTCCAGTTCCGCAAAGACTTCTAGGGCCGGCGCGATGGACATCGGCGTCTCGATCAAGAGCTTCGGGAAAGTCGGGATGGAGGCGCTCGGCGAGGCGATCCTCGCGCAGGACGAGGCCGCCTGGAACGAGAATGTCCGGCGGCAGAACGACTACGAAGTCCACGAGCAGACACGCTCGATCGTGCTGCTCTTCGCCGATGTATCCAGGTGGCCCGAACTCGAGGTCAGCAAGCAGCCGGGCTGGGACCGGCTGGCAAAAGTCGCGGTCCCCGTGATGCACGAGATCATCGGCAAGTGGTATCCGCCGGGCGGGACCATCATCCGCGCGATGGCAGCCAAGCTCCTCGCGGGCGGGCGCATCGTCCCGCACCGCGACACGCATCCGTCGTTCGGCGCCGGCCACCGCATCCACCTGCCGATCATCACCAATCCGCGCGTGCGGTTCATGATCGACGGGCGCCCGTACCAGCTCGAGGTCGGCGAGGCTTACGAGATCAACAACCAGAAAGTCCACAGCGTCATGAACAAGGGCGCCGTGGACCGCATCAACTTTATTTTCGACTACCTGCCGCCGGCTCGAAGCGCCGATAGCGTTCGCGAATCGGCGTGATCACCTCGACCAGCTCGTCGAGGTGGGCGGCGTAGTTCAGCCAGTGGCCGACTGACCGGTCGTAGATCGGCTGGCGCACCTGTTCCGCCGAGGGCGTGCGCACCGGCCGGTCACTTTCGTAGAAACGCAGGCAAGCGTCCTCCCACGGCAGACCGCAGAACTCGAGCAGGTGCCGAACCTGCGCCTCGAAATCGGCGACCACCTCCTCGTACTGCACGGTCAGCACGCGACCCGGCATGACGTCGGCCCAGTGGTCCATCAGCCGCTGGTACTGCAGGTAGTACTCGCCGATCTCCGTCAGGTCGTAAGTGAAGTTCTGGCCCTTGGCGAAGAGCTGGCGGTAGCAGGACAGGCAGGCGTCGAGCGGGTGGCGGCGCGCGTCGATGATCTTCGCGCCGGGCAGGATGGTCGCGATGAGGCCCGAGTTCGGGAAGTTGTTCGGCATCTTGTCGATGAAGCGCGCCGCGCCGGCGCGCCGGTGCACCTGTGCCTGCGCCAGATATTCGTCGCCGAGCGCCCGGACATTCGCCGGCCCGAGTTCGCGCATCGCCTCGGGGTAGTTGACGCCGTCCACGTCGTTGCGGCTCTGTGACGAGGCGATGCGCCCGATGTAGGGCAGCTCGCTGGTGCCTTCGACCTGGCTGTGGCTCGCGAGGATCTGCTCGAGCAGCGTCGAGCCCGAGCGCGGCAGGCCGAGGATGAAGATCGGCGCAGCGTCCGGATTGCCCCAGCCGGCGCGGGCTGCGAGGAATTCGGCCGTGTAGACCTTCACCAGGCGGTCGTTCATGACTTCGGTCTGCACCGGGTCGTAGGCGACCTGCGCGCGCTGCTTGACGTTGCCGGTGCGGTAGTAGTGCCAGGCCTGCCCGAAGTCGCCGTGATCCTCCCGGGCCTTGCCGAGCGCGAACAGGAAGTTCACCTCGGACTGGGGAGTCACGTCAGGCTGGGCGGCCTGCCGCTGCATCTCCTCGACCATGGCGTCGTTGAAGCGGTAGGTCTTGAGGTTCGCGAGGCTCCAGTAAGTCTCGCCGGAATCCGGCGCGTGGCGGATGCAGGCGTCATAGGATGCGACCGCGCCTGCATAGTCGCCGACCGCCTTCAGCGCGTGGCCGAGCCCGAGCAGCGCGCCGCCATGGGCCGGGCGCAGTTCGAGGCAGCGCCGAAAGCCTTCGATCGCCTCGTACGTGAACGACGCGCGCGCAAGCGTCGCGGCGCGCAGGTAGTGCGCCTGCGCATTCGAAGGGTCGAGCGCGATCACGTGGTCGAGGCACTCCAGCGCCTCGGAGAACCGGTCCTGCTCCTTGCGGAGCCGTCCGAGGTCGAGGAGCGCGAGCTGGAAGTCCGGCGCCAGCGCGATCGCCTGCACCAGCAGGCGCTCGGCCTCGTCCGCGCGATCGGCCTTCAGCGCGATCAGTGCGAGCAGGCGCAGCGCATCCACGTTCTTCGGGTTCTGTCGCAGGATGCGCTTGTACAGGCGTTCCGCTTCCTGGAGCCTTCCTTCCTTCTGGTGCTCGGCGGCAAGCGCCATCAACCGGCGCTCGGGCGAGAGCTCGAAACTCTTCTCGAATGCGCCGTCCGCATCCTTGCCCCGACCGACAAGCGCGAGCGCCTGGCCGAGGTTGAACCACGCGCGCTCGAGGCCGGGATCGAGCCGCGTGGCGCGTTCGAGGACGGGCAGGGCATCGGCGGGTCGCTTCAGCTGCAGCAGCAGGTGCCCGAGGTCTTCGTGCGGCTTCGCGAAGGTCGGCGCGAGCGCGATGACCTCGCGCAGGACCGACTCCGCCTCTTCCGTGCGGTCCATCTTGACGAGCAGCGCGCCGAGCAATGCCCGCATGTTGACGTCCTGCGGAAACTTCTCGAGCGCCGCGCGGCAGCGCGTCAGCGCGACGCCGAGCTCGCCCGCGCCGATCAGTGCAATGGCCTGGTCGAAGACCGACTTGGGTGCGTGATGGGCTTGCATGCGGTGCTACGGGGCGGCGGACGGCGACAGCAGCGCAGCGAGGCGGCGGATCAGCGCGGCATGGGCGGCGACGCGGGCATCGAGCGTCAGCGCCGCGGCCGGCGTCTCGAAGACGAGCACGGTCGGGGCGGCCGGGCCGCGCATGGCGCAGCCGCCGGAAACGATCGTGACGCTGCTCATCAGCTCGTCGATCGAACTGTCGACGACCGGGCCGATGATGCCGCCCGCGATCGGCTCGTCGAAGCGCGTCGTGCCGCCCTGCTGGATCGGTACACCGGCCGCCTTCAGGACCGCGACGGCCTCGATCGCGAGCGGATCCGCCGCGCCGGCCGTTCCCTGCGAATAGACGTAGCCCGCGTGGATCAGGTTGTCCTCGTGCAGGTCGATGCTGGCGACCGGCGGGTAAGCGGCGACGGTGCGCAGGATGAAGGCGGTGATCGCATCCGCCTCGGGACTCGAAGCCGCCGCCGCTCGCGCAATCGCGGGATCGGCGGCCGACGGCAGCAGGTGCGACGAATCGCCGACGCTCTGGCCGTCGATCGTCTCTGAATACACCGGCACGTTGAGATAGCGCCAGTTGCGCGCATAGCCCTGCGGATTCAGGAGCGGCATCAGCACGACCGGGCGGCGGCGGCCGAGCGCGGCGATGTCCTCGATCGCCTTTGCGATCGCATTCGGGCCCGCCGGCTCCTCGCCGTGGATGCCGGCGAGGATCCAGACCGCGGCGCCGGGCTGAGGCGAGCGCAGTGCAATGATCGGAAGTGCAGTCTCGGTGCCCGCGGGCTGCGAGTTCACGACGACCTCCGCCGTCCAGCCCTGTTCGACGAGCGACAGGTAGGTTTCATAGAGCGATTCGATCGGCTGGCGCCCGTCCGCATGGGTCGCGATGCCCGGCGGCACGACCATTGCTTCGGCGGCCGCAACAACCACGGGCAACACAGTAACGATGAGCGCCGTGGCCCGGGCCAGGATCGAGGGCATGTGGCGATGGTGGCACCGAAAGCCGGTGGTGTCACCGATGGTGCACTCGGATGGAGATCGCATCGCGATCCGTCTGGATGCCCTCATCGCCCTGGAAACCGCAGCGCGGTGGAACCCGCCCTGGGACCACCCCCTCGCGATCCTTCATGAAGACGACGACATCCTCGTCGTGGAGAAGCCCGCGGGCATGCACGTGCATCCCCTCGGCGACAAGAGGGAGAACACGCTGGTCAACGCGCTGGTCCATCGCGCAGGAGCCCG
>JANNHT010000190.1:0-15405 GCA_031404555.1 Gammaproteobacteria bacterium
CGCCGCAGTTCAAGTGGAAAATTACGGCGAACAGCGGAACCGGACAGACGTGCCTGGGCCTTGCGGCGTGCTCCACCAATGCGGCGTACACCGAGCTCGGCCAGACATGGTCGACGCCACAACTCGGCTTTGTGCGAGCGCTTGGGACCGGCGTCTGCGGCGCCGCCGCCGAAGCGGCTCGAGAGATCGGAGCAGGGCAGCTGGCTGAATTGCACGCCGAAGAGCGGCCCGCCGGGCGCGAGTGCTTCGCCCGGATTGAAATGCTGCTGAATGATCTGACTCGCGGTGCGCGTGCCGAAGGCATGCCCCTCGGTCGAGAGATAGGCCGCTGTCGCCGCCTTTGCGATCGCGGCCATCGAATCCGGGATGATCGATACCGCCTCGAGACCGCCGCTCGCGCCATTCGACTGAACCGCGATCGTCGTGTCACTGCCTGTCATGCGAAAGACCGCGAGCACATTGCCGACGCGATCCGTCACCGCGATCGTGGCGACGGCACCCTGGGCCTGGGCTTCGGTGATTGCGCGCGCGAGCACCGTCTCGACCTCCGTGACCGACAGGAGGCTCGTCGGCCCCGCGCAGGAACCGTCGCAGCCGGCGGGTGGTGGATCGACTGCGCCAGGCGGAGATTCCGATTGCCCGCCGCCACCGCAGCCAGTCAGGGCGGCGAATGCCGCCAGCGAGATCGCAAACTTCATCGCCCGGCAACCGGAGCCCAGGCTCCGTGAGCGACATCGTGAAATCCGTGGCACAGCGTACAGCTGCTCTGCACGCGGCCTTCGGGATTGCGATGCGGGTCGCCGCTGCCGTGGCATTCGCGGCAGGCGCCGATCCCGGGCATCAGCACGTCCCCGGCCGCATGAGAATCCTCCGCCTCGTGGCAGCGGTCGCAGCCCGACAGCTCCGTCGCATGGCGGGCGTGGCTGAAGCGCGCGGCAGGGAACCAGGCGGCCTGAAGCTGCGCCGGAACGACGCGCCAGGGATTCGCGGCATCGCCCGTGTTCTCGATCTCGTGGCAATCGACACAAGTGCGCCGCTCGATCACGTCGCGCGCGATCGTGAAAGCGCGGTCGCGCGCGCGCCGCAGCAGTTGTTCGCGCTCCCGCGCGCCCGGCTCGCGCCCCGGCACCTCGGCGTGCCGGGACAATCCGGATTTCGCTTCCGGGTCCGGGTAATCCTCGAGATAACTGCGGCTGTAGTACTCGATCAGGCGGCGGAGCACCACGTCAGCCTCGACATGCGGCACGGTCGCTTCGGGGAAAGCCGGATCGAAGTCGAGACGATGGCAGGTGGAGCAATGTTCCTCCATCGTCACGGGCTTCATGCGCAGGCCATCGTCCTGCGGGCGATGGCAATCGACGCAGGCCATCACGACATCGCCCTGCGGCCCCTCGATGCCGGCCGGATCGAGATGGGTGTCGTGCGGAAATTTCAGGCTTTCTGGCGCGGACGGTTGTGCGTCAAACGGCGGATGCCGGTCATGAAAATCGACGACGTCCCCGGTCGTCGTCATCTCGCCGGCGACGGCTTTGATGTCGGCATGGCAGTCGGTGCAGAGCCCGTCGTCGCGGCGCACCAGCGTCGCCGGTTCGTTGTGTTCGGCATGGCAGGCGGCGCAGCGCGTCGTGTCGAGTGCGGCGACTCTCGTAGCCGGCGCGAAATGCCGGCCGATTCCTGCATGGCAGTCCACGCAGGCCTCGTTCTGCACACGCTGGAAAGGCGTCTGATGGCAGGCCTCGCATTGCTCGCCGAGATTGTGGTGCACCGACGACAACGGGCCGCTCAGCCAGTAGCCGTCGTCGGGCGCAGGACCGGCGCGCAGCCGGTCGTTCAATTTCTGGTCCAGCAAGCCGGTCGCCGGAATCGCGAGCGAGAGCACGAGCACCGCGCCAAAGGCAATCCAGCTCAACGACCGTTTGCGAAGGCCGAGCGCCTTGAGATCCATGCCCTTCGGATCGAATCCCGCGGTCGCGGCGGCGACTTCCGGATCGAGTTCGAAACTGAAGGCAAGGTCCACGTCGCGCGGCGGGTCGAGCACGCGCAGGACATTGGCGCCGATGCGGATGGTGTCGCCGGGTGCGAGCGGGGCCTCGCGGCAGAGCCCGTCGTTGACGACGATGCCTGCCGGGGCACTGCTTGAAATGACAGGCCGGCCTGCGCGCATCGCGATGCGCGCGTGTTTCAGCGCGACGCGGCGGTCCTTGAGGTGCAGCACCTGGTCGGTCGAGCGGCCGAGTGTGACGACTTCGCCGTCGAACAGGCGTTCCTTGCCTTCGACCGCACCGGCCTGTCCGCGACGGAGAAACCGGATCAGGACGCGCATCGCCGGCTACCAGTAGATGAACACGGTGACGACGTGCGCGATCAGCGCTGCCAGCAGGGCGAATGTCGCCGGCACATGCAGATAGAGCCAGGCGTCCAGCCAGGCGCGGATCTGGGCATCGCGACGCATGCGATCGAGCACGCTGCGGCGCGCGCCGGCGAGCGTCATCAGCTCGTGGATCTGGTGCGTGCGCTCGCCTTGCGTACTCTCAGCGAGCTGGCCGCCCAGCCATTCGACAAGACGCGACTGGGACGGGTTCGGAAGCGGATGCTGGCGGTCGGGACCACCGGCGGAGGGCAGCACGATGAGCGAATGGTCGCGGCCGGCGAGCAGGGCGAAGGCGCTGCCGCCGAGCGCCACGCGATCGCGCGCGCTCATGATCACGTCCGGGTAGTCGCCGCCAAGCGCGGTCGCGAGCCGCCCCGACAGGCGATCGAAGTCCGCAAGTTCCGCGCGCATCTGCTCGCGGGTCTGTGCGGCGCGATTGCGGCTCATCGCTTCGGGATAGCGCAGATACAGCCAGACACCGGCCATGCCGCTCGCGACGACCACGCAGGTCAGCACGTAGGCCAGCGTGTGGACATTCCAGCCGAACTGCATGCCGGCATGCAGGGTCGCGACGACGATCAGGGCGAGGCCGAGATAGACATGCGCGGACAACCAGCCCCGCACGCTGCCGAGCGTCGAGCCGTAGGCGCGCTTGCGCACACCGAAGGCGGCGAGCCAGACGACCAGGCCTGCCGCGATGCCGCCCAGCGTGTAACCGAGCCAGGTGCCGCCATTCGCCGGCTCCGCGGGCCGGTGCAACGCGAAACCCGCGATTGTCACGGCGGCGAGCGCCGCGGACACCCACAGATAGCGCAGGCGGCGATAGCTGAGGATCGATTCCTGCATCAGCGACTCGCGCGCGAGACCAGATCCATCAGGTCCTCCGGCCCGACGCGGATCGCCGCGCCCGTCGGGCAGGCGCGCACGCAAGCGGGCCCACCGGAGAGGTCCTTGCACATGTCGCACTTGACCGCTTTTTTCGGGCCACTGTCCTTCTTGCCGCCGGCTTCGATGCGCGCGCCGGGCTCGCGGCCCATGCCGAACATCAGCCAGGGCAGCAGTCCCGTGCGCGGCGGCGCGGCGGCCGCCATCTGGATCACGCCATAGGGACAGTTCTTCTCGCAGTTGCCGCAGCCGATGCAGCTGTCGCGGATGTAGACCTCGCCATTCGGCGCGCGCCGGATCGCATCCGGCGGGCAGTCGGTCATGCAATGCGGGTCTTCGCAGTGGCGGCAGGAGGTCGGCACGTGCAACCGCGCGAAGGTCGGCCCCGCCTCGCGGTTGAGCCGGGAGGTGCCTCCGTGCGTGTCCGCGCAGGCGCGCTCGCAGTTGTCGCAGCCGATGCAGAGCCCTTCGTCGATCAGGAGCACGTCGGTCGCCTCGCCGATGCCCTGCTGCATCAGGAAGGAGACGATGTCGCCGGTGTGGGGCTGGGCCGAGATGCGTGCATTCTCGGCGAGGCGCTTGCGCACCAGGGCCTGCACTTTCTGGCGGAGCGCCGGGTTTCGTGCCAGCAGCGCATCGAAGTCCGCCGCGCCGAGGCTGACGGTCTCGGTCGCGACATTCGCGCGCACAGTCGCGCCGCGGCGCGTCTTGCCCATCAGGCCCATCTCGCCGACGTAGTTGCCGGCGGCGACATAGGAGGTGACGATGTCGCGGCCACCGATGTTGCGCGACACCGCGACCGAGCCGCTGCGGATCAGGTGCAGCGTGTCGGCCTCGTCGCCTTCCGAAAAAATCACGGTGCCCGACTTGTAGCGATTGACCTTCGCCCGTTCCACGACGTCCGCGAGTTCCGCATCGGTCGCGTCGTGGGCGAAGGCGGTCTGGATCGCGCGCACGACGAAATGCCGATCGATGTGGTGACGCACCGCTTCGAGCGAGTTCACGAGCTTCAGCACTTCGCGGCGCGGCGATTCGATCAGCACGCAGCCCTTGCCTGCGAACACGGTCGCCGAGCGGCGCCGCCCGGACAGCAGGCTCATCACGCCGAAAAACTGGCCTGCGGCCAGCCGCAGGCGGTAGGGCTGTTCCTCGCCAAGTTCGATCTCGACCTCGCCTTCCAGCACGACGAAGAAAGTGTCGGTGTAGTCGTTGCGGCGGAACACGGTGCTGCCGGACTCGGGGCGCAGCACGGAGCTGCCCAGCATGAATTCCCGGAACTGCAACGGGTTGATCTCGCGATAGAGCGGCACGCGCTGCTGGATCAGGTGCAGGGTCGCGTCGACGTCGAGGCCGAAAGGCAGCGCGCGGAACTTCTCCTCGAACAGCGGATGGTCGGCAGGGCGCACTTCGCGGCCGAGGATGGTCTCGACCACCTCGTAGCCCTGGTTCATGGCCTGCTTGATCAGCGGATAGCCGCCGAGCGCGCCGATCACGTACAACCCGGAGACGCTGGATTCGTAACGATCGGTCAGGACCGGCAACGCCATCGGGTCCGGTCCCGGGAATGCGATGCCGCAGGATTCGACGAAGCGCCGCGGCGGTGTCGCGCCGATGCGCGCGATGATGCGATTGCAGGCGATCTGCGCCTGGCCGTCGGCGGTGTCGAGCACGAGCACATAGGGTCGCGTGCCCGGGCCGTTGCAGGCGGCACGCTGTACGGCCGCGACCTGGCTGTTGTAGAAACAACCGATGCGGCCCGATTCGACCGCCTTGGTGATCAGCTTGAGATTGCCGTCCTTGATGCGCGCGAATTCGCCGATGCGATTGATGATGACCACTTCGTTCTGCGCGGCGAGCGCGACCGCGTTCTCGATCGCGGCGTCGCCGGCGCCGACCACGACGATGACTTCGCCGCTGTATTCCTCCGGGTCGTCGAGCTGGTACTGCACGCAGGGCAGGTCCGCGCCCGGCACCTCGAGCTTGCGCAGATTCCCCTGCATGCCGATCGCGAACACGACCTGATCGGCGGTGACCGTATCCCCGCCCGCGAGTTCGAGCCGGAATCCCGGCTGGGTCGCCGCAATCGCGGTGACCTGCGCGCCATAGCGCAGGTTGACGCCCAGCGACTCGACGCCGGAGCCCCAGCGCTCGAGCACGGTTTCGCGCGTGCCCGCGGCGAATGGAAGGTCACTGCGCAACGGCAGCACCGGCGGCTCCGCCATCACGTGCTTGCCTTTCTGGTATCGCTGGATCGTGTGCGCGTGCGCGGGGCTCGACTCGAGCAGCACGTGGTCGACTTTCAATTGCGCGGCGTGGGCCGCCGCACTCAAGCCCCCCGGACCGGCTCCGACGATCGCAATCCGGTGATGACCGGGCTTCATGCTCCTCAGTTGCCGCCGGGCGGTGGCACGTTCGGCGGCGGGGGCGGCATGTTGTTCGAGGGTGGCGGACCCGCGGTTCCCGGAGGCGGCTGGTTCACCGGCGGCGGTTGCGAAGGCGAGGGCTGTCCCGGGAAAGGAGGATCATTCGGTCCGCGCTGCGGCAATTGCCCGGAGGTCAGGTCGATGGTCTGGCCGTTGAAAGTGCCGGTGATCGGCCGTTGGGTGTCCTTCGCATTATTTGGATCAACGGGATCCACGCCGGAATCAGCCGGCTGCTGGCCGGTGCCCGGCACGCGGCGATCCGAGAAATCGGGCAGCGCGGTCACCGCACCCGCCTTGTCGTCGCGCTCGCCCGTCACGATCGGACCGGCGCCGTCCTCGAGCAGCCAGCGCGGCACGCGTTCGAGCGGCTCAGGTTCCGCGTTCGCGGCCGCGATGAACACGGTCTCGCCAGCATTGACGACGACCTCGCGGGTGCCGAAGCGGAACACGATCGCGCCGAGATTGGTCGCGAGATACATGCCATTGCGCGCCGCATCCGAAGGCGCCAGTCCCGGCACGTCCACGCAATCGCCCTGGCACCAGACCGCGACGTAGTCGGTGCCGCGGATGCCGAGCGTGCCGATCGGCGTACGCACCTCATACTGGCCGGCGCCGTCCTTGCCGATCGCACCGGTGGAGGCGCGATAGCCGCCCTTCATCAGCGTCGCGACCGAAATGCCGCCGGCCTGGGTCGTCGTCGCCTGGGTCGGCTCGCCGACCGCCGCAGGCAGCCCGAATTCGTCGATGCGATAACGCGAAGCGGCGCGGAGAGCGATCCGGGCGCCGTCATTCATCAGCAACTGTGCGCGAGCCTTCTCGCCGGTGACGATGACGTCGCCGGTCGAGAACGCGTCGCCGGCTTTCAGCGCGACGGCTGGCGTGCGCTCGAGCGTGACGGAGCCGGACACGAACAGGACCTTGCCGGCGGCCGCGGCCCAGGCCTCGCCCCCGAGCGCCAGGGTGGCGATCAGAATCGCGGCGGTGCGGACCGAAAAGCGCAATGCATTCGCTGTCATGGCGATCCTCGCTACCGGAACGAGTGCTGCAGCGTCAGGCTGAACTCGAACCGGTCGTAGGCATAGAGCGGAATGTTCGAATCGTTGTCGGACCAGGCGGCGCGCGGCGTCAGGCGCATGCCCGCCGCGGGCCAGTCGCGAAACTCGAGGGAGACCCCAGCCGACCAGAAACGGTCCTGGCGGTCAAACCCGACGAAGAAACCCGGCTCGTCGGAATAGTCGAGTTCCTGCGCGGCGAGCTGGAACTGCAGGCGGTGGCCGCGCACGCGGTTGAGGCCCGCCTGGACATTGAGGCCGATGCGGTGATTGCCGAAGGGCGAGTTCGTCGACTGCGCATCGTCGTCGCCGACATAGAGGCCCACCGAGAAATCACCGGCATCTTCTGCGTACTGCGCCGAGACCATGCCGAGCAGCTGGTCGACGTCGAGTGCCGACAGGCCGGCGAAGTCATCCTCGTAGCGCAGCTGCCCGGCGCGGACCAGTGCGGAAGTGCGCCAGCCCTCGCCGATCTGGCGGCTGATCCCGAGATCGACATTCGCGCCCCATTGGTGCGGGTCGCCGTCCAGCAGGCCGTAGTAGCCACCGGCGCCGATGCTGAACACCGTCGGGCCGGAACCGAAGTACAGCGTCGAGTCGAGGCTCGCGATCGACTGGTCCACAAACCCGGCATCCGGGTTCCAGCGATGACCGACCCGGAGCGTCGTACGCGAACTGCCCGCGGCACCGACGTTGCCGCGATGGGTGAGCCACAGCCCCAGGTTCGCGAAGGCGGAGGACTGCTCGACATTGGTCGGGTCGAGGACGATGCCGAAGAAATCGGCGTCATCGGTCGAGGAGTTGGCGTTGGTGTCGTAGCCGGTGCCGAATTCGTAGCCGGCATGCCAGCCGCTGGTCCGCGCTGCCGGTGGCGCGTCCATCGGCCGCAGGTAGGCATTCGCCGTGTCGCGCACCGTCGATGGCGGGTTCTGCGACAGCACGAAGGTGAACTGCCGGCGCGCGGCGGCGCGGTCGCCCGACTCGAACAAGGCGCGGCCGAGTTCGAGGCGCGCATGGGCGGACTTCGGCTCATTCGCCAGCACGCGCTCGAAGGCCGAAACCGCCTGCGCGGCCTGGCCGCTGTCGAGTGCCGCGACGCCATAGAGATAGTCGTATAGCGGTTCGCCGGCGAGAGCGACTTCGTTCGCCGCCAGCAGACGCAGGGCATCCGCCGGACGGCCCTCGCGGATCATCGTCTGGGCATCGTCGAGGACGGTGGTGGCAGGCCGCGCACTCTGCATCGCGGCGACGGCCAGGGTCGGCGCCAGCAGGAAGGCCAGCGCAAGGCAGCGGAAAGATCGTCTGCTCACAAGGCCCCCCGCTGGACGCTCCATGCGGCCCCTCATTATTTAGTGTCGAAGGTGAAAACACCATCCCAATCTGGCGGCGGCGGATGCGCCCGGAAACGCCGGATTCGCTCGACATAAAGCGCATACAGCGCATGAGGAGCGGCGGATTCGAGCTGGCGGAGCAGCGCCTCCGCCGCTTCCCAGTCGCGGGCCCGAAAGCTTCGAAGTGCAGCGGCGAACTGGACGGCAGCCGGCCGGTCGGCCTCTGCGAGCGGCTCGAAAATCGTGATCGGCTCCAGCTTGCCCTTGACGCGCACGCGATCGAGCTCCCGGTAGGACACACCGGGGGAGAGTTCCGCGGTCTGCGCGCTGACCACGATCTGCACGCCATAGGACTTGGTCAGGCCCTCGAGGCGCGAACCGAGATTGACGGTGTCGCCCATCACCGTATAGGCGGCGCGGAACTGCGAGCCCATGTTGCCGACGTTCATTTCCCCGCTCGCGATGCCGATGCCGATCTCGATGGCGGGCCAGCCGCGGGCCTGGAAAGCCGGCCGGAGCGCCTGCATTTCGGCCACGATGTCCTGTGCCGCACGCACCGCATGGCTTGCGTGCTCGCGATCCCGCAACGGCGCGCCCCAGAAGGCCATCACGGCATCGCCCATGTACTTGTCGATCGTGCCGCGGTGGCGGTGGATGATGGCCGTGATCGGCGTCAGGAACTCGTTCATCAGCTGCGTCAGCTCGCGCGGCCCGAGGCCCTCGGAGATCGTCGTGAATCCGCGCACATCGGAAAATAGCACCGACATCTCACGGCTCTCGCCTTCGAGCGAGACCTCCGCACCGCCCGCGTCCAGTTCATTGACTATTTCGCCCGGCACGTACTGGCCGAAGATCCGCGACAGTCTCTGGCGGCGTCGGGTCGCGGTGAAATAGCCCCAGGTCAGTTGCAAGAGCGCCGCGATCGTCGTGTAGGCGAGCAGCGAGCCGAGCGGGAAGACCAGGCCATAGCGCGACCACATCAACAGGTTGAGCCCGATCGCGGCGCCGATCAGGCCGATGAAGAGCCCGAAACCGGCGAGCGGCGCGAGCTTCGGCAACAGCAGGGCCGTCAGGAGCGCGATCACGAGCAGCGCGATGACCTCGACCAGAGGCGACTGGCGCGGCCGCGACGGGATCGTGCCATCCAGCAGGCCTGACACGAGATTTGCATGTGCCTCGACGCCGATATATTCCTTGGCGACGGGCACCGCGCGCACGTCCTGTAATCCGGGCGCGCTGGTGCCGAGCAGCACGATCGCCCCCGCGAGCGCATCCGCCGGCGCGCGATGATTCAGCACGTCGGTCGCCGAGATGTAACGGAAGCTGCCGAGCGGACCGCGAAACGGGATCAACACGGCGCCGCGGTCGCCGACCGGCACGCGCGTATCGCCGAGCATCACGTAGGCCAGTCTTTCCGGATGGTCCGCGTCGAAGGCGAATTGCACCGGCGGCGAGCCCTGTGCCAGGCGGGTAAGACCGAAAGAGAGCGACTCGTAGAGGTGTCCGTTGTAGTACTGGAACAGCGGCACGTGACGAACCACTCCGTCCTCGTCAGTCAGCGGCGTGTCAAAGAAACCGCCCGCGACGGCACTGTCCTGGAGTTCTGCGAGGTTTCCGACATAACCGCCGGGCCGCAACCAGTCGTGGTGGTGAATTCGCGGATCGTCGAAGGCGATGGCCGCCGGCAACTTGCCGGTCTCGGCGCGTTCCGAGGCGCCCAGGCGCTGCTTGAATACGTAACCGAGCACGACGTCACGCGCGATCAGCGATTCCGCGAGGATGCGGTCGCCCTCGTGACGGCGCCGCAGTTCCTCGAGTTGCTTCAATCGGACCGGATCGCCGGCGAGCGGCCCCGCGGCGAGTTCGTCGAGCAGCCGCAGTTCCGTCGCCCGCTGCGGTTCCGCGAACAGCACGTCGAAGCCGAGCGCGCGGATGCCGTAGTCGTCGAACAGCCGGTCGTTCAGCGCGGCGATCTTCTCGCGCGGCCAGGGCCACTGGCCTTCAGCCGCGAGGCTGATCTCGTCGATGTCCACGATCACGACGCGCGAGTCGACGACCCGCGGCATCATGAATTGCACACGCACGTCGTAGAGATAGTTTTCGGCGCGCTGGACGAATTCGAGCGGCAGCAGATTGACCGCGTGCAGGAAGAAGAATAGCAGCGGCAGTGCCGAGAGAAGGATGCGCAGCAGCATGGCGGATCACTCCATCGACTGCCACGCGCTCTCGTCGCGGCGCGCGAGCTCATCGAGGTCGGCCGGCGTCGCCGCCGCGTCGTCCACCCATTCGCGCAAGGTCGGCCCGCCGTTGATCAGGTCGATCGCGAGCCGGCCCGTCTCGTACTCGTACGGAAAGTCGCGCCACAGCGGATAGTCGGGCCGGATCGCGCGCAGCGCCTTGAAGGCGAGCGCGACCAGCCGCCACGGCTGGAACTTCGAGTGGTTGTAGCCCGGGTCGTCCACGTGGATCTGGATTCCGGCGCAGAGCTGGCCGGCATGCTTGTGGAAGGTGGGTTCGAACCAGCAGGGCCGCAGTCGGCAGCCGGCGAGCCAGTCGGGCGCGAGTGCCTGCATTTTTTCGAGCAACGCCGGCGCATCGAGGTCCGGCGCGCCGAACAGTTCAAGTGGTCGCGTCGTGCCGCGACCCTCGGATAGCGTCGTGCCCTCGACCATGACCGTGCCGGAATAGCAGCGCGCCATCGAGATGCAGCCCGCATTCGGGCTCGGGTTGATCCAGGTACGCTCGCCTTGCGGCCAGCCGAAACCCGGCGACTGCGCCGGCCGCCAGCCCTCCATCGCGACGTGCTGATACTCGACGTCGAGCGCCAGCGTCTTGACGAACCAGTCGCCGAGCTCGCCGAGCGTGCGGCCGTGGCGCATCGGCATCGGGCCGGCGCCGACGAAACTCTCCCAGCCTTCGCGGAGCAGGAGCCCTTCGACCGGACGGCCCGCAGGATTCGGGCGATCGAGCACCCAGACCGCTTTCTTTGCCGCGGCGGCGGCCTCGAGCACGTAGCGCAGCGTGGTCGCGAAGGTGTAGACGCGGCAACCGAGATCCTGGAGGTCGACCAGCAGCACGTCGAAGTGCTCCATCATCGCGGGCGTCGGGCGGCGGAGCTTGCCGTAGAGGCTGAAGACCGGGATCCGGTGCACCGGGTCCGTGAAATCTTCGGACTCGATCATGTTGTCCTGCTTGTCGCCGCGCAGGCCGTGCTGCGGGCCAAACGCGGCCGTCAGGCGGAACTCCTCCTGCGCGGCGAGCGCGTCGAGCGAGTGCGTGAGGTCGGCCGTGACCGAGGCCGGGTGCGCGACGAGTCCCACGCGGCGTCCGTCGAGCGGGCGGCGCACCGCGCGGTCCGCGAGCAGGCGGTCGATGCCGCATTTCATCGCGCGTCGAGCCTCAGCCGGAAGGTCGTCGGGTCGTGGAAGTCGGCCGTCGCGCCCGCATGCGCGAGCGCCCAGTGGCTCTGCACGCCATTCGCATCCTCGATCACGGCGGCGAGGCCCGCATGGATCATGACAGCGCCAGCGAGCGCCGGATCGGAGGCGAGCGAGAGTGCGACCGTCATGACGCAGGATTCCGCGCCCGATTCGAATGTGATGCGGGGCGCTGGCCACGGCGGTGCCGCGCGGTGGGCGCGGCGCGCCGCAAAGCGATAGGCCTGCCATGCACCATCGGTTGCGAAGTTGAATTCGTGGTAGCTCTCCCCGCCGTCGGCCAGAAGGAATGCCTCGAAGCAGCTATGTTGCCAGAGACCGTCCTCCCGCACCGGGCGCGGCCCCGCGGGCAGGCGCAAGTCCGCGATGCGGCCGGTAAGCGCGTAGCGGAGTGCCAGCGCATCGCCGGGCCCGCGCGCGATCGACGCGGTGATGCCGCGCACGGACGTCGCGCGTTCCGCGGGATGAATCGTGAGCGTCGCGTCGGCCGCCATGCCGGACTTTCTGGCACACGGCGGCAACGTGCGCAAGCGCCCGGCATGAGGCAAGCTGTCGCGGTGACATTCGACTACGTGATCGTCGGCGCCGGCTCCGCTGGCTGCGTGCTGGCCAATCGCCTGAGCGCGGATCCGGCATCCAGCGTCTGCCTGATCGAGGCGGGACCGCCCGACCGCTCGCCGCTCATCCATATTCCCGCGGGCGTGCTCGGCACGCTGCCGACGCGGCACATGAACTGGGCATTCAAGACCGAACCGCAGCCGGGGCTCGGCGGGCGGCGCGGATACCAGCCGCGCGGGCGCACGCTCGGTGGCTCGAGTTCGATCAACGCGATGATCTACATGCGCGGTCACCGCAGCGACTACGACGGCTGGGCGGCGCTCGGCAATCCCGGCTGGTCCTGGGACGACGTGCTGCCGGTGTTCCGCCGTTCGGAGGACCAGGCGCGCGGGGCCAGTCATTATCATGGCGTCGGCGGCGAACTCGCGGTCTCGGACCTCGCGAGCCCGGTTGATGCCTCGCGTGCTTTCGTCGAATCCGCGATCCGATTCGGGCTGCCGGCCAATGACGACTTCAACGGCCCGCAACAGGAAGGGGCGGGGCTTTATCAGGTGACCCAGCGCCGCGGCAGGCGCTGCAGCGCAGCGGTCGCATTCCTGCATCCGGTGCGCGCGCGCAGCAATCTCACGGTCCTGACCGGTCATCGCGTGTCGAAGGTCGTGCTCGAGGGCCGGCGCGCGGGCGGGGTGCTGCTTGCCGACGGCCGGACCCGGATCGAGGCGCGACGCGAGGTCGTGCTGTCGGCCGGCACGTTCGGTTCTCCGCAGCTCCTGATGCTCTCCGGCATCGGTGCGCGCGAGGAACTGGCGCGCCACGGCATCGAGGTCCGGCACGAGCTGCCCGGCGTCGGCCGGAACCTGGTGGACCACATCGACCTCGCGCTCGTCTACCGTTCGACCGACACGCGCCTGATGGGCATCACGTTTCGCACGGCAATGCGTGCCATTCCGGGCTATTTCGAGTGGCGGCGCCGGGGCACGGGGCTGCTGACGACGAATTTCGCCGAGGCGGGCGCGTTTTTCCGCAGCCAGCCGGGGCTCGTTCGTCCGGACATCCAGCTGCATTTCGTCAACGGCCTGGTGGACGACCACGCGCGCCGGCTGCATTACGGCTACGGCATCACCTGCCACGTCGCGGTGCTGCGGCCGAAGAGCCGCGGCAGCGTGACGCTTCATTCCGCCGATCCGGCGGCGCCGCCCCGCATCGACCCGAACTTCCTCGCGGAAGACGCCGACGTCGAGACGCTGCTCGCTGGGGTCAAAACCGCGCGGACCATCATGAACGGCGCGCCGCTCGACCCGCATCGCGCGGACGAGCTTTACGCGGACGGCCAGTCGGACAATGCGCTGGTCGCGCGCATGCGCCGGCGGGCCGACACGATCTATCACCCGGTCGGGACCTGCCGGATGGGCCAGGACGAGCTCGCGGTCGTCGATTCCACGCTCCGCGTGCGCGGTCTCGAGGCGTTGTGCGTGGCCGACGCCTCGATCATGCCGACGCTGGTCGGCGGAAATACCAACGCGCCGACGATCATGATTGCGGAACAGGCCGCGGCCCGTCTCCTGAAGGCCTCGGGCAGGGCCGCCAGCACCTGACCCCGCCCCGAGGAAATTGCCCCAAGCTGTTGTCGCTGCTGGAATCGCACGCCGGGTCCACGCGCGGGTTGTGGAGCGTGCGCAACAGGCGCAATCGCGGTTCGCAAATGTCATCCGACAGGCTGTAACATTCGGCCTCTATCGTGATGCTGGCGCAATGCCAGTAACTGTTGCGTTCATGGGAATTTAGTTAGGGGAGCCAAATCCATGTCCGATCGTCGCCGCTCGGTCCGACTTGCCGCTGCCGTATCGTCGATCCTTTCCGTACCGGCCATCGCCGTGGGTGCGGGCATCGCGATATCGCTCGCAGCGCCGCTTGCGCACGCGCAGGAAACGACATCGCAGTTGGTCGGCTACGTCGTCAATGCCGAAGGCCAGCCCGTCGCGGGCGCGGTCGTCACGGTCGAGCACGTCCCCTCGGGCACGACTGCGACGTCGACGACCGGCGCGTCCGGACAGTTTTCCGCGACCGGCCTACGGGTCGGCGGCCCCTACCGAGTCACGGCGAAAGCCGATGGCATGCAGGACGCGATCGTCGAGGACCTCTACACGCAGCTCGCCCAGCGCACGGCGGTGACGCTCGTCGCGCAGCAGATTACGCAGCTCGCCGGCGTCGAGGTGATGGGCGCTTCCGAGCGCGACGTCACGATCGGCGCGGGCAGCCGGTTCGGCGCCCAGGACGTGCGCGAACTGCCGTCCATCAGCCGCGACATCAAGGACGTCGTGCGCATCGACCCGAAGGCCTGGGTGGATCCGACCAACTCCGACGCGCTCGAAGTGGCCGGCGTCAACAACCGCTACAACACGTTCACGGTCGACGGCGTGCGCCAGAGCGACGACTTCGGCCTGAACAACAACGGCTACCCGACGCAACGCAGCCCGCTGTCGATCGACGCGATCCAGGACGTCTCGATCCTGACCGCTCCGTTCTCGGTCGAGTACGGCCTGTTCCGCGGCTCGACGATCAACGTCGTCACGAAGTCCGGCACCAACGAGTTCTCCGGTTCCGGCTACTACTACACGAGCGACGACAGCCTGGCCGGCGATCGCAGCAAGGATCGTGACCTCACGTTCACGTTCGACGAAGAGACCTACGGCGGCACCTTCGGCGGCCCGATCATGAAGGACAAGCTGTTCTTCTTCCTGTCCTACGAGACCCTCGAGCGCACCGCGCCGCAGGAAATCGGACCGACCGGCTCGGATTTCCCGGTGCAGGTGCCGAACGTCTCGCTGGCGGACTACAACCAGATCGTCCAGGTCGCGCAGGACGTGTACGGCTTCGACGCTGGCACTTCGTTCGACGAGCTGCTCGAGGAGGACGAGAAGATCCTCGCCAAGCTCGACTGGAATATCTCGGATTCCCATCGCGCCGCGTACTCGTACCAGCGCACCGAAGGCAACGAGATCATCACGACCAACAACACGCCGTCGCTCAACCGCGCGAGCACGCCGTCGCAGTGGTACAACCGCGCGATCACCATGGAGGCGAACGGCATTCAGCTGTTCTCGGACTGGAATGAATGGTTCTCGACCGAGGTGAAGCTGGCGCGCAAGGAGACCGAGGTCCGACAGGACTCGCTGTTCGGCACCGACTTCGCCGAGATGCAGGTCACGACCAGCCAGGGCTCTTCGTGTCCTTTCCCTTCGGGTCGGGCAAGATGACGCGGTAGGTCGCCTTCCACGCTGCGGTCGGGACCGCGTACGCGATCGAGACGCTGCTGTCCGTGCGCGGCGAAAGAAAGACGTCGAGCCA
>JANNHT010000191.1:0-9191 GCA_031404555.1 Gammaproteobacteria bacterium
TCGTAGTCTGGCTCGAAGCCAGACTACGAAACTACGACCCGGCACCGATGCGCCAGGGGATGCGTCCCCTTTAGGCGAGCGCGAATGCGCGGATGGCAATGCCCTGGCCCAGCGCGCAGATCGCGAGCGTTACCGATACCGGCAGGCCGTTGTAGAGCAGTTTCTTCAACATGACATTTCTCCAAAGTTTCAAAAATTCCAGTCAAATCCAATCTTTCGAATACCGGTCAGGCCGCGTTGCGGCGCAGCTGCGCGCGGCGGCGAAGCTCGGCGTGCTCGCGCGCCGCATTCGCGCCCACCGCGTCGCCGCAGGCATCGAGTGCCCGCGCCAGTTTCCCGTTGCCGCCGCGCAGCGTCGCCTCGATGCAGGTGAGCTGCACCAGATCCCGCTGCGCATGGCTGCCGCCGATGCGGCTCGCCCTGCTGCGCACGGGCATCAGCCATTCCGCCGCCTCCACGGGCCGGCCCGCCGCCATCGCCACGATGGCCCGCGCGAGGGGTAATCCCACTTCGCGGGTGATTTGACCGTTGGTGTCGGGGTCTACCGCGCGCCGTTCGAGCATCGCCACCATGTGGCGTGCAAGGTCTTCGCGGCCAGCAGATGCATACGCCATCAGCGCGTGTACATCGTTGAACGCATAGTACCCGCCTTCCGCAAGCCGTGCCCAACAATCGGACAGATTTTTCCAGCGCGAACCGACGTCGGAATTGCGCAAAGAAATCCGCCACAAAAGCTGTGACGCATCCAGCAGTTCGAGCGCGACCACGCTCTCTTTCGGATGGATCAGGCGGTCGTACAGCTCGAGCGCCGCGCCCGTCTCTTCGAGCTCCAGGTAGTGGAGCGCGAGGTGCCACCAGTTATGGAAAGAGAGCGCCGAGTCCGCCCAGTTCGCGGACGTCGCGTTCAGCCACTCGACGCCGTCGTGCACGCGGCCCTGCATCTCGAACACGTGCTGCACCGCGTGCACCGCCCAGGGATCGCGCGGGTTCAGGTCGAGCGCGTGGCGGCCGGTGTCCTCGGCGCGTGAATAGTTGCCCGTCTCCTCGAGGCCGAAGGCGACCATGCCGAGCAGGTAGCCATAGCCGGGCACGCCCGCGTTCCACTGCGCCATCACCTGCGCCGGACGATCGCGGAGCATCTGCGAGTCGCCGAGATTGAAATCGCCGACGTGCGCACGCTCGCGCGCGTTCGCGCGGTTGCCGAGGCGCGCGATCGCATCCACGCTCGACTGGACCAGCGGCAGAGCGCCCTGCTCGGTGGACATCACCGCGAGATCCGCGCGCAGCGCATGCACCATCCCGAAGTCCGGGTCCTCGGCGAGCGCCTCGTCGAGCGTCGCCAGCGGATTGCCGAAATAGCCGTTGGTCTCGACGACGGCCCGCTCGAACAATTCGAACGCGGCCTCGTTCTGGGTCGATACCGGCAAGCCACGTGCATCGGTCAGGTTCATGGTCAGTCTCCTTCTGGGTGGCATTTATAGGAGGCCCCCGTGAGGCCCCCGTATCGACAGGCGTGAAAAAAGCGTGAAAACTGGCGGCCCTTGACCCGAGGCTGCCGTGGCACTGCTTCAGATCCAGCTCCTGGGAAGTTGCGAATTCCGCGACCGCAGCGGCCGTCCGCTACCCCTCACCGCGCGTAAGTGCCGGGCTTTATTCGCTTTTTTAGCTTTGCAGGCGGGCGCCTCCCAGAGCCGTGAAAAGCTGGCCGCGCTCCTGTGGGAGGACGCGGACGCCGAGCTCGCGCGCACCAGCCTGCGCCAGGCCCTGTCCGCGATCCGCCGGGCCCTGCCGGACGCCGCCCAAGGGGTCCTGGTCGCCGACGCCATGCATGTCTCGCTCGACGTGTCGCTCCTCGACGTCGACGTGCTGGAACTGCGCGCGCTGCTCGCCGAGTCCACGCTCGCGGCATTGAAAGCCGCGCGTTCGCGCGCAGTCGGATCGCTGCTCGAGGGATTCGACGCGCGCTCCGATGCGTTCGAGGAGTGGATCACCTCGGAACGGCGCAGCCTGCGCCGCGAAGTCTCCGTTGCGATGCAGGCGCTGGCGGATCTCTGCCGCGAAGCGGGCGAGACCGACGACGAGATCGACGCGCTCACGCGCCTGATCGCGCTCGAGCCGGTGAATGAGTCCGCGCACCGCGAGCTGATGGATGCGAACGCGCGCGCCGGACGCTACACCGATGCGCTGCACCAGTACCAGCAGTGCCGCGCGATCCTGCGGCGCGAGCTCGACCTCGCACCGGAGCCCGCGACCGAGGCGCTTTATCGCGAGCTGATGAAGAAGCGCCGCGCCGCGGCCGAGGACGCATTCGAGGCCTCGCATCCCGACATCGGCTACGCGCAGGAGCAGGCACAGCGGGAATCGAAGCCTGCCGACGACCGCATCCTCCGGAATGGCGTCGTATTGACTGCGCGCCTGATCGGGCTCGGCGAGTATCGCCGCGGCCTCGATCCGGAAACCGCGCGCGAACTCAGCGAGCGCCTCCAGAGTTCCTTCGAGACGCGCGTCGTCGACTGCGGCGGGCTCTCCGACCGCATCGCGGGCGATCGCGTGCACGCGGTCTTCGGGCTCGACAACCTGCGCGGCAACGAGCCGCAGCGGGCGCTGCGCACCGCGCAGGCGCTGCACCAGGCGTTCGCCGAGAGCAAGCTGCCGCTGCCGGGGCTCGCGATCGGCATCGCGCAGGGCCCGCTGCTGCCGCAGCGCGAGAACGGGCCGTTCCCGCTCTCGGGCCAGCCGATGTCGGACGCGGAGAACCTCGCGCTACGCGCCGCTGCGGGCGAGACACTCCTGACCGACGACCTGCGCCGCGCCATCGGCCCGCGCGTCACGCCGTTCGCCGGCCGGCATGCGGAACTCTCGCTGATGACCTCGCTGTTCGAGCGCACGGTCAGCTCGAATCGCGGGCGCACGCTCCTGATCCGCGGCGAGGCCGGCATCGGCAAGACGCGCCTGCTCGAGGCGCTCGCTGAAGTCGCGAAGGCGAAAGGCGCCAGCTATCACCGCGTGCAGGTGCTCGACTTCGGCCAGGTCAAGGCGCGTCGCCCGATGGCCGCGCTGTTCTCGAGCCTGCTCGGCATCGGCGCGGAGGCGACACCCGAGGAACGCGGTCGCGCCGTCGCCGATGCGATCGCGACGGGCCGGCTGCATGCGGACAGCATCCTGCACGCGAGCGGCCTCGCCGGCGCGCCGCTCTCGGCGGACCAGTCCTCGGTGGAACGAACCGTGGACGCGCAGGCGCTCGAGCGCGGCCGGCTGGAAGCCGTGCGCCGCCTGATCGAAACCAGCTGCGCGATCGCGCCGTTGCTGCTCGTCATCGAGGACCTGCACTACGCGGGCGGCGAGGAAGCGGCGCGGCTCGGCGAGCTCGCCGCGGCTGTCGCCTCGCAGCGCGCGCTGCTCGTGATGTCCACGCGCCCCGAAGAGGATCCGATCGATGCAGCCTGGCGCGCGCGCGCGCGCGGCTGCCCGCTGACGACGCTCGACCTCGCGCCGCTCACCGACGACGAGGCGCGCGAGCTCGCGGCGAGCTATCCGTCGCTGCCGCAAGACCTCGTCGCCGACTGCATCGCCCGCGCGCAGGGACATCCGCTGTTCCTCGACCAGCTGCTGCGCGCCGCGGATGCCGGCGAGCGCGCACTGCCCGGTTCGGTGCAGGCGATCGTGCTGTGCCGCATGGAACGGCTCGATCGCTCCGATCGCCAGACGCTGATCGCGGCCTCTGTGCTCGGGCTCTGCTTTCCACGCGATGCGCTCGCCGGGATGCGCGACGTCCCCGCCGCCTCCATCGACAATCTCGTGGACGCCGGGCTGCTCGCCGCCGAGGGCGTCGAGATCTCCTTCGTGCACGCGCTGATGCGGGAAGCCGTCTACGGCTCGCTGCTGAAATCGAATCGCCGCGAGCTGCACGCGCGTGCGGCCGCGTGGTACGCGGGCCGCGATGCGGGATTGCGCGCGGGCCACCTCGCGGAAGCCGGCGATCCGGGCGCTGCGCGCGCCTGCCTCGAGGCCGCGACCCAGGAGGCGGACTCGCTCCGGCTCGACCGCGCGCTCGAGTTCGCGCGCAGGGCCTGCCACCACGCGCGCGATCCGGGCGATTTCGGCCTCGCGCGCTGCCTGCTCGGCGAGCTCCAGACGCGCACCGGCCACACGCATGACGCGATCACGACGCTGCGCGAGGTCATCGAGCTCCGTCCCGACGCGCTGACCGAGGCCCGCGCACGCGTCGGCCTCGCGAATGCGCTGCGCATCGTCGACCGCTACGACGAGGCGCTCACCGCGCTCGAGCGCGCGGAAACCGTGCTCGCGGGCGAGGACCGGCCAGAGCTGCTCGCGCGGATCTGGACGCTGCGCGGCAACATCCATTTCCCGCGCGGCCGGCTGGATGACTGCCTCGCCGCGCACGAGCGCGCGCTCCAGTTCGCGCGCGAGGCGAAATCCCCGGTGGACGTCGCGCGGGCTTTCGGCGGCGTCGGCGACGCGCGCTACCAGCGCGGCCAGATGCGCACGGCGCGGGATCATTACGCGCGCTGCGTGGCGGAGGCGCGCGAGCACGGCGCGATCAGCCTCGCGCTGTCGCACGCGCCGATGCTCGGGATCACGCGCGCGTATTGCGGCGAACTGCGCCAGGGGCTGGAGGATCTCGATGCCGCGGTCGCGGCCGCGGGCCGGGTCGGTGACCCGCGATCGGAACTGATCGGGCGCGTGGCGAGCGCAACGATCGCGCTCTTCTGCGGCGAGTACGAACGTGTCCGGCAGATCTGCGAACGCGGTCTCGTGCTCGCGCGCCAGCTGGGTGCGCGCCGCTTCGAGGCGGAGCTGATGGCCCAGCTCGGCCATGCGCTCGGTGAACTCGGCGGCGGCGCGGATGCGCAGGTGCTGCTGCACCAGGCCTCGACGCTGTCACTCGAGGTGGCGAGCACCTACTGCGGGCCCTGGTGCCTCGGCGTGCAGGCGCTGTTCACGCAGAACGCCGATCGCGCGCGGGAAATGCTGGCGCAGGGCGAGGTGCTGCTCGCGCAGGGCTGCGTCAGCCATAACCACCTGGAGTTTCACCGCCTGGCGATGGAGTTTCACCTGCGGCACCGCGATTTCCGCGAGGTGCGCCGGCACGCGGCGGCGCTCACCGCCTACACGCGCGATGAACCGCTGCCCTGGAGCGAGCTCGTGGTGCGCCGCGGGCTGTGGCTCGCCGACCAGGCCGAGAGCCTGGGCGACCCGAACCTCGCCGCGCGCCGCGAGACGCTGCTCGCCGACATCGAGGCGATGTCCTTCACCTGGCTGCGCCGCGGCCTCTAAAAGGGGCCTGCAAAGGGGACGCATCCCTTTGCGTGCACATAAAAAAGGGGCGCATCCAGTTACGGATGAGCCCCCTATTCGCAAAGGGATGCGTCCCCTTTGAAGGGATGCGTCCCCTTTGATTACATCGTGACGTTGACCGGTGAGTCGAGCGTGAAGCCGAGCACCGTGCCCGCCGACAGTTCGACTTCCTTGCCGGTCTTCTTGGCAGCGGCGGTTCCGGCCAGCGCACCGAGCACGCCGCCGATGACCTTGCCCTTGTCGCCGTCCACCTGGTGGCCGATCACCGCGCCCGCGGCCGCGCCGCCAACGATCTTCGCTGTGTCGCGCCCGGTTTCGCTTTTGCCGGCCTGGGTCAGACTGCCGCGCACCATGGTGTCGCTGCCGTCGGCCAGCGTCAGGTTGTCGAAGGTCAGCCCCAGTGTCGGCGTGCCGCCGATCTTGTTGCTGCCCGAGATGACCTGGCTCACCGATCCCTGCAACAGCGCGCCCGCCTTCGCGATGACCTTGCCGTCCACAACGAGATCGTTCGTCAAGTTTGCGGACACGCGATCACCGACCTTCGCGGTCTTGGTCGAGATCGCCGCCGGCAACTGCACCTCGATCGAGGTGCCGGCCGGAACCGTGTAGTTCTTCGGACCAGAGGCAACAGGTACGGGCTTCGGCGTGGGCGTGGAAGCCGTCGTCGCAGCCGGCTTCGGCTTCGACGTAGAGGTTGCCGGCTTTGCGAGCGCGGCCTCGCGGCGCGCGAGCTCCGCTTCCTTCTCCTTCAGCGCGAGTTCGGCTTCACGCCGCGCGAGCTCTTCTTCCTTGGCCATCCGCTCGGCCTCTTCGGGCGTCGCCGCCACCGCGGCCGGATCGGTCGCCGGATCAGGCGCCTTGTTGCATGCCGCGAGCGCGAACGCCGCGAGCAGGATCGACACTAGTGAAATGGTCTTGCTGGACATCATGACGACATACTCCGTTGAACCCCCTGTAGAGACCCTTACTTCAGGAACTCGATGCGCTGGTAGAGCGCTTCGAGCTCCGGCACAAACTTGTTCCAGTCGGCCGCTTCGGCGTCGTAGCTCCAGGCCGGGCCCACGAGCATCTCGACGCGCAGCTCCGTCTGGAGCAGATAGTAATGCTTGCCGCGCGCGACCACCGCCATGCCGCGCCAGGAATCGTTCCGGCGCACGTCATAGCTGTTCCTGACGTTGAGTCCGAGCGGCGACGCGTTCGGCAGGTGCGCAAGCGCGATCCAGGCCGGGTTGCCAGCGATCTGGCCGGGCGCTTCGCGCAGCACGGCCGCATCCGGCACGCTCACCTGGAAGAAGCGCGGGAAGCCCGTGTCGCGGAACCAGTCGGAGAGCTCGCGCGTCGCGTCGGTTTTCTCCGCCGCAGCGGGACCGTCCATGTCCTGCATGTACAGCACGCCCAGCATGCGCCCCGAGCTGTCGATGAACGACACGGCGCCCGCGTTGTTGTTCTCGCGCTCGCGGCCGTCGGAGACGGTCGCCTCATCCGGGAACGGAGAGCTGACGCGGAACAACTTGCCCGGCGCCGTGTAGACGCCGTCGCTATAGCGGCCGAAGTAATGCCCGTTCGAGACCGTCGCCGCACAGAGCAGGGGGACCAGCGCGACGACGAAATACAGTGCCTTCCTGTTCATGGTCGCAGTTTAGCCTTTCTAGGGTGGATGCCCAGACTCCCAAGCCACCGTGGGACAACGCGGCCGGGGCCGGAGTTTCGTCCGCGGAACCTGCACGGGGCCCCGGCGGCGCTCAACCCCCTGGGCGGGCCCGTTCCCAGGCCTCGATCTCGGGCAGGCGTGACAATAAATAGCCCAATTCGTCGACGCCCTGCATCAGGCAGTGGCGCGCGAACGGATCGATGGCGAATGCCACGCGGCGGCCATCCGGCAGCACGACGGCGCCGCCGCCGACATCAATCTCGATGACCTCGCCCGGATGCGAGAGGAGCCACGCGTGGGTCGCCGTGTCGATGCGGACCGGCACCAAGCCGTTCTTCAGCGCATTGCTGAAGAAGATGTCGGCGATGGACGTGCTGATCACGGCGCGGATCCCGTAGTCGCGGAGCGCCCAGGCCGCGTGCTCGCGCGAGGAGCCGCAGCCGAAGTTGCGGCCCGCGACGAGGATGCCGCAGCCTGCGGCCTCCGGCCGGTTCAGCGCGAAACCCGGGCGCGGCGCGCCGTCCGCATCGAATCGCCAGTCGGCGAACAGCGCCTCGCCGAAACCCCCGCTTGAGATCGTCGTCAGGAAGCGCGCCGGAAAGACCTGGTCGGTGTCGATGTCGTCCTCGGCGAGGACGACCGTGCGCGAGCGAATGCGTTCGAGCGGCTGCATCAGCGCGTGAACTCCCGCGGATCGGTGACCTGTCCCGTGATCGCCGCCGCGACCGCGGTCGCCGGACTCGCGAGCAGCGTGCGCACACCCTGGCCCTGGCGGCCCTCGAAGTTGCGGTTGCTGGTGCTGACGACGTACTGGCCCGGCAGCGCCGTGTCGCCATTGATGCCGATGCACATCGAGCATCCGGACTCGCGCCATTCGGCGCCGGCATCCGTGAAGACTGAGTGCAGGCCCTCAGCCTCCGCCGCCTGCTTCACCTGCTGCGAGCCGGGCACGACCAGCATGCGCAACCCCTTCGCGATCCGCCGGCCGCGGAGCATCGCCGCTGCGACGCGCAGGTCCGAGAGCCGCGCATTCGTGCAGCTGCCGATGAAGACGACGTTGACGGCCTTGCCGGCGAGCGCCTCGCCGGGCGCGAATCCCATGTAGCGCAGAGCCTGGCGGAAGGACTCGTCGCCGCGCTCGGGAATGCGGCCGCCGATCGGCAGCGACATGCCGGGATTCGTCCCGTAGCTGATCATCGGTTCGACCGCCCCCGCATCGAGTGTCGCCTCGCCGTCGAAGCGCGCGCCGTCATCGCCGGCGAGCGCGCGCCAGTGTTCGATCGCGCGTTCCCGCGCCTCGCCCTGCGGCGCGCGCGGACGGCCGCGCAGGTATTCGAATGTCGTGTCGTCCGGCTCGATCATGCCGGCGCGGGCGCCCGCCTCGATCGACATGTTGCAGACCGTCATGCGCTCGTCCATCGACAGCGCACGGATCGCGGCGCCGCGGTACTCGATCGCCTGTCCGGCGCCGCCGGCAACGCCGAGCCGGCCGATGATCGCGAGCGCGAGGTCCTTCGCGCCGACGCCTGCCGCGAGCGCCCCCTCGACCGTGACCGCGAGCGTCTTCGGCTTGCGCTGCAACAGGCATTGCGTCGCGAACACATGCCCGACCTCGGTCGTGCCGATGCCGAATGCCAGCGTGCCGAAGGCGCCGTGGGTGCTGGTGTGGCTGTCGCCGCAGACAATGGTCATGCCGGGCTGGGTGAGGCCGAGCTCGGGCCCGATCACGTGCACGATGCCGCGCCGCGCGTCGCCGAGGCCGAGGAGTTCGACGCCGAAATCGCGGGCATTGCGCTCGAGTTCCGCGACCTGGCGCGCCGCGGACTCGATCCGGATCGGCACGCCGCCGAAGATCGGCTGAGCCTCCGTCGGCGTCGAGTGATCAAGCGTCGCAAGCGTCCGTTCAGGGCGGCGGACCGGGACCTTGCGCGCGCGGAGCGCGGCAAAGGCCTGCGGTGAGGTCACCTCGTGGGTCAGGTGCAGGTCTATATAGAGGATGGCCGGCGCCTCGGCAGATTCCGGGACGACCTCGTGGGCCCGCCAGATCTTGTCGAACATCGAGAGCGCGGTCATGCGAAAACCCAGTGTATCGGCTTCTGGGTGTATACCGTCAGCAGCCGAAAACCCCATATTGCGGGTCGAATAAGCGTCAGAGTATGATCCGGGCGCCTGCTTTGTATACAACGACAGGGTTTGCCGCCCCAACTTCCTGCGAGGAACC
>JANNHT010000192.1:0-3782 GCA_031404555.1 Gammaproteobacteria bacterium
AAAGTGTTGAGGATGTTCTTTTTCTGAGTCAAATCTCACTCGAATAAAATATGAAGCTGCATACCCACGAACCACACGTGCTTCTTCGCAGACGACATGGTACAAGGACCAGATCGAGCAGCTCAAGGACAAGGACCTCAGCACCTACGGATTCCTCGGCTATCCGTTGCTGCAGAGCGCGGACATCCTGATGTACCGGACCGAGTACGTGCCGGTCGGCGAGGATCAGGTCGCGCATGTCGAGATCACGCGCGAGATCGCGCGCCGCTTCAACCACATCTACGGACGCGAGAAGGACTCCGAATCGAAGGTCGAAAAGGCCATCAAGCGTCTCGGCAGCAAGACCGCATCGCAGTACGCCGAGCTCCGGCGCCAGTATCAGGAGCATGGCAACGCGGAAGCACTCGTGCAGGCCCGCGCCCTGGTCGAGTCCGGCGCGCGGCTGCCGGTCGCGGATCGGGAGCGACTGCTTGGCCACCTGACCGGCGGCGGACGCGGCATCCTGCCGGAGCCGAGCGCGCTCCTGACGAAGACGCCGAAGGTGCCGGGACTGGACGGGCGCAAGATGTCGAAGTCCTATGGCAACACGATCGGGTTGCGCGAGGACCCCGCGAGCGTCGAGAAGAAACTTCGCGCGATGCAGACAGACCCGGCGCGCGTGCGCCGCAGCGACCCCGGCGACCCGGACAAGTGCCCGGTCTGGGACCTGCACAAGATCTATTCGAGCGAAGAGACGAAGGCCTGGGTGCAGAAGGGCTGCCGGACGGCCGGCATCGGTTGCCTGGAATGCAAGAAGCCGGTGATCGACGCCGTGCTCGTGGAACTCGGGACGATCCGCCAGCGCGCGAAGGAATATGAGGAGAATCCGGAGCTGGTACGGGGCATCCTGGACGAGGGGTGCGAGCGCGCGCGAGAAGTCGCGCGTGCCACAATGGACGAAGTACGGACCGCCATCGGCCTGGAGTATCGGTGAACGAGTCCCCGGACCTCGCTGCTGAAAACGCTGCCGGTGCGGCGGAGCTGATGCCGCAGCAGGGCGAGATGCCGTTCGCGATGGTCGATGGCGAGCCGATGACCGAAATGCCGCGGGACCTGTACATCCCGCCGCAGGCGCTCGAGGTCTTCCTCGAGGCATTCGAAGGCCCGCTCGACCTGCTGCTGTACTTGATCCGCCGGCAAAACCTCAACGTGCTGGACATTCCGATCGCGGACATCACCCGCCAGTACATGGAGTACATCCATCTGATGCAGGAGCTCGACCTCGAGCTCGCCGGCGAGTACCTGTTGATGGCCGCGATGCTGGCCGAGATCAAGTCGCGCATGCTGTTGCCTCGCGCGACCGACGGCGCCGACGAAGAGGACGATCCGCGCGCAGAGCTCGTGCGTCGTCTCCAGGAGTACGAGCGATTCAAGCAGGCGGCGGAGGACATCGACCGCTTGCCGCGCCTTGAGCGCGACGTGCACCAGGCGGCCGTGGAGCTCGCACATCGGCAGGTCGTGCGGATCCTGCCGGAGATCGCATTGCAGGAAATGCTGGTCGCGTTCAAGGACGTCGTTCAGCGCGCGACCATGTTCGCGCACCTGCACGTGCGCCGCGAGACGCTGTCGGTCCGCCAGCGCATGTCGGACGTGCTCGCCATGCTCGAAGGTCCGAAGCTTGTCGAGTTCGTGCGGCTGTTCCGGCCGGAGGAAGGCCGCATGGGCGTCACGGTCACCTTTGCGGCATTGCTCGAGCTACTTCGCGAGGGGCTGGTCGAGATCGTGCAGACCGAGCCCTACCAGCCGTTGCACGTGCGGCGCGCGGAACGCGATATCGATGCGCCCGACATTGACGATCTGGAAATCACGACGGCCTGACGGAAGAAACGCCATGGACAAGAGTCAGCTCAAGAATGTGGTGGAGGCGGCGCTTTTGGCTTATGGCCAGCCGCTCAGCGTCGACCAGCTTCGGGAGATGTTCGAGGAGTCCGAGCGTCCCGAGACCACCGACATCCGCAAAGCGCTCGCGCAGCTGGCCGACGAATGCGACGGCCGGCCGATGGAGCTTGTCGAAGTGGCAAGCGGCTGGCGCCTGCAGATACGAGCGGTATTCTCCGCGCGCCTGTCGAAGCTCTGGCAGGAACGACCGAGCCGCTACTCGCGTGCGTTGCTCGAGACGCTCGCCCTGATCGCCTATCGCCAGCCGATCACGCGCGGCGAGATCGAGGACGTACGTGGCGTCACCGTCAATCCGAACATCGTCCGCACGCTGACGGAGCGCGGCTGGATCCGCGTGGTCGGTCATCGGGAAGTGCCGGGTCACCCGGAACTGCTCGGCACGACGCGCGAGTTCCTCGATTACTTCAGCCTGAAGAGCCTGGACGAGCTGCCTTCGCTCGCAGCGCTCAAGGACATGGACGACGTCGGCATCCAGCTCGAATTCGCCGGCGCCGCGAACGTCCAGGCGGCCGCGGCCGACCTCGCCGCCGCGAACGACGCCGACGCGGTCAATTGATCCGGCGCGGCTCTGCCGCGGCCGGCTACCACCATGCGTGAGCGCATCCAGAAGTTGCTCGCTGCCCGCGGTGTCGGCTCGCGCCGCCAGGTGGAGGCGTGGATCGTCGCGGGCCGAATCACGGTCAACAGCAAGCTGGCGACGCCGGGCCAGCCGGTCGACGAACGTGACGACGTGCGACTCGATGGCCGCCGCCTGCGCCTGTCGCGTGGCGCCGATCAGCCCCATAGCGGGTTGATCTACCACCGTCCGGCGCAGGAGGATGTCCGCGCCGGCGGGGACACCGGTTCGCCGGGCTCGATCGAGCGCCTGCCGCGCTCGGCGGGCCGCCGCTGGATTTCGATCAGCCCGCTCGCCGCGAACGACGGCGGCCTCGAACTCTTCGTGACGGATGGCGCGCTGGCCGCGGCGCTGACCCGGCCGGGCCTCAGCATTCCGAGCGAGTACAGCGTGCGCGTCCGCGGTGTCTACGACGACGCGACGATCGGCGAGACGCTGATTGCCGGCGTCTCACGTCTCGGACTCAAGGGTCAGATCACGTCGGTCGCGGCGGCCGGCGGCGAGGGCAGCAATCGCTGGCTGCAGATCGCTGCCATCGGAATGCGTCCGCGGGACCTGAAGCAGCTCTTCGACCACTGCGGCCTGGAGGCCAATCGCATCCTGCGGACGCGTTACGGGCCGATCGCGATGGATCGCTCACTCGCGCGCGGGCGCAGCCGGGCCCTGACGGACGAGGAACTGGTGTCATTGCAGGAAGCGACCGGCAAGGCGCCGGTAGTGGCGCCACGGCCGCCGCGCCCGCCGCGTCGCCGCGCCCCGACTACTGGCAGTCGAAAGCCTCGCCGTTGACGCCGCGGCTCGCGGGCCCCAGCAGGTAGAGGAACGGATTGACGATCGCGCCCGGTTCCGGATTGCGATCGGGTACCTCGCCCGGAAAAGCCTGCTGGCGCATTGCCGTGCGAACCGGGCCTGGATTCAGGCTGTTGACCCGGATGCGTGTCGTCTCCGCCGATTCGTGCGCGAGCACCTGCATGAGCCCCTCGACGCCGAACTTCGACACTGCGTAGGCGCCCCAATGGGCGCGGCCCTGGCGGCCGACGCCGCTGCTCGTGAAGAGGATCGTCGCATCCTCCGAGCGGCGCATCAGCGGCAGCAGGCTCTGCGTCAGGATAATGGCCGCGGTCAGGTTGACGTGCAGCACCTTGCACCAGGTGGGCCCACGGCCAGCACGGCCAGCGGCATCGAGACCCAGACCGGCCAGCCCCAGCGCAAGGCCGCAATCGCACTG
>JANNHT010000193.1:0-4112 GCA_031404555.1 Gammaproteobacteria bacterium
GATTCCAGGTGCGCGCGGACGCCTTGGTCGGCGCGATGTCCGCGTTCCAGCGCGGGCTCGCCGTGACGTCGGTGCCGGGATCGAGCTCGATGAAAACCGCCGACGGCGATCTCGCGGCTCACCGTCTTCAGTCCGGGCATCGGCTCAGACCAGCCCCGCCGTAGGACTCCGGCCGTCGGTCGCGGAAGAACTGCCACGTGTTCCGCACTTCGCGGATCAGGTCCAGGTCGATCGTGTGCACCAGGAGCTCGTCCTTGTCGTAGCTCGCCTGCGCCTCGATCTTGCCGCGCGGATTCACGATGTAGCTCGAGCCGTAGAACTCACCCATCTTGTCCGCCCACGGCGCCTCGCGGCCGATGCGGTTGATCGCGCCGATGAAGACGCCGTTCGCGGCAGCGGATGCCGGCTGCTCGAGCTCCCACAGATACTTGCTGAGCCCGGCGACCGTCGCGGACGGATTGACGATGTATTCCGCGCCGTTCAGCGCGAGCGCGCGCCAGCCCTCGGGAAAATGCCGGTCGTAGCAGATGTACACGCCGAGCTTCACGTAGGCGGTTTCGAAGACCGGATAGCCGAGGTCGCCCGGCTTGAAGAAGAATTTCTCGTAAAAGCCCGGATCCACCTGCGGGATGTGCATCTTGCGGTACTTGCCGAGGAAGGAGCCGTCAGCGTCGATGACCGCGGCCGTGTTGTAGTAGACGCCGGGCATCGCCTCCTCGTAGATCGGCACCACGACCACCATGCGGTGCTGCTTGGCGAGCTTCTGCATGAGCCGCGTCGTGTGTCCGTCGGGGATCGCCTCCGCGGCCGCGTACCACTTCCGGTCCTGGCCGGGACAGAAGTACGGCTGCGTGAACACTTCCTGGAAGCAGAGGACCTGCACGCCCTTTGCAGCCGCCTCCGCAATGTAGGGCAGGTGCGCCTCGATCATCAGGTCGCGGATGCGGTCGGGCGCCATCGACGTGTCGCCCTTCAGGGCCATCTGGATCAGGCCACAGGTCAGCTTGCTCATGCCCGGTTCCCCGATGTGCTGGAGTCGGGCTCAGAGTCTAAGGTAAGCGTCGCCCGCCCGGGAACAGGAATCGGGAAAGGCCGAGGCCAGCGAGCCCGCCAAGCGATTGCGCCAGTACAAATGCCGGGACGTCCACCGGACGGATGCCCGTGAAGGTGTCCGACAGCGCACGTGCGATCGTGATCGCCGGATTGGCAAATGACGTCGAAGCAGTAAACCAGTACGCAGCGCCGATCCAGGCCGCGACCATCCAGGCAGCGCGCGCCTCATTGCGACTTCCGACGACGACGAGGATCAACCCGCCAGTCGCGATGAACTCGGCGAGCCATTGCGCCCCACCCGCACGGGCCTGGGATGAGAACTGCAATAGTGGCAGTTCAAACATCGCATGCACAAGAATTGCGCCCGCGCAGCAACCGACGATCTGCACGCCGGCATAGCATGCGGCATCACGCCACGCCAGCGCTCCACGGCTGGCCATCACGCCGCTCACGACCGGATTGAAATGGGCACCGCTGACGGGCGCGAAGACGGCGATCAGCGTGGCGAGCGCCGCAACCGTCGCGAAAGTGTTCGCGATGAGCGCGACGGCCGCGTTGCCTCCCGCGAGCCGTTCCGCCATGACGCCGGAGCCGATGACTGCTGCCGCCAGCAGCAAGGAGCCAGTCGCCTCGGCGAGCAGCCGGCGAATCATCATTCAGGCAACGACATCGTCGCGCATCTGTCCAATCTCGCGAGTCCGTTCCTGGAGCTGCGTCCGTTCGAGCAATTCGACCGGCAGGCTGGCGAGGGCCTTGACCCGATTCTCGATCGCATCGAAAGCCTGCCGGAATGCCCGCCGCTTCCCGGCTTCGGGACCCGTCGCCGACGCCGGATCCTCGACGCCCCAATGCGCCGTCATCGGGCCGCCGGGCCAGATCGGGCAAGTCTCCGCGGCTGCGTTGTCGCAAACCGTGATGACGAGATCGAGCGCGGGTGCGCCCGCCGCGGTGAACTCCTCCCATCCCTTGCTGCGCAGGCCGTCCGTCGGCAGCCGCATCTCACGCAGCAGCGCGAGCGCGAGCGGGTGCACCGCGCCCTTCGGATGGCTGCCCGCGCTGAAGGCGCGAAACCGGCCCTGCCCCAGATGATTGAGCAGTTGCTCGGCCAGGATGCTGCGGGCTGAGTTGCCGGTGCACAGGAAGAGCACGGAGAAAGGGCGGTCGTTCACCGTGTCACGGTGTCACGGTGTCACTGCGCGGTCGGCGACGGGCCGCAGCACGGCCTTGCCGGCTCGCCCCGTGCGCCGGTGCCACCGTAAACCGTACTCTCGCCCGTCGTCAGGAAGGTTTCCCACTGCACGCCCTGCGGGTCCGTGATCCAGCTCTTCTCACTCTGCGCGTAGCAGCAGGTCGTCGCGCCCTCGTCCAGAACCGCGGTCTCGGCGCGTTGCAGGCGTGAGTACATGTCGGCAAGCTCCGCGCGATCCTCGACCTGCACGCCGAGATGGCGGATCCCTGCATCGCTCCCGCGCCGGCTGATGGCGAAGTTGACACGCGGATCGTCGAGCATCCACTTTGCATAGTCGTCCTTGGTCACGGTCGGCTCGGCCGCAAAGAGCGTGCGGTAGAACCGGATGGATGCCGGCAGGTCGTCTACGCTCACGTGGACATGCAATCGTTTCATGGTGGTCCTCTCAGAGTGGCTTGAACATGAAGGCGGATGATGCGGGGCAGATATCGCTGAACTCGCGGGTCGCCCGGATGCCGTCAGGCGCGTCGGCGCGCTCGAGCCGCACGTAACCGCGCCGCACAAAGTAATCCTCCGCCGTCGTCGTCAGCAGGTACATCGACCGGACACCCTGTTCACGGGCATGCGACTCGGCCCGGAGCACCAGTGCGCTCCCGAGCCCGGTTGAACGACGATCGGCTGACACGACGAGCGAGCGAAGGAGCGCGTCGGCGCCGTGGATCTCGATGCCGACCAGGCCCGCCGGATCGCGGGCCGAACCGGCGTAGAAGAAGTGCCGCATGTGCCCTGCCGTCAGGTCCGAGGCCGGCAGGCCGCTCGCTTCCAGCATCGCGACGGCCGCTTCGCGCGACGGGGCGACATGCAGGACTGCGGCCGCCATCACGCGGCCTTTGCTGCCCGCGAACGGCGACCGACGGGCTGGCGTGGCTCTCCGGCGGACGGTCCGCAAGCACTGTTGCCGGCGCAGCAGTTTTCGGTCAGGTAGCCGACGAGGCCGCTCATCACGCCGTAGTCCGCCGCGTAGATGAGCTGCCGGCTGTTCCGCTCCTGCGTGACCAGGCCCGCGCGATGCAAGTGCTGGACGTGGAATGTCAGCGACGACGGCAGCAGCTTCAATCGCGCGGCGATCGTGCCGGCATTGAGGCCCGCGGGGCCGGCTTCGACCAGCAGCCGGTAGATGCGGAGCCGATGTTCATGCGCGAGCGCGGCGAGTGTTCCGACGACCTGGGCGGCGTTCATGTCATTCCCATATTTCACGGATTCTCGTAATATACGCTGAACCGGGAGGAACGCAAATCCCGGCGTGGACGGCGCTGCACGCGGCCAGCGCCGGCTCCCCGCTCAGAAGCGGGCAGTCACCGCGGCGCGGACCGCGAGCGGCGAGCCCGGCGTGATGGGGTTGTTGTTGTGGGCGTTCGGGTAGTAGGTCTCGTCGAGCAGGTTCTCGAGATTGAGCTGCAGGCGCAGCCGCTCGTTCGGCTCGAAGAAGACGCCCGCGTCCACGCGCGTGAAGTCCGGCAGCGTTACGGCGTTGTCGGCGGCAGCGAACATCTCGGTCTGGTGGATCACGCCGAGGCCGACACTCCAGGCCTGGGTCAGCTCGTATTTGTTCCACAGCGAAACCACGTGTTCGGGCAGCTGCGCGAGCGCGGCGCCGCCCAGCTGCTCGGTCAGTTCGCCGTCCTGCCAGGCATAGCCGCCCTGGATGCTCCAGCGATCGCTGAGCTGCCCGCTCACGCCGAGCTCGAAGCCCTCGGTGCGCTGGCCGTCTACCAGCAGCGACGCGCCGGGCTCGTTCGGATCCGGAATCACGACATTGCTGCGGTCGAGCTGGAAAACGGCCGCGGTCAGAGACAGGCCGCTGCGGATG
>JANNHT010000194.1:0-17673 GCA_031404555.1 Gammaproteobacteria bacterium
ACGGTGTCGGCGCTGGCGCGGTAACGGAGTTCGATGAACTTTTCAAAATCGCCTTTTCTTCGATGGTCGAAGCCTTGGTTCACGCCACGCGCCAAAACACTTCGCAATCGAACGACAAAGCGGCCCCTGACGACAAAAACGTAACCGCGCGAACGCAGTCTTTGTTTGATTGTGTCGAGTTGCTCACCGAATCGATGCTGATTATGTGGCTAGACCATAGCAAGACGCTGCGCTTGAGCGTTTTGGAAAAAGTCAGCGACAAATCTTCTTGGAGCCGTTTGGTAGAATTCATTTCTCAGTATGGCGCGGATTTATTCACGCAGCGTTTGCTTCAGTTGGGAAATGTTCGCGCCATTCTGCACCAAGGGACCGAGGTTTGGCTTGCGCAATTGCAAGACTCGCAGGAGGGAGAGCAGCTCAAGATCGTTCGGGAATTGAGCCGCTCGATCACGTTGCCAAAGGCAGCCCCGTTATCTGACCCTTGTGTTTGAGTCGATCATCGAAAACTACAACGAGTATCGGGACTTCAACAGCACGACCACGCAGAGCGATCGGGGCGATTTACTCTTTATGTTTCTCGATTTTCTGCGGTTGCGGGTCCGATACGATCGAGTCTGTTGGCATCTGCGGCCCGTGATTTGGGCGCATCGTATTCTCGTCCAATCGGCTGAAAATCGGGTCGCCCGAATGTGGCGACGCTCACTTTCGGAACGCGTTGGCCCCGAAGCCGATCGCTATCTCGAAAAATTTGTGAAAATTCGCCAACAGTATTCGATGCAGATGATGACGGTTCACGATCGGTTGGCGGAGAGGTTTGTTCTCCCGATGCAGATCGACCGAATGCGATCTCTGGTTCCGCTGGCAATGGCACAGCCCGGTTCGCCGGAATCCGTTCGCAGCCGCGAGCGCCACCAGCACGAGCGGTTCACCGAGCCAGGCGAATCCGGGAGCCGCCTCGACGTAGCCGAAGTGGATCGCGATGCCGGCGGTGAGCAATGGCACGAATGCGCGAAAGCCCGCGGCTGTCGCGAGCGCGAGGCCGGTCGTGACCGACAACGCGACAGTCAACGGTTGTGGGTCGAGCCCCATGCGGCAGCTTCCTCGGACAGTGGCCGCGGAGCGCCGGCGTCATACCATTCCTCGATCAGCCGAAATGCGATCGACTGCGAGAACGGCAGCATCGAGCCACCGGCGAGCTCGGCACGGCTGAACCAGCGCGCGTCTTCAAGTTCACGATCGCCGAGGTCGATGTAGGTCGAGCGCGCCTCTGCGCGGAAACCGAGCATCAGTGAGCGCGGGAACGGCCAGGGCTGCGAGGACTGGTAGGTCATCGCGCCGGCCTCGACGCCGGTTTCTTCCAGTACTTCACGGCGCACGGCGTCCTCGAGGCTCTCGCCGGGCTCGACGAATCCCGCGATCGTCGAGTAGCGGCCGGCCGGCCAGCCGGCCTGGCGGCCGAGCAGGGCGCGATCGCCGTCGGTGACGAGCACGATCACGGCCGGATCCACGCGCGGGAAGAATTCCGTCGCGCAGCTCTCGCGCGTACAGGTCATCGCACGGCCATTCCGTTCCGGGCGCGTCGGTGAACCGCAGCTGCCGCAGAAGCGATGCCGGTGGCGGAACGAGATCATCGCTCGCGCGTAGGCGACGAGGCCGGCCTCATCGTGTGGCAGCAGTGCAGCGGCCAGGCGCAGGTCCGCGAATTCCGCGCCATCGGCGAGCTCAGGCGGGGTCGCAGCCTCGATTTCAGTCGTGAATATCGCGAGGCCACGGTAGTCGCCGAGCAGGATCAGCTCGCTGACGTCGATGCCGGCGAAAGGTCCGTCGTTGATGGGGAGGAGGTACGCGCCCGGCACGGGCTTGCGGATGACCGGACAGCGCGAGCGCCAGACAGGAATCAGCCGTGCCGAGCCGTCCGCGATGGCTCGCGCGACCGACTCCGCGTCGGCGTTGGCGAGCTTGAGCCGGTCCACATGCGGACCCGCGAACACGTTCGGCCGGTCGGCCTCGGCGCGCATCGATTCCCCTTCAAGGAGGCAGGATCACGCATTCTAGCAGTCACCGACCGAGAGCCCTGGGCGCGCCGGCGGCCGGCTGGCCGCGCAGAACTCGCAGACCCTGGGCCTTTCGGCGTAGCGCATGACCACCAGCAGGCTCCCGCAACCCTCGCAATCGTCGAGGCAGATTTCGTTCTGCCTCTCGAGCGAGCGAAGCAGGTGGCAGGCGTGTTCGAACGAGATCTGGGGCTGCTCGTAGAGGCTCGAGAACGTCTCGTACGCCTCGCAGAAGCTCTCGCCCCAGCGCAGTTGCTCGACTGCACCCGGCGTCGCCGCCGCTTCGCGCCGCAACAGGCCGAGGATGCACAACAGGGTCGCGAGACTCGCGGCCTCGCGGCGGATGGCGGCGTTGCGCATGAAGTAGGCGTTCTGCCGCGGGCTCTTGCCGCGGTGGCGGCGCACCTCGCGCCGGCCGGCGTCGGCGACGTAGGAGCGGTAGAGCTTGCGGATCCGGTCGTCGGTGAGGCCGGTCCAGCTGCGGATCGTGCGCGTGCGCGCTTCGTGCCCGATCAGGCGGAGCGCCAGGTCGAGCCGGAGCCGGTCGCGCGTGTAGCGGTCGTCGGTTATTCGCATGATTGCCGCCTTGATTCCCCGTCGGCTGACTGGTAGTTTCACACCAGCTTATCCTAAGCCCGCCGCAGAGCGGGCGCCACGGGAAATCGGACGTTTACGGGGACAAATGCCATGACACGCCAACAGCCTCTCGCCTTGCCGCCGCCCGCAGGCAGCGCCGACTGGACCCAGCGCACCCTGCTCGATGCCTCCACACGCCGGGCGCTCTGCTCGGTCAACCTCGCCTTCCTCGACCTGGCCACCGATCTGGCCGAGGAAGGACGGCTGAAGCAGATCGCCGGACTGCCGCCCCGCGCCGTGGATGCGCTCATCGATCCCGACGCCGGGCGCCGCCTCTGTGAGCGACTGCCATACGCGCTTTTCGACCTGCGATTCGGCGACGGCGGCTACTGGGAGGACGAAATCGAGGCGGCGGGCGGCGTCCAGGATGCGGAGCCATCGCTGCCCGCGGACGATCGCGTGGTGGCGTTCGCGCGATCGGCGATCATGCTCGCCTGGCACCTGGTCCAGACTCGCGCCGCTGCCGCGCGCCTCGTGTTTGGCCTGTCGACCGCGACGATCGTCGCGCTCGCTTCGATGCCGATCGCGGCCGCCGAGCGGCTTGCACGGCGGGTCGCGCCATCTCTGTCCGCACGTTTCGGCTCGCGGGCGCGGTTCTGGCTGCAGTTCGAAGGCTGCGCGGCGCGGCCCGACGAACAGTCCGTCAACCTGCTGCGACAGCTCGGTCTCCAGATCCAGGGAGCCGACAGCGCGCGTTCGCAGGCCCTGCAGCGTCGCCCGCGGAGGGGCATCGCGGCCTGATCCTGCTTCGCGCCGCGCGCCGTATTCGGTTGCCGGGACCGGGTGCGGCGTTTACGCTTCGCGCCACATGAAGGCGCTCTCGATCCGCGGACTGACCAAGACATACCGGAACGGCGTGCAGGCGCTGCGCGGCATCGATCTCGACGTCCGGGAAGGCGATTTCTTCGCGCTGCTCGGCCCGAACGGCGCCGGCAAGACGACGACGATCGGCATCATCATGTCGCTCGTAACGAAGAGCGGCGGCACGGTCGCCGTGTTCGACCACGACATCGACCGGGCGCTCGACCGCGCCAAGTCCTGCATCGGCCTGGTGCCGCAGGAAATCAATTTCAATCAGTTCGAGAAGGTGTTCACGATCATCGTGAACCAGGCCGGTTTCTACGGCATCCCTCGCGAGCTGGCGCTGGAGCGGTCCGAGAAATACCTGCGGCAGCTGCAGCTCTGGGACAAGCGCGACCAGATCGCGCGCTCGCTGTCGGGGGGCATGAAGCGCCGGCTCATGATCGCGCGCGCGTTGGTGCACGAGCCTCGGCTGCTGATCCTCGACGAGCCGACCGCGGGCGTCGACATCGAGATCCGCCGCAGCATGTGGAGCTTCCTGCGGGCCATCAACGAGCAGGGCACGACGATCATCCTGACGACGCACTACCTCGAGGAAGCGGAAAGCCTTTGCCGGCACATCGCAATCATCGACGGCGGGCGGATCATCGTGAACGACACAATGGCCGGTGTGATCCGCAAGCTCAGCCAGGAAACCTTCGTGCTGAACTTCCGCGGCGCGAGCGCGACCGCACCGTCGCTGCCGGGCTACGTCTCGCGACTGACGGATGACCACACGCTCGAGATCGAGGTCACCAAGGAGCAGAACCTGAACGACATCTTCGCCCGCTTGTCGCAGCAGGGCATCGAGGTCGTCAGCATGCGCAACAAGGTGAATCGCCTCGAGGAACTCTTCATGCGTCTGGTCGAGAGCAAGGGCGCCACCGGCGCGCAGGCGGGCTGACATGCAAGAGCAGTCACTCGCGCGAATCCGCCGCGTCGGCCTGGAGACGATCGTGCGCCGTGAGTACGGCCGCATCATGCGCATCTGGGGCCAGACGCTGGTACCGCCGGCCGTCACGGCCGCCCTCTATTTCGTGATCTTTGGCAGCCTCATCGGCAGCCGGATCGGGCAGATGGGCGGCTACGACTACATGCAGTACATCGCGCCCGGGCTGATCATGATGGCGGTGATCAGCAATTCCTACGGCAACGTCGTCTCGAGCTTCTTCGGCGCGAAGTTCGGCAAGCACATCGAGGAACTTCTGGTGGCGCCGCTGCCGAACTGGCTGATCGTGCTGGGCTATGTTTCAGGCGGCGTCATGCGTGGCTTGCTGGTCGGCGCGGTCGTCACGGTCGTGACGCTCTTCTTCACGCACATCCCGGTCGAGCACCCGTTCCTGGTCGCGGGATCCGTGCTGCTGACATCGATCGTGTTCTCGCTCGGCGGCCTGTTCAATGCGATCTTCGCGAAGAACTTCGACCAGATATCCTGGTTCCCGACATTCGTGCTGACGCCGCTCGTGTACCTCGGAGGCGTGTTCTATTCGGTCACGCTGCTGCCGGACTGGGCGGAGCGGCTGTCGTACGTGAACCCGATCCTGTACATGGTCAACGCCTTCCGCCACGGCTTCCTCGGCAACAGCGACGTGAACCTCGGACTCGCGTTCCTGATCATGGCGGCCTTCGCAGCGGCGATGTTCACGGTCGTCGTGCTCCTGATGAACCGCGGCACCGGCATCCGCGAGTAGCGGGACAGCCAGCATGTGCGGCCGCTACGCGTTCTTCTCCCCGGCCGAGGCGGTCAGGCGCACGTTTGCGCTCGACCTGCTGCCCGGGCTCGAGCCGCGCTACAACATCTCGCCGACGCAATCCGTTCCCGCCGTGCGTGCGGGCGAAGAGGGGAGCCGGACGTTCGCGATGCTGCACTGGGGCCTCGTGCCGAAATGGGCCAAGGAGCGCGCGATCGGCAACCGCATGATCAATGCCCGCTCCGAGACGCTCGCCGAGAAACCGTCGTTCCGCGAGGCGTTCAAGCGCCGGCGTTGCCTGGTCGTCGCGGACGGCTGGTACGAATGGCAGGTCGCGCCCGGCGGCAAGCAGCCGTGGTTCATCCGGCTTCGCGGTGGCGGGCCGATCGCGTTCGCGGGGCTCTGGGAGCGCTGGAACGATCCGGCCAACGGCGCGCTGCTCGAGTCCTGCACGATCGTGACGACGGATGCGGCGGCGTCCATCCGGAAGGTCCATGACCGCATGCCGGTCGTACTGCCCGAACCGGAGTGGGATCGCTGGATGGACACGGCATTCTCGGACACCGACAAGCTGTCGGAGCTGCTGCGGCCCTACGATCCAAAGGAACTCGAGGCTTGGCAGGTCAGCCGGCAAGTCAATGCCCCGAAGAATCAGGGGCCGGAGCTGATCGAGGAAGACGACTCAGACGCCTGAGCAGGGGCCCGAGCCCGGCATCACTTCTGGGTCCAGTCTCCGCTGCCCTTCTTGTAGTACCAGCCAGCGCGCGCATTCGCGATCCAGCGCTCAGCGAAGGTGCTGCGGATGTCCGCTTCCCATTCCGGGTGGCCGTTCGCGCTCGCGATCTCGCTGTAGAGCGCATTGCGGTCCGCATTGTCGTCGCCGACAAGCTTGCGCAGGCGATTGCGGTCGGCGAGCGGCACCGAGTTAGCGTCGCGGATTTCCACGAGTCCGTCGGAGGTCAGCCCGATCGCGCCTGAAGCGAAGAATCCGTCGAGATCCGGGGCGCGCGCCTTCATCGAGGCGGTCAGCGCGCGGATTGCCGGGCTCGAGACGTCGATGTCCGCCTGCGCGTTCGCCGGCGTCACGACGAAATCGAGCGCACCGCGGAGCGCCGCGACCAGCATGTCGCCGGCGGGCGAGGTCAGGGACGTCTGCTCATTGCCGGCGGGCTTCTGCGCCTGCTCGGGACCCCAGATGTCCTCGATGATCCGGTCCGCAGCCTTTTCGGCGGCGGCGGCGGGAAAATAGACATTGATGGTCACGCAGGCCGCGAGCGCCAGGCTGGAGGTTGCGATGGCCGTGCTGATCCAGCGAATCATGCGGAATACTCCTTCGACTCTGATGCCGGTCGTGAGCCATGCTCGCTGCCGGCGGCTGAACGTGCCCTGAACCGATTCTAGCGCAGTCGTCCGCGTCACTCGACGACGATCTCCGACTCCATGATCGAGCCGAGCTGCCGCACCAGCCGGGTCCACGCGACGCGCGTCTGGCTGCCGATCACGTCGATGCGCGGGAGTCCCTTGCCCTTGACGATGTAGTAGCCACTGCCGGCTTTCTCGACGCCCCCCATGCGGCAGACATCATTGTCGAGGCGGCAGCTGAGTCCGAGCCGGTCGTAGCCGAAATCGTCGAAGAATTTCAGCAGGCCGCCCTGAAGTGCCGCGGCCACGCCGCCGCCGCTGCCGCCGCCGATACTCGACAGGTTGGTGACCGCGCGCTGGCTGATGCGGTGTTTCGAGCGGTCGCCCGGCGGCGTTTCGAAGCGCGCGTCGAAAGAGACCGGCATCCAGTCGAAGGTCTCAAGGTCTTCCATCCCGCCGGACAGCCTGCCGGTGATCATGCCGAAGGAAAAGGTGTTCGTCAGCAGTCGCAGGTCGAGGTTATCCACGTCGATGCTCGCATGCATGCGCGGAAACTTGCCGAGCGGCTCGCGCAGCTGGAGTTCGCGGACCACGACCTGCCCGTCGAACACCGATGCCTCCAGGTTGCCGCCGAGCGTGACCACGCCCTGCGAGAGTTGCAGCTCCGGGATGCTGCCCGAGAGCGTGCCCTGGAATTCCGGCCATCCGAAGGCGCGGGCGAGGGGCGCGACGCTGATCGGTTCGAGCTCGGCGTCAAACCGCAGATACATCTGCGGCGTGCCGGCGTGCCGGATGCGGAGCATTTCGATCGCGAGCCCGCCGTCGAAGATCGGCAACAGCTTCGGCTCCAGCAGCCGGAAATGGCGGCCCGTGGTCGTGAACGGCAGGTCGACCGCGCCGATCTCGAGGCCCCACAGCCTGGCCGCGTCCCAGGAGACGCGCGACTGGAACAGCGCATCGTCGATCGTGCCTGCGAGCCGGCTTCGCAATGCATCGTCGTACCAGCGCAGCTGGCCGCGCAGGCCCGTGACCGAGAGCGCGCCGGACGGGCTATCGAGTAACACGTCCGAGATCTCGAGCACGGCGCGCGTCGGCAAGCTGCCGGCGATGTCGATATCGCCGCTGACCGAGCCCGCGCCTGCGATGTCCTTGAACGGCGTGTCGATCAGGAACGGCTGGAGGTAGGCCGGTGCCGCCCCCTCGAGCGCGAGCAGCTCGATCTTCAGTTGCGCCTCTGTGAGCAGGCTCTCGCCCGCGAAATCGAGCGTCGCGCTGCCGCCAGCCTGCAGCACGTCCCGGTGGCGAAGCGCGAATGAAGACGCTGCGAATCGCCGCGCCTCCGGATCCAGTCGCCCTTCGAAATCGAGTTCGACCGGATGAACGCCAAAATCAAGGAACAGCGGGTCGCTGTACGCCTGTCCGGCGGAGAGCCGGATGCTGCCGGCTTTCACGTCGAATCCGCCGTCGCGGGCAGTGAAGCCGGCCTGCACCAGGCCTGCGACGGATTCCCCGGCCAGGCTGCCTTCCGCGTTCGCGAATGCGAGCGCCGCGATCGAGAGATCGATCTCGGCGGCCGCGAGATTTCCCGACCGGCCATTCGCGCGCACCGTGCCGGATGCCTGGCCCGCGAGGGTGAATCCCTCCGGCAGCGGCAGCCACGGCTTCGCGATCGCCGACAATCCGGTGAGGTCCGCATTCCGGAGCTCGACTGTCGCCTTCCAGCGCGAATCGGCGAGCCGGAATTCGAGTGTCGCGCGCCCCGATGCGAGCGAAACCGATTCGAGCCGGATGTCCAGGCCGCCGTCGTCATCGATGCGCGCCTTGAACGCGGTGTCCTGCGCGCCGAGCGTGCCGAGCGAGCCGCGCAGCCGACCCCTGGCGCAGGTGAGGGCATCGCCCGCCACCACGAGTGACGAGCATTCGAGCTGGAATCCGGAGAGCGGTCCCGTCGCATCGACGCCGCGAATGCGCGAGGCGCGTGCGCCGACTCTGCCAGCCGCCCCTTCGGCCGGCTTCCAGTCGAGCTTCGCATCCTCGATCAAGAGTCCGGCGTACTCCGCCCGGCCGACCTCGATGGTGACGGTGCCGGCGGCATGGGCCCAACCCGCCAGCCAAAGGCAGGCCGAACCGGCGAGCAAGGCAAGCGTTGTCAGCCGGTCGCGGTGCATCGGCAGTATTTCATTCGGACTCCAGCATGCGGAATGGCAGCCTACGCTGCGGGCGCCTGCCCGCAAAGCGCCCGTTGCGACCCTTTTCGCGGTTCGTGCATCTAGGCTGTCTATGAGAACTCCATTTGCGCTCGCCTGTGCCCTGTGGCTGATGTCGGCCTGCGCCAGCGCCGCTCCCAGGCCTGGTCTCGATGACATCATCGCGCAGCACGTCGCAGCGCGCGGGGGCGCCAATGCGATCGAAGCGGTCCGCGTTTTCGAGACCGACATCCAGATCACCGAGCCGTCGTTCACCGTGGATGGTCTCTACATCGCGACCCGGGACGGCAGCATGCGCGTCGACATCTCGGCCGGCGGCGAGCGCGTGTTCACCGAGGCGCTCGACGGCGGGCACGCGTGGTCCTGGTCATCCGGGGAAGGCGTGAAGGAAGGAACGGCGCAGGGCGCCGCGGCACTCCGGCACGGCATCGACCTGCCATTCAAGCTGTTCGGCCTGCATGAGATGTCGGGGCAAGGACACCGGCTCGAACTGACGGGCAGCGAGACGATCGGCGGCGTCAATTTCCACGTGCTCAAGCTGACGCTCGCCGACGGATTCGAGACGCTCTACCTGGTGAACCCCGCCACAGGATTGATCGAGCGGGACCGCCAGCTGCGCGCGCTACATGTCGACGTCGACCCGGAGCCGGTCTGGATCGAGACGAGCTATGAGGACTATCGCCCGGTCGACGGCGTGCAGTTCGCGCATCGCCAGGTCGAGCGCGAGCTCGCGAGCGGCAAGCTGCTGTCGACGGTCACCGTGCGCACGATACGCGTCAACCCAGCGGTCGCCGCCGGGCGTTTCGCACCGCGGTGAGTTAAGGATGCGACGACGCGTATAACATATGGATCCGGCGAGGGAGCGGATCCATGGAACTCAAGTTCGACGTGTACGCCAGGATTGCGCAACCGGTCGCTGTCGTCTTCAACGCCGTCTCTGACCCGAAGGAACTCTCCGCCTACTTCACGACCGGCGGCGCGAGCGGGGCGCTCTGCGAGGGCGTGACGGTTGCCTGGAAGTTCGGGGATTCCCCCGGCTCGTTTCCCGTCAAGGTGACGAAGCTCGTGCCGAATGAGCGGATCGAGTTCTCCTGGGAGACGAACGAGGGCGGCTACGATACGCACGTCGTCATGACCTTTGAGGCGCTCGATGCGGGCACGACCCTCGTTCGCATCGCGGAGTCTGGCTGGCGGGAGACCGACAAGGGCCAGGAAAGCTCTTACGGCAACTGCTCCGGCTGGATGCAGATGCTGTGCTGCCTGAAGGCCTGGGTCGAGCATCGCATCAACCTGCGCCAGGGCTTCTTCTAGCCGAACTGGCGGCCACGATCGCTGTCGATTTCCCTGCCCACCGATCGACTATTGGGCGACGGGTCACTTCGCCCCGGATTGAGAGGACACTATGGCACCGGCGTGGATGGTGGCTGCCGTCATCAGCATCGGCAGGAATTTCAGGAGTGAAATCAATGCGCTTCATGATCATCGTCAAGGCGAACAAGGAATCGGAAACCGGGGTCGAGCCCCCGGAGTCGCTGTTCGCGGAGATGGCGGCGTACCACGAGGAGCTCGCGAAGGCCGGCATGCTCCTTGACGGCTCAGGGCTGCACCCGACATCGAAGGGCTGGCGCATCCGCTACGAGGGCAAGAAGCGCAGCGTCATCGATGGTCCATTCGCCGAAACCAAGGAGTTGATCGCGGGTTACACGCTGATCAACGCGAATTCGCGGGAAGAAGCGGTCGCGTGGACGAAGCGCTTCCCGAACCCGACGATCGGCGGCAGCGACTGCGAAATCGAGGTCCGCCAGTTATTCGAGCTCGATGACTTCACGCCGAACAAGACGCTCGAGCGCTTCGAGAAGATCGGTCTCGGCGAGTTGGGGCGGAAACCATGAAATACGCCTGTCTCGGCTACATGGAAGAATCGACCTGGGACAACTGGTCCGAGGCCGAGCGCAAGACGATGGTCGATGAATGCCTCGCCTACGACCTCGAGCTGAAGAAGGGCGGGCACTTCACCGGCGGCCAGGCGCTGCAAAGTTCCCGCAATGCGACCACGATACGATGGAAAAACGGCAAGGCCGCGATCACGGATGGGCCGTATGCGGAGACCAAGGAGCAGCTCGGCGGGATCCTGATCCTGGAGGCACGCGACCTCAACGAAGCGATCCGGCTGATGTCCAAGCATCCGGGCGTGCGGTACGGCAGCATTTTCGAGGTGCGCCCGATCGATGTGGAATTCATGGCCAGTTATCCTGCGATGCAGGATCTTCTCAAATAAGGAGAAATCGAGATGTACGTCGATGGATTCGTGGTTCCGGTGCCGAAGCGCAAGCTTGCGGCCTACAAGAAGATGGCGCGCCTTGCGGGCAAGATCTGGCGCGAACTCGGCGCGAAGCAGTATTTCGAATGCATCGCGGACGACGTGAAGCCCGGCAAGCTGACGTCGTTCCCGCAGGCGGTCAAGCTGAAGCAGGGAGAGACCGTGTTCTTCTCGTTCATCGTCTACGCGTCGCGCAAGCAGCGCGACCGTGTCAACGCCAAGGTCATGAAGGATCCGCGCCTCGCGAAATACATGGATCCGAAGACCATGCCGTTCGACGGAAAGCGCATGTTCTGGGGCGGATTCAAGGGCTTCGTCGTTCTCTGAACGGGTCGGCGCGCGAGGCGATCGAGGCCGTCTACGTCGCCGAGTCCCGGCGCGTCCTCGCGACACTGATCCGGCTGCTCGGCGATTTCGACCGCGCGGAGGAGGCTCTGCACGATGCTTTCGCCGCGGCGCTCGTGCAGTGGCCGCGCGAGGGCATGCCGGCCAACCCGCGGGCCTGGCTCGTCTCGGCCGGGCGGTTCAAGGCGATCGATGCGCTGCGCCGCGGCCGGCGTTTTGAATCGCTCGGCGAGGACGCCGAATTGCTGCCGGACGACACCGCCGATCCCGCGGATGCGCAGGACGACTCCGTCGCTGACGACAGCCTGCGGCTGATCTTCACCTGCTGCCACCCGGCACTTGCCGGCGACACGCAGGTCGCGATGACGCTGCGCGAAGTCTGCGGCCTGACGACCGAACAGATTGCAGCGGCCTTTCTGGTTTCCCCCGCGACACTCGCGCAGCGCATCGTGCGCGGTAAGACCAAGATCCGCGTGGCCCGCATCCCGTATGAGGTACCCGCGCAGGACGAGTTGTCGGCACGCCTCGACGCCGTGCTGCGCGTCATCTACCTCGTCTACAACGAAGGCTACTCCGCCTCGGCCGGCGACTCGCTGACGCGCGCGGATCTCTCCGTCGAGGCGATCCGGCTCGGGCGGCTGCTGGCCGAGCTGCTGCCCGAGCCCGAGGCCGCGGGCCTGCTCGCCCTGATGCTGCTGCAGGACTCGCGACGTGCGGCGCGCGCGACCGCCGGCGGCGACATCGTGCTGCTCGACGAACAGGATCGCTCGCTGTGGAACCGCGCGCAGATCGCGGAGGGCCTTGCGCTGGTTCAGGGTGCGCTCGCCTCGCGACGCTTCGGGCCCTACACGCTGCAGGCCGCGATCGCAGCCCAGCACGCGCGCGCTGCGAGTCCTTCCGACACGGATTGGGCGCGCATCGCCGGTATCTACGACCTGCTGCTCGAGATCGAGCCTTCGCCGGTGGTCGCGCTCAACCGGGCGGCAGCGATCGCCATGCGCGACGGCCCGGCGGCCGGGCTCGCACTGATCGACGCGATCCTCGCACGCGGCGAACTCGCGGACTACCAGCCGGCGCACGCGGCACGCGCCGATCTCTGTCGGCGGCTCGGCCGCCCCCAGGAAGCGCGCGGTGCGTACCGGCGCGCGCTCGAACTGACGCGCCAGGAACCAGCGCGTCGTTACCTCGAGCGCCGGCTGTCGGAGCTCGGCTGAGCGGAGCCTGTAGAATGCGCCGATGCCCGGCGTCATCTCGATCCAGAACCTGACGAAGACCTACGCGAGCGGACAGCACGCGCTCAAGGACGTGTCGCTCGACATCCGCCCCGGCGAGATCTTCGCTCTGCTCGGGCCGAACGGCGCCGGAAAGACGACGCTGATCAGCATCGTCTGCGGCATCGTGCGCAAGAGCTCGGGCGCCGTGCGCGTGAATGGCTTCGACATCGAGGATGACTACCGGCAGGCCAGGTCGCAGATCGGGCTGGTTCCCCAGGAGCTCGCAATCGAGGCATTCGAGACCGTGCGCGCGGCCGCAAGCTTCAGCCGCGGGCTGTTCGGGCGTGCGCCGGACCCGGCGCACATCGAGCGCGTGCTTCGCGACCTGTCGCTCTGGGACCGTCGCGACGACATCCTGATGACGCTGTCGGGCGGCATGAAGCGCCGCGTCATGATCGCGAAGGCGCTCGCCCACGAACCGCGCGTGTTGTTCCTCGACGAGCCGACCGCGGGCGTCGACGTGGAACTGCGCCGCGACATGTGGGCGCTCGTGCGGCGCATGCGCGACCAGGGCGTGACGATCATCCTGACGACGCATTACATCGACGAGGCGGAAGAGATGGCTGACCGCATCGGCGTGATCAACCACGGCGAGCTCGTCGTGGTCGAGGACAAGGCGAAGCTGATGAAGAAGCTCGGCAAGCGCCAGCTGTTACTGAGCCTCCAGGAGCCGCTCGCGTCCATCCCGCCGGAGCTCGCCGGATGGCCGCTCGCGCTCGGCGCCGGCGGCTGCGAGCTGCAATTCACGTTCGACGCGGCGGTCGAACAGACGGGCGTCGCGCCGCTGCTACGGCGGCTCGAGCAGCTGGGGATCGGCTATCGCGACCTGAACACGCGCGAGAGTTCGCTCGAGGAGATCTTCGTGAGCCTCGTCGGGCGCGGAGCGCGACCGTGAGCGCGGGATCGTTCAACCGCCACGGTGTCTGGGCGATCTACCGTTTCGAGATGGCACGCTTCCTGCGGACGCTGCTCCAGAGCGTGCTGACGCCCGTCATCACGACCGCGCTCTTCGTCGTCGTGTTCGGCGCGGCGATCGGCTCCCGCATGGCCGAGGTGGACGGCGTCGCCTACGGCGCCTTCATCGTACCGGGCCTTATCATGCTGTCGCTCTTCACCGAGAGCATCTCGAATGCGTCGTTCGGCATCCATTTCCCGAAGTTCACCGGCACGATCTTCGAGATCCTGTCGGCGCCGGTCGCGGCATTCGAGATCGTGCTCGGCTATGTCGGCGCCGCGGCGACCAAGTCGGTGCTGCTCGGGCTCACGATTCTCGCGACCGCGTCGTTCTTCGTGCCGCTCGAGATCCTGCATCCGGTCTGGATGATGACGTTCATGGTGCTGACCGCCGTGACGTTCAGCCTGTTCGGTTTCATCATCGGCATCTGGGCGAAGAACTGGGAGCAGATGCAGCTGATTCCGATGCTGGTCGTGACGCCGCTGACGTTTCTCGGCGGCGCGTTCTACTCGATTGACATGCTGCCGCCGGCCTGGCGCACCGTGACGCTGTTCAACCCGGTCGTCTACCTGATCAGCGGCTTCCGCTGGAGCTTTTACGGCACGTCCGATGTCAGCGTGGACGTGAGCCTCGCGATGACCGTGGTCTTCATGCTGGTCTGCCTGGCTGCGGTCGCTTGGATTTTCCGCACCGGCTATCGCCTCAAAAGCTAGGGCCGCCGCGCCACGACGGCCTTCAGGTCGAACACCAGGCGCTCGGTCGCCGCCACCAGCGCTTCGTCCACGCATCGCAACAGGGCCTGCGGATCCTCGTCGGCGGATTTCATCGAGACATAGCCGCAAGCTTCCGACACGGCGATTTTGGGGGGAACGGTGGCAGGATCGGGCGGCGGCTTGCCGGTGGCGGGTTTTTCCTTCCGGTAATGCGCCGGGTAGTGGTGGAAAATGAGTTGGCGGCTCGGTTCGATCAGTCGCTGTTCCGGGCCGAGCAGGCGCCAGCTCAGCGCGACGGCGGGATAGAACTTCGTAAACACGACGTCGGAGCAGAAACAGATCCAGCGGATCGAGATGTCGATCATCACGCGTCCCTGCGGCGCTTCCGGCACGTCGCTCCATGCGAGCGACTGAACGCTGCCGGCCGGCCGGCGTGGTATCGGCTCGTGCATGGCACTGAAGCCGGCCTTGACGAGCGCCAGCCGCAGGTGCTCCGCCAGCGCAGGGGCCGGGTCGTAGCCCTCGCGCTCGATGAGTGACCGCAGGACCTTGGTTTTGCCCCGGTCGCCGAGATTGCCGAAGTTGAAGTAGGGAGGGAAGAAGCCGGTGTAGTCGATGCCGGAGGCGACGACGAATTGGCCTTCGACCGCAGGCGTCAGGATCGCGTAGTCGGAGAGCTCCTCCTTCGGTTCACCCTCGTTTGCCCACGACGGCGACGAACCGGTCACTGCCGCGGCGACTACGAGCGATCGGAGCAACTGCCAGCACATCGATCCTCCCCCAGACCGCGGACCCGGACCGCGGTCAACTCGTGCGGGAACGATTCCGTCCGGCCGGCAGGAACTCCTGCCAGGCGCGAACCGACGGTGCGATTCCGCGCCGGCGCCACAGCGCCTCGATCAGCGCACGCGCGAGCTGGAGGTCGGTGAAGAGCGGCGTCCCGGTCTCGACGGCACGGCGGCGGATCAGGTAGCCGTCCGGCCGGCCCTGCTCGTCGTACTCGCGCGGCACGTTGACGACGAGGTCGATCTCGCCAGCATCGATCAGCTCCATCGCGCTCTTGCCGTCGCCCGGCTGCTTCGCGACCGCGGTGCAGGGAATGCCGAGCGCCGTGAGCGCCTCGGCCGTGCCGCCGGTCGCATAGATCGGAAGCTTCAATTGTTCGTGGATCAGCCGTGCTTCGTCGGCAAACCAGTACTTGTCCTCGACCGGACCGAGCGACAGCAGCACGCCTTTTGTCGGGTAACGGAAGCCGGCCGCATGCAGCGCATGGAGCAACGCTTCATTGAGGTCGCCGCCGAGGCAGCCGACCTCGCCGGTGCTCGCCATCTCGACGCCGAGCATCGGGTCGACGCCCGCGAGCCGTCCGAACGAGAACATCGGCGCCTTCACGCCGACATGATCGAGCTCCAGGCTCGCGACGGCGGCTTCCCCGGCGACACCCATCATCCGGCGCGTCGCTTCCGCGGCGAAGTTGGCGCCCGTGACCTTGGAGACGAACGGGAAGCTCCTCGAGGCGCGCAGGTTGCACTCGATCACCTTGACGTGGTTGTGCTTCGCGAGGAACTGCACGTTGAAGGGTCCGGTGATCGCGAGCGCCGAGGCGAGCTCGGCCGCGATGCGGCGGATCCGGCGGATCGTCGCGATGTAGACGCCCTGGGGCGGCAGCACCAGCGTCGCGTCGCCGCTGTGCACTCCGGCGTCTTCGATGTGCTCGCTGATGGCCCAGTGGACGAGTTCGCCGCGATCGGCGACCGCGTCGATCTCGATCTCCCGCGCGCGGGTTTCGAACTTCGACACGACGACCGGCTGGTCCGGTGACACGCGCTTGGCGCGCGCGAGGATACGGCGGAGCTCGTTCGGTTCGTGCGCGATGCTCATCGCGGCGCCGGAGAGCACGTAGCTCGGCCGCACCAGCACCGGGAATCCGCCGAGCTCCTCGACGATCTTCTCGGCCGTCGATGCTTCCGTCACGTGCCGCCACGCTGGCTGGTCGATGCCGAGCTGGTCGAGCAGCGCGCTGAACACCTGGCGGTTTTCCGCGCGGTCGATGTTTTCCGGGTCGGTGCCGAGTATCCGCACGCCGGCGCGGTGCAGGCGCATCGCGAGGTTATTCGGGACCTGGCCGCCCATGCTGACGATCAGCCCCTCGGGCCGCTCGCGCTCGTAGATGTCGAGCACGGACTCCAGGCTGATCTCGTCGAAGATCAGCCGGTCGCAGATGTCATAGTCGGTGCTGACCGTCTCCGGGTTGTAGTTGACCATGATGGTCTCGTAACCGAGCGCGGAGAGCGTCTGCACGGCGTTCACGCAGCACCAGTCGAACTCGACGCTCGAACCGATGCGGTAGACGCCGGCACCGAGCACCATGACCTTGCGCCGATCGGTCGGCGCGACGTCGTTCGCCGTCGCGTGGTAAGTCGAGTACAGGTAGTTGGTGTCCGCCGGGAATTCGGCCGCGAGGGTGTCGATTTGCGCGAAGTTGGGGCGGATGCCGTGCTCGGCGCGAAGCGCCCGCACGCTGCCAGACTGGAGCTTGCGCGCATCGTCGATCGCCTGGTCCGAGAAGCCGAGTCGCTTGGCGTCGGCGAGCAGCTTCGCGTCCGGCGCTCCCTCGCCATTGCGCAGCCGGCCGAACATGGCGACTACCGGCTTCATCGCGTGGATGAACCACGGGTCGATGTCGGTGATCGCGTGGATTTCCTCAACGCTCATGCCGCGCGCGATCGCCTGCGCGACGCCGAAGATGCGCCGCGGCGTCGCGTTCCGCAGTTCCTGCTCGAGGTCCGCGAACTCGAACGCGTCCGGGTCGAGCCCCTTGACCCCGATGTCGAGCATCCGGAGCGCCTTCTGGATCACCTCGGGGAACGTTCGCCCGATCGCCATGACCTCACCGACGCTCTTCATCTCGCTGCCGATCTGCTTGACGGCACCGTGGAACTTCGTCAGGTCCCAGCGCGGCACCTTGCAGACGAGGTAGTCGAGCGCCGGCTCGAAGAAAGCCGTTGTCCGTTTCGTGATGCCGTTCGGGATCTCGGGCAGGTCGTAGCCGAGGGCAATCTTCGCGGCGACATAGGCGAGCGGGTAGCCGGTGGCCTTCGATGCGAGCGCGCTCGATCGCGACAGGCGCGCATTCACCTCGATGACCCGGTACTCCACGGAATCCGGGTTGAGCGCGTACTGGATGTTGCACTCGCCGACGATGCCGAGGTGCCGAACGGTCCTGATCGCGACCGTGCGCAGCATCTGGTACTCCTCGTCGTTCAGCGTCTGCGA
>JANNHT010000195.1:0-12825 GCA_031404555.1 Gammaproteobacteria bacterium
CGAAGCGCGGCGGCAGGCAGGCGAAAAGCAGCGGTCCGTCCACGTAACTCGCGTGATTCGCGACGATGATGCAGGAGCCCGCCGGCAGCCGTTCGATGCCGAGCACGCGGATCGGCAGGCCGAGCAGGGCGAAATAGGCACGGCAGATGCCGCGCGCGGCCGCGCGGCGGTGGCCGAGCCGCGGCAGCGCCAGGATCGGCAGGGCGGCGACCGCGAGCAATGGCAGCAGCAGGAGCCAGGCCCAGGCCCCCCAGGCGAGACGCAGCGGATTTGGAAAGGTCGCGATTGGCCGGCTCCCGGGTCGGAGTACTGTGAACTGGTTCCGGTTATGTTAATGGTCGCGGGCGTCTGTGAGACCGGTCACGTTCGACCGCGCCGGAGGCCAACCATACTGCGTCCGCATTCTGTCGCAAGAGCACGCCGCGGGCGAATTCGCGGCGTGCCGTCGTCCGCAGCGGGATGCAGGACAGGTCCATGAGTGCAGCCATGAAATCGTCGACTTCGGTCCGTGCCGCGACGCTCGCCACCGCAAGCGCTGGCGGCGAGACCGTGGAACCGGTGATCGTCCGCTTCCTCGACGCGGTCTGGATGGAGCGCGGTCTGTCACCGAACACGCTCGCGGCGTATCGCGCCGACCTGACCGCGCTGTCGCGGTGGCTGCGCCAGCGCAACACAGCGCTCGCGCGCACCACGCGCAACGACCTGCTCGGATTCATCGCCTGGCGCGTCGAGACCGGCGCGCGTCCGCGCTCGACCGCGCGCCAGCTGTCGAGTTTCCGCCGCTTCTTCCGCTACCTCGTGCGCGAGAACGTGGTCAAGGAAGACCCGACCGCGCAGATCGCGATGCCGAAGATCGGCCGTTCACTGCCGCGGTCGCTGACCGAGGCGCAGATCGATTCGCTGCTGGCGGCGCCGCAGACCAGCGACCCGCTCGGCCATCGCGACCGCACCATGCTCGAGGTGCTCTACGCGACGGGCTTGCGCGTTTCCGAACTCGTGAGCCTGCGCCACGGCCAGGTGAACCTGAACCAGGGCGTGCTCCGCATCGTCGGCAAGGGTAATCGCGAGCGCATGATCCCGCTCGGCGAGGAAGCCATGCGCTGGCTGACCGAATTCGTGCGCGGCGCGCGCGGGGAAATCCTGCTCGACCGCCAGACCGACCACCTGTTCCCGACCCGCCGCGGCGACCGCATGACGCGCCAGGCCTTCTGGCACATCATCAAGCGCTATGCGAAGAAGGGCGGCATCGAAAAAGACCTGTCGCCGCACACGCTGCGCCACGCCTTTGCGACGCACCTGCTGAACCACGGCGCTGATCTGCGGGTGGTGCAGATGCTGCTCGGACACAGCGACCTTTCGACCACCCAGATCTACACGCACGTCGCCCGCGAGCGCATGAAAGAGCTGCACGCGCAGCATCACCCGCGCGGCTGATAGAATCGGCAGGCCGAACCGCGGCCCCGGGGCGCGGTCCAAATCAAGGCCCATTTCGCTCCGAGGCCCGCGTGAACCACCTGCTCCGTTCCTTCTTCGTCCCGGCATTTGCGATGCTGGCGCTCGCCTCGTCGACGGCGGCCGCACCGCAGGCCGACAAGCCCGACGTGCGGGCCGAGATCGCGCGCCGTCTCGAGGTCAAGGTCGAGGACGTCAAGCCCTCGCCGATCGCGGGGCTCTACCAGATCCGCTCGGGTGCCGAGGTCGGCTATGTCTCGACCGACGGGCGCTTCTACGTCGACGGCGACGTGTTCGACATGAAGTCCAAGGAAAACCTGACGGAGTCCATCCGTCAGGCCGGTCGGCTCGACCTGCTGGCGCAGGTCGCAGACAGCGACACCATCAATTTCTCCCCGGCTGGTCCGGTGAAACACACGCTCACCGTGTTCACGGACGTGGAATGCACCTATTGCCGGAAAATGCACCAGGAGATCGCCGAGTTCAATCGCCTCGGGATCCGCGTGCGCTACCTGATGTACCCGCGCAATGGCCCGGGCACCGAGGCCTGGAAGCAGGCCGAGGCGGTGTGGTGCAGCGCGGACCGTCGCGACGCGCTGACCCGCGCCAAGCGGGGCGAGAAGATCAATGCGCCGAAGTGCGAAACGCCGGTCGCGGCCCAGTACGCGCTCGGCCAGAAGCTGGGCATTCACGGAACGCCCGGCATCATCACCGATCACGGCGAGTACCTGGCCGGCTACCTGCCGGCGGCGAGCATGGCGGAGTACCTCTCGATGCCGGCGACCACGGCTGCCGCCTCGAACTGATCTCAGCGCTCGAGCAGGTGTAGCTTTTCCTTTATGTCCTTCCAGTCGTCCGCGTCGGGCGGCGGGTCGCCGCGCTGCGTGATGACCGGCCATTCCTTCGCGAGTTCGGCATTGAGCGCCAGGAACGGCTCCTGGCCGGCCGGTACTTCCTCTTCCGAATAGATCGCCTCGACCGGGCATTCAGGCTCGCACAGCGTGCAGTCGATGCATTACTAGGGGTCGATCACGAGGAAGTTTGGGCCCTCGTGGAAACAGTCCACCGGGCAGACTTCAACGCAGTCCTTGTACTTGCACTTGATGCAGGATTCGGTGACGACGAACGTCATCGAGCGGGCTCCGGCCGGATTTTGAGCGGCGCATTGTGCCACAGTGCTGCGGTCGCGGCGGTCGGTGCGACGCTCACGCGAAAGTCGTGAAATGCAGTTCTTCGCGGCCCCGCGCCCGGTCCTCGAAGTACCGCCGCAGTGCGAACTCGACGCTCGGAAAGGCGATCTCAGGCCAGGGAATGTCGCGCTCGTCGACCAGGCCGACCTCGAGGCTCTCGACGCCGACGCCATGCGCACCGTCTGATAACGTCGCGCGGAACAACACGTGGACCTGGTGCGCGTGCAGCACGTGCACGATCGCGCAGGGCCCGCCGATCTCGGCACGCGCGAGCGCCTCCTCGTGGCATTCGCGTGCCGCCGCCTGCTGGAGCGTCTCGCCGTTCTCCATGAAGCCGGCGGGCACCGTCCAGAAACCCCGTCGCGGCTCGATGGCGCGGCGGCACAGCAGGATCCGCCCGCCGATCTCCGGCACGCAGCCGGCGACGAGCTTGGGATTCTCGTAATGAATCGTGTTGCAGCCGGTGCAGACGAAGCGCGGCAGGTGATCGCCTTCCGGGACGCGTTTCGCGACCGGAGCGCCGCAGTGCGGGCAGAAGTTCATGCGCTGGATTGTGGTCGCAGAGACTGCCGATGCCAAGCCGCCGTATACTCGCCGACCGCGCCGCCGGGGTGGTGGAATTGGTAGACACAGCAGACTCAAAATCTGCCGACCGCAAGGTCATGCGAGTTCGATTCTCGCCCTCGGCACCAAAATAACCGACGGCCTGCGACCTTTTGCCGGGCACCGGCATCTAAGTGCCAGATGACCCGTATTGCCGACATCCCGATACCGCCGGAGACCGTCGCCGCCGCCCAGGCGGGCGACGAATCGGCGATCGAGGCCGTCTACCGCGCGACGGCGGGGCCGCTCTACACGCTGCTGCGCCGGCTCGTGCGCCGCCCGGCGATCGCCGAGGAACTGCTCCAGGAGACATTCGTCGACGTGCTCCAGCACATCGGTGCCTACGAGGGCCGCTGCCCGCTACCGGCCTGGATCCGGTCCCTCGCGGTCAATCGCGCGCTGATGTACCTGCGTTCGCCCTGGCACCGGAGCCTCGAGTGGCTCGACAAGGACCCGGGCGGCGCCGACCGACTGCCGGCGCGCGAATTGCCCGGCGGGGACGAGTCCGGCCTCGAGCGCGCGCTGATGACGCTGCCGGCGATATCCCGCGCAGTCGTCTGGCTGCACGACGTCGAGGGTTTCACGCACGCAGAGATCGGCTACGCGCTCAGGCGAACGCCGAGTTTTTCCAAGTCGCAGCTCGCGCGCTCGCATGCGCGTCTGCGCGACCTGCTGCGCGGCCAGGCCGCGATCGAGGAGGCTGCCCCATGCACGCCGAACTGAACGAGTGGAGCCGGCGCCTGGCGGCGCTGGCGGAATTCGAGGCGCCGGCCGCCGGCTGGCAAGGCGTGCTGGATGCGCGCCGCCAGCGCGACCTGCGCGTGAGTCGGCGCTTGCCGCTCGCGGCCGCCGCCGCTGTGCTCGCGATCGCCGCCGGCCTTGGCTGGTGGCTGCAGTCGGCGCAGCGCGACCTCGAGCGCGGCTTCGCCGACGAAGCGGGCCCGGTCGCGCTCGCGAGCGATTCGGTGCTCGCCGAGAACGAACGGCTCGAACGGTTGCTCGCGTCCCTGCCGGAGCGCCAGACCATGCGCGGCAGCACGGCGTTCACGGTCGCGGAGCTCGAGGACCGCCTGGCGGCTCTCGACGACCGGTTGAGCCGCGTGACGCAGGAGCCGAACGCGCCGGAACGCGCGGAGCGGCTGTGGCGCCAGCGCGTCGGCCTGATGCATTCGCTGGTCCAGGTTCGCTATGCGGACTCGGCCGGCACTTACTGATTTCCCGGAGGATGACCATGAACAGGATACTGGCGGCGACCGTGACGATGGCGGCCCTGGCACTGGCCACGGGACCGGCATTCGCCGGGGCCGACGACGAGGAGGAGATCCAGCAGCGGCTCGAGGACGCGCAGCAGCGGCTCGAGGCAGCCGCACGCGAGGTCGCGGAACTGAGTGCCGAGGCGGGCGGTGTCGGCGCGGAGCGCGCCTTCGAATTGCGGATGCTGCCACCGATGCGGCGGGCCATGCTCGGCGTCAATCTCGGCGGCGCCCTGCAGGGTGGCGTGCGTGTGAATGGCGTGAGCCCCGGCGGGCCGGCCGCGGAAGCCGGTGTCCGGACCGGCGACGTGATCGTCGCCGTGCAGGCGAAGCCGGTCACGACCGGACGCGAGCTCGTGAAGGTCATGGAGGCCATCGAGCCCGGCGAAAAGGTCGCGCTCGAACTGAAGCGCGACGGCAAGCCGGTCAAGGTCGCGGTCGAAGCGCGTCCGCTCGAGAACCTGGTCTTCATGCGCAATGGCGCGATGGCCGGCATGCCGGTCATCGAGGGCCTGCCCGCGATGCCGCCGATGGCCGGTTTCGAGTTTGCGGAGGAGCCGCACTGGCTGCTCGAGGAATGGGGTGACGCCGAGTTCGTGTCGCTGACCCCCGGGCTCGGCCGCTATTTCGGCGCCGGCGAGGGCGTGCTGGTCGTGCGCGCGCCGGAGGATTCTTCGCTCGGGCTCCAGGACGGCGACGTCATCGTCTCGATCGGCGGCCGCGAGCCGCAGAACGGCCGGCCGGCATGCGATGCGCATCCTGCGCTCCTACCAGCCGGGAGAAGCAGTCGAGATGAAGATCCTGCGCGATAGGCGCGCAGAGACGCTGAGCTCGAAGGTGCCGGAACGCGTGCGGCACGACGTGCTGCGCCGCCGCGCGCCTGCGACGCCTGCAGCGCCCGCACCCACCGCTGCGACGCCGGACTGAGGATCAGTCCTGCTGTGCTAGTCTGCGCGGCCCATGCGCCGCGCAGACTTTTCCTATCCGCTGCCGCAGGACCTGATCGCGCAGCATCCGCTGCCTGAACGTGGCGCGAGCCGCCTGCTCGCGCTCGACGGCGCTGACGGTTCGCTGCGTGACCTGGTGTTCGCCGAGCTGCCGACGCTGCTCGTGCCCGGCGACGTCGTCGTCGTCAACGACACGCGCGTGCTGCCGGCGCGCGTCCTCGGTCGCAAGGCGAGCGGCGGTGCCTGCGAGATCCTGCTCGAGCGCATCCTCGGCCCGCGCCGGTTCCTGGCGCAGGCACGCGTCAGCAAGCCGCTCCGCGCCGGCGGCACCGTGACGCTGCCCGCGGGCGCGATCGCGACCGTCGTCGCGCGCCACGACGACCTCTCTGAGTTCACGCTCGATCGCGAGGCCGGGGAATACTTCGAGGCGCACGGCAGCATGCCGCTGCCACCCTATGTGGCGCGCGCGGCCGAAGCGTCGGATCGCGAGCGCTACCAGACGGTGTACGCCCGGGTGCCCGGCGCCGTGGCCGCGCCGACCGCGGGCCTGCATTTCGACCAGCCCCTGCTGTCGCGGCTCGAACGGGGCGGCATCGCGATCGCGCGCATCACGCTTCACGTCGGAGCCGGCACCTTCCAGCCGATGCGCGCGGAATACATTGCCGAGCACCGGATGCATGCCGAGCGCTACGCGGTGCCGGCAGCGACGGTCGAGGCGATCCGTGCCGCGCGCGCGCGTGGCGGCCGGGTCGTCGCCATCGGCACCACCGTCGTGCGGGCGCTCGAGGCGGCGGCCCTGGGCGGCGAGCTGACGGCGGGAGAGGGCGACACCGCGATCTTCATCGTGCCGGGCCATCGTTTCCGCGTGGTCGATGCGCTCGTGACGAATTTCCACCTGCCCGAATCGACGCTCCTCGTGCTGGTCGCTGCGTTCGCCGGACGCGAACGGGTGCTCGCCGCGTATCATCATGCGATCGCCGGTCGCTACCGGTTCTTCAGCTACGGAGACGCGATGTTCCTGCTGCCGGATCCGGCCGTGCTGGCGCCGCGCGGGGCGGGCGCTTGAAGTTCGCGCTGCTGGCATCGGACGGGGCCGCCCGTCGCGGCCGCATCGAATTCGCGCGGGGCGCCGTCGAGACGCCGGCCTTCATGCCGGTCGGCACCTGCGGGACGGTCAAGGGCGTCACGCCCGAGGAACTCGTCGCCTGCGGTGCCGAGATCGTGCTCGCGAACACGTTTCACCTGATGCTGCGGCCCGGTACGGAGATCGTGCGCGCCCACGGCGGCCTGCACCGGATGATGCACTGGGACCGGCCCATCCTGACGGATTCCGGCGGCTACCAGGTCTTCAGCCTCGCGGCGATGCGCAAGCTCTCGGAGCAGGGCGTGAGCTTCCGGTCGCCCGTGGACGGCGCCGAAGTCTTCCTCGATCCGGAACGCTCGATGGAGGTCCAGCGGGCGCTCGACTCCGACGTCGCGATGGTCTTCGACGAATGCACGCCCTACCCGGCGGCGGAGCCGCAGGCGCGTGAATCCATGGAACTGTCGTTGCGCTGGTCAGCGCGCAGCCGCAGCGCGTGGGACAAAGGACAGGGCGGCGGCGTGCTGTTCGGCATCGTGCAGGGCGGCATGCACGAGCAGCTCCGCGCCGCTTCGCTCGAAGGACTCGAACGCATCGGCTTCGAGGGACTCGCGATCGGCGGCCTCTCCGTCGGCGAACCGCCTGGCGAGCGCGAACAGGTGCTGGGTGCGCTGATGCCCGTCATGCCCGCTGCGAAGCCGCGCTACCTGATGGGTGTCGGCCGGCCGGAAGACCTGATCGAATCGGTCGCGGCCGGCGTCGACCTCTTCGACTGCGTGATACCGACCCGCCATGCGCGAAACGGCCACCTGTTCGTCCCCTGGGGGGTTATCAACATCCGCAACGCCCGCTATGCCGACGACACCGGGCCGGTCGACCCGGGCTGCGGCTGCTACACCTGCCGTCACTACAGCCGTGCCTACCTGCGCCACCTTGACCGCTGCGGCGAGATGCTGGGGTCGCGGCTCGCGACGCTGCACAACCTGCACCATTACCTGGTCCTGATGGCCCGCATGCGGGAGGCGATCGCAGCCGGGGCGTTCGCGGCGTTTCGCGCCGCATTCCATGCCGCGCGGCAGCAGCCGCCCGGCTCTGTGGCATAATCACGCGCCCAAAAACCGGGCCGGCTGGGTCTGGCCTATGCAGAGGATTTCAATGGACTTTTTCATCACGCCCGCCCTGGCGCAGGCTGCCGCCGGCGGAACCGCCAGCACGCTGACGACGCTGCTGCCGCTGGTACTGATCTTCGTCGTTTTCTATTTCCTGCTGATCCGCCCGCAGACCAAGCGCGCGAAGGAACACCGCGAGATGGTCGCCAAGCTGGCCGCCGGCGATGAAGTTGTCACGACCGGCGGCATCCTGGGCCGCATCAGCGCCGTGACCGACAGCTTCATCACGCTCGAAGTGGCGCCGAGCATCACGATCAGCGTGCAGCGCTTCCAGGTCGCACAGCTGATGCCGAAGGGCACTTACAAGGGCGCCTGAGCGCCCGCCCCGGCGTCGACCGTGCAACGTTATCCCCTGTGGAAGGGCGCCATGCTGGTGGCCCTGATGCTCGGCGCGATCCTGCTCGCGCTGCCGAACTGGTACGGCGAATCCCCTGCGCTGCAGCTGTCGCGGCGCGATCGCGTCGCCTACGACGCGGTCTCGGCCGAGGCGATCGGCAACGCGCTTCGCGAAGCGTCGGTCGCGGCGGAGGAGCATTACGTCGATGACGAAGGCCGGCTCTGGCTGCGCTTTGCGGATGCCGACGACCAGCTCAAGGCCCGCGACCTGATCCAGCAGAAATTCGAGAGCGAACACGCGATCGCGCTGACGACCGCCTCGCGCGCGCCGGACTGGCTGAACTCGCTCGGCCTCGAACCGATGAGCCTCGGCCTCGACCTGCGCGGCGGCATGCTGCTGGTCTATGAGGTGGACACCGAGGGTGCGGTCGCGCAGCTCCTGCAGCGCATGGAACGCGATTTCCGCAAGGTACTGCGCGATGCGCGCATCCCGTATGAAGAGGTGGCGGTCGCGGGCAGCGCCGTGACCGTGAAGTTGCGTGACCCCGCGCAGGTCGATGCCGCGCGCCGCGCGATCCAGGACTACGACCCCAGCCTGACGCTCACCTCCGATGCGTTGACCGGCGCGCTGCAGACCGCCCTGAACGAGGTCCAGGTCAAGGAGCGCCAGGACTTCGCGATCCAGCAGAACATCACGGCGCTCGAGAATCGCGTCAATGCGCTCGGCGTCGCAGAGACCGTCGTGCAGCGTCAGGGCAAGAACCGCATCGCGGTCCAGGTGCCGGGCGTGCAGGACGCGTCCGAAGTCGTCCGCCTGCTCGGAAAGGTGGCCACGCTCGAGTTCCGTCTCGTCGATGCGGTCAACAGCCCGCTTGAGGCGGAGCGCAGCGGCCACGCGCCGCTCGGCACGCGGCTCTATCACCGGCGTGACGGTTCGCCGGTGCTGCTGAAGCGCGACGTCATCGCGAGCGGCGAACAGTTGATCGACGCCACGTTCCGGCCGTCGCAGGGTCAGCCGGCGGTCAGCGTCAAACTCGACAGCCGCGGCGGCGAGGAGATGCTGCGCACGACCCGCGAGAACCTGAACCGCCCGATGGCGATCGTGTTCATCGAGAAGGAACGCGAACTCGTCGAGCGCGACGGCCGCAAGGTCACGGTGGATCGCTCGAAAGAAGAGGTCATCAGCGTCGCGAACATCGAGGGCGTGTTCTCGAACAACTTCGAGATCACGGGCCTGTCAGCGGCGGAGGGCACTGAGCTCGCGAAGCTGCTCCGTGCCGGCGCGCTCGCCGCGCCGATCGTGATCGTCGAGCAGCGCGTGATCGGTCCCGCGCTCGGCAAGGACAACATCGAGAAGGGCGCCAAGGCGTTCGGCATTGCGGCGATCTTCCTGTTCGCCTTCATGGTGCTCTACTACCGTGTCTTCGGACTGATCGCGGACATCGTGCTGCTGACCAACGTGATTTTCATCGTCGCGGTGCTGGGTCTTTTCGATGCCGCGCTGACGCTGCCGGGCATCGCGGGCATCGTGCTGACGGTCGGCACGGCGGTCGACGCGAACATCCTGATCTACGAACGAATACGCGAGGAGATCGCGGTCGGTGCGTCGCCGTGGGCCGCGGTCAATGCCGGCTTCGACAAGGCGTTCTCCGCGATCGCCGATTCGAACGTGACGATGCTGATGGCGGGCGGCGTGCTGTTCCTGTTTGGATCGGGCCCGGTGCGCGGCTTCGCGGTCACGCTCTGCATCGGCATCGCGACCTCGATGTTCACCGCGCTGGTCGGCAGCCGCGCCCTGATCCACCTGGCCTATGGCCGCCGCCGCCGCATCGAGCGGCTCGCGATCTGAGGCGGCATCCATGGAGTTCCTGAAGAAAGTCCCGTCGATCCGCTTCATGGCACTGCGCAAGTATTGGTACGTGCTGTCGGCGGTCGTGGTCGCGGGCTCGATCGCGCTGGTGCTGATCCGCGGGCTGAACCTGACGGTCGATTTCACCGGCGGCCTCGTGTTTGAGGTCCGCTTCACCCAGGCCGTGGACCTCGAGCAGGCGCGCGCGGCGCTCGGCGATGCGGGGTTCGAGGACTTCCAGGTCCGCACCTACGGCAGCGCGAGCGAGCTCGAGATCCGCCTGCCGCCAGCGGCGGAGGGCGCGCCTCCGGACCAGAGCGACGCGGTCATTGCCGCGCTCTCGACGGTCGGTCCCGGCGCGCTGCTGGTGCGCACGGAATCCGTCGGCCCGCAGGTCAGCCGTGAACTCGGCGAGCAGGCCGCGCTCGCGATCCTGATGACGCTGCTGCTGGTGCTCGTCTACATCGCACTGCGGTTTCGCTGGCGCTTCGGCATCGGTTCGCTGGTCGCATCGCTGCATGACCCGATCGTCGCGCTCGGCGCGATCGCGATCCTCGGCATCCCGTTCGACCTGAACGTGGTCGCTGCGCTGCTGACGATCCTCGGCTACTCGGTCAACGACACGGTGGTGATCTTCGACCGCATCCGCGAGCGCTTCAAGTCGATGCGCAAGGCGACGCCGGCCGAGGTCATCGACCGTGCGATCAACGAAACGCTCGCCCGCACCATCATCGTGTCGGGCAGCGCGCTGTCCTCGGTCATCTTCCTCGCGGTACTCGGCGGCGAGACGCTCCGCGGCTTCGCGGTTGCGCTCGCGATCGGCATCGTGATCGGCACCTATTCGTCGGTCTACGTCGCTGGCGCGATCGCGCTAGATCTCGGCGCGTCCGGCCGCGATTTCATGCCGCCCGAGAAGCGCGGGGATGTCGACGAACTGCCGTGACGCCGGCGCGAGGGAACGACCGTGCTTGAGCTGCTGACCGATCCCGCCGTCTGGGTCTCGTTCCTGACGCTGACGTTTCTCGAGATCGTCCTCGGCATCGACAACATCATCTTCCTGTCGATCCTGGTCTCGAAGCTTCCGAGGGAGCTGCAGCCACGGGGCAGGGTCCTCGGCCTCGCGTTCGCGATGGTCACACGGATCGCGCTCCTGTTTTCGCTGGTCTGGCTGATCGGCCTGACGAAACCGTGGTTCACGGTGCTGGGCGAAGAGATTTCCGGGCGCGACCTCATCCTGTTCGCCGGCGGCCTGTTCCTGCTGGTCAAGAGCGTCAGTGAGATCCACGGCGCGCTCGAGGGCGCCGAGCAGGCCCACAGCGCGGTCAAGCTGCGCACGAAGCTGCTCTGGGTCGCTATCCAGATCGGCCTCGTGGACATCGTGTTTTCGCTGGACTCGGTGTTGACCGCGATCGGGCTCGCCAACCACCTGCCCGTCATGGTCGCCGCGATCGTTATCGCGGTGATCGTGATGATGTTCCTGGCGCGGCCGATCCACGAATTCATCGAACGCCACCCGACGATCAAGATTCTCGCACTCTCGTTCCTGATCCTGATCGGCATCGCGCTGATCGGCGAGGCCTTCGACTTCGAGATCCCGAAGGGTTACCTGTACTTCGCGATGGCGTTCTCGGTCGGCGTCGAGATGATCAACATCCGCATGCGGCGCAAGGGAAAGCCAGTCGATCTATACGGGCCCGAGATGCCGCCCGACGACTCGACAAAGCGCTGAATCGCCGGCGCTCCAGCCGTGGCGGCCGGGGTCCCGAGCGAGCGAATGTCCGATCTGCTGAGCGAGCGAGGGAGCCCCGGCTGGCCCAGGGCCCGCGCGGGTCTGCGTGTGATGCGAAATGCCGGTGTCGTGAGGGCCGCGACTGGCTATTTGTTGAGCTTGCTGTGCCTGCGGCTGTAGCCGAAGTAGATCACGAAGCCGATCGCGATCCACCCGGTCATCCAGTGCCAGTTGGCCATGAACGCCGGGAAGAACAGGTAGAGGCAGGCCGCGGCGCCCAGGATGCAGACGACCGGGGCGGCCGGCACGCGGAACGCGCGCGGCAGGTCCGGGCGGGTCTTGCGCAGGATCAGCACGCCGATGCACACAGTCGCGAAGGCGAGCAGGGTGCCCATCGACACCAGGTCGCCCAGCACGCCGATGGGCAGCAGGCCCGACAGGATCACGGCGGTCACGCCGACCACGACCGTGCCGACGTGCGGCGTGCGGTACTTCGGATGGATTCGGCCGAACAGCGGCGGGATCAGGCCGTCGCGCGACATCGCGTAGAAGATGCGCGGCTGGCCGAGCGTCATCACCAGGATCACGGAGGTCAGGCCCGCGATCGCGCCGATCTCGACCAGCGACTTGAGCCACAGCAGGCTCGGGTACAGCTCGAGGGCGGTCGCGACCGGCCGCGGCGTGCCGAGCATCGTGTACGGCATGATGCCGGTCATCACCGCCGACATGGCGATGTAGATGACCGTGCAGATTGCGAGCGAGCCGAGGATGCCGATCGGCATGTCGCGCTGCGGATTTTTCGCCTCCTGCGCGGCGGTCGAGACCGCATCGAAGCCGATGTAGGCGAAGAACACGACGCTTGCGCCGCGCACTACGCCGTCGAAGCCGAACCGGCCCGGACCCTCGGGCTCGGGAATGAATGGCGTCCAGTTGTCCGGATTGATGTACTGGAAGGTGAAGGCCATGAACAGCAGGATCACGCCGACCTTGATCAGCACGATGAAGGCATTGACAGAGGCCGACTGCGTGATGCCGCGATAGCAGAGCGCGGCGACCGCGATCACGATCAGGACCGCCGGCAGGTTGATCAGCGCGCCGGTCGGCACGAGCCTGCCCTCAACCACGTTGAGCGGCGCACTGGTGAGCGCCGCCGGCAGGCTGAGCGAAATGCCGAGGCCATCGCCGATCGTTTCGAGCAGCCCGGTGAAATATCCCG
>JANNHT010000196.1:0-2638 GCA_031404555.1 Gammaproteobacteria bacterium
GGTTCGGCGGCGGTCATGGGCACGGTGCTCATCTTCTCCTTCACGCCAATGCTGTTGTTCGTGCTTATCGGAGGCGTGGTCGTGGACCGCGTGTCGCGGTTGCGGGTGCATCCAGGATTTTCGTTCGACCACGCCCTCCAGCATCACCGCGCCGCTGCCGGCATAGAGAAAGCGCCGCAGGCGACGGTTGTATTCGCGCCGGCGCCGTTTCCCGGATCGGGCGTTGAGTCCCGTGTCCGGCACGAAGCGCAGCCGCGCGACGGCGAGCCAGCGATCCCGGGCCGGATCGAATTCCGGCAGGTAGTCGCCATTGCCGACGGCGCGGCCGCGCTGGACGGCGGCATACATGCGGCACAGGCCATACACGAGGCTGATGAAGCCGACGCTCGCGAAGATGTCGAAGAAATAGCCAAAGAACGTGAGGCCGACGAAGGCGGCGCCGAGGAGCGCGAGGTTGGTCGCGACGAAGATCGAGTCGATGTCCGTTGCCGGCTCGCCGCGGAAGAAAGCGAAGGTGGTCAGCGCCGTCAGCAGGCCCGCGATGAGGTACTTGAGCCAGGCGGGCGGACTCCGGATGGCGCTGCCCGCGATCAGCGCTTCGGTCGCCTCCGCCAGCACCTCGACGCCCGGCATGACGGCATCGACGGGCGTCGGCTTCGCGTCGTTGAGGCCGGACGCCGAGTAACCGACCAGCACGACCCGGCCTTTCAGGTCGATCGGGGCACCCGAAGCGCCGGCACAAGCCGCGCCGTCGCCGGTCAGCAGGTTCGCGGCGCTGACATGCGGCAGGCGCGTCTCGTCGCGCCAGTTCGGCCGCACGCTCGCGGGAAAATCCGCGGGCGTTCGTCGCGCATGGTTCATCGCCAGGCGCATCGGCAATGCGGGGAGCGCCCAATCGCCGACGGCCTCGTACAGCGGTATGTCGCGGAGCACGCCGTCTTCATTGCGCGAGACGTTCGTGATGGCGCTGAAGATCGTCATCGCTTTTCCGTAAGGCAGCAGCAGTGCGACGGCAGGATCGATGGACGGCGCGGACCTCAGGGCAAATGAGCCCGGCGCCTGCGAAGCAGGCAGCGACGAAGCGGCGTCGTAGTCCGGGTGCAGGCGCGTGGAAGCGAACAGGAATCGCCCGGCGCCGCCTTTCGCCATTGCGTCGAGCGCCTGGTCGCCGCCCGGGTCCTCACGCGACGGATCGGTGAAGAGCACGTCATAGCCGACGGTGCTGACGCCGGCGCGATCGAGCGCATCGAGCAGGTCCGCGTGACGCTGCCGGCTCCAGGGCCAGCCGCCCTCGCCGCGCGCGCGGAAATATTCGATCGAGCACTCGTCGATCTCGACAACCGCGACGCGGCCGGATGGGACGGGCTCGAACGGGCGCCACTGCACGACGCGGTCGAAGATCGCGTCTTCCGCCGAGTTCAGCGAACGAGCATGACTCCAGTCCCAGGCGAGCCACGCGATCGCCCCGATCGCGAGCAGCGGATAGAACGCGAACTGGAGGCGGCGCGCGAGCTTCGAGAACGGCCGCCGATAGCTGCGCTCGACGCGGGACCAGGCGCGGATGAAGCGATCGCCGAGCACCGCCAGGCTGGCGTCGATCCAGGACAAGACATCCCCCTCTTCTTCTGTCGCGCGCGCCTAACGGATGTGGGCGAGGATCCCGTCCAGCTCGTCGAGGCTGTGGTAGCTGATCACGAGCTTGCCCTTGCCGGAGAGCGAGTGCTGAAGCTCGACCGTCGCGCCCAGCTTGTCGGCGAGGTCGTTCTCGAGCCGCTGGATGTCCGGATCCCTCGAGCGGGCCCTGGGCTTGCCACTGCCGTCGTTGCCCGCGGCGCGCGCGACGATGCGGCGCACCAGCGCCTCGGTCTCGCGCACCGACAGGCCTTTCTTCGCGACCAGCGCGCCGACCTCCGCCTGCTGGCGCGCGGTCGTCAATCCCAGGAGCGCGCGCGCGTGGCCCATCTCGAGCTCGCGCCGTTCGATGAACGGCCGGATCGCCTGCGGCAGCTCGAGCAGGCGCAACAGGTTCGACACCGCCGCGCGCGAGCGGCCGACCGCTTCCGCCGCCTGCTGGTGGGTCAGCTCGAATTCGGTGATGAGCCGCGAGAGCGCGAGCGCTTCCTCGAGCGGGTTCAGATTCTCGCGCTGGATGTTCTCGATGAGCGACATCGCGATCGCGGCTTCGTCTTCCACGCGGCGCACGACCGCCGGGATGTCGTGAAGCCCGGCCATCTGCGCGGCGCGCCAGCGGCGCTCGCCCGCGATGATCTCGTAGCGCTGCGACTCGCCGGAGGCGGGAGTCCCGACTGGGCGCACCACGATCGGTTGCACCACGCCCTGGGCGCGGATCGAATCGGCGAGATCGGAGAGGGACTCTTCGCGCATGTCCTGCCGCGGCTGGTAGGCGCCGCGCTTCAGGAGATCCACGGGCAGGTGCAGGAGCTGCTCGCGGGCCGCCGGTACGCCGGGCAGGGGTTTCGCAGTCGTCTGGCCGAGGAGTGCCTCGAGCCCCCTGCCCAACCCGCGTTTCTTGTCGCTCATGGCCGCCATCCTACCTTCCTGAAAAGGGGACGCATCCCTTAAAAAAGGGGACGCATCCCTTTTTCGCCCCGCCCGCCAAAAACATGACCTTTCGCCA
>JANNHT010000197.1:0-1859 GCA_031404555.1 Gammaproteobacteria bacterium
GTCGAGACCGAGCGACTCACGCTCGACTGGCAGAACGACTTCGCGCTCTCCGAACGGAATACGCTGACCGCCGGCGTGCTGTGGCAGGACGAGGAAGCGGACGCCGAATCCTTCGGCCTGCCCTACGCCGCCGACACCGAGACGTCGCAGTTCTATCTCCAGGACCAAACGACCATCGGCCGGCACCGCTTCGTCGCCGCGGGCGCCTACACGGACCACGAGACCTTCGGCGGTTACGCGACCTGGAACGCGGAGTACGGGATTTCAGTCGGCGAGAACACGGAGTTCACCGTCGGCGCAGGCACGGCTTTCCGCGCGCCGGATGCGACCGATCTCTACGGCTTCGGCGGCAACGCCGCGCTCGAGCCCGAGGAGTCGGAGAGCGTCGAGCTGAGCTGGCGCCAGCGCCTCGGCGAGCGCCAGTCCGTCTCGGTGACGCTGTTCAAGACCGACATCGACGAGCTGATCGATTTCGTGGTGCTGGACCCGGAGACCTTCGAAGGCGAGAACCAGAATGTCGAGCGCGCGCGCATCGAGGGCGCGGAACTCGCCTGGCGTTACGACGGCGAGGCCTGGGGCGCGCGTGCGGGCGCGACCTTTCAGGACGCGCGCGACGAGATCACGGACACGCGACTCTTGCGCCGCGCGCGGGAGAACTACACTGCCGCCGTGGTTCGCCGCTTCCGCGGGCACGAGTTCGGCCTGGACCTGCTCTACGCCGGCGAGCGCCGGGATTTCGGGTTCCCGACCGATATCAGCCTGCCGTCCTACTGGCTCGCGAACCTGTCCGCCAAGGTCGCCCTCGGCCAGCGCTTTACATTGCTCGCGCGAATGGAGAACCTGTTCGACGAGGACTACGAGCTGGCGAGCGGCTACAACACGATGGGCCGCAGCCTGTTCGGGGCGATACGGTTCGACTTCCGCTAGGAGCGCCGTTGGGCAACCGGCTGTCGAAGATCTACACGCGCACGGGCGACGACGGCACGACCGGCCTTGGCGACGGCAGCCGCGTCGCCAAGGACGACCCGCGGGTCGAGGCCTACGGCGCGGTGGACGAATGCAACAGCGCGATCGGTGTGGTCCTTGCAGTGCAGGACATTCCGGAGCCCGTGCGGCGTTGCCTCGTTCAGGTTCAGCATGAGCTCTTCGACCTCGGCGGCGAGCTCTGCATCCCGGGGCATCGCGCGATCGAGGCCGCGCACGTCGACGAACTCGAGAGCGCGCTGGACGGATTCAACGAGGGCCTGCCGCCGCTCAAGGAGTTCATCCTGCCGGGCGGCGGCACGGCGGCGGCCGCCTGTCACCTCGCGCGCGCGATCTGCCGGCGCGCGGAGCGGCGCGCCTGGACGCTCGCCGACTCGCAGACCGTCGCGCCCGAGGCGCTCCAGTTCCTGAACCGGCTGTCGGACCTGCTGTTCGTCATCGCGCGCGTGCTCGCGCGCCACGAGTCGGGCAGCGAGGTGCTCTGGAAGCACGAGCGCCGCTAGGCGCCGGGTCTGCGGCCTCGCGCTTCGTCGAGCTGGCGGCAGACTTCCGCCGCGCCCTCCGCGATCCGCGGGCTCGGCCGCGAGAGCCGGTCGGCCGGCGCGCGGAACACGTTGCCGTTTCTCACCGCCGGAATTCCATTGAATCTCGCCCAGAACGGGACCGGATCGCCGTCGTCGGCCGAGAGGATGACCTCCGGTGCACTGACAAGCACCGATTCGAGGTCCACCGGAAGCGCGAGCGCCGTCGCTTTCGCGAATACATTGACGCCACCGCAGAGCTCGAGGATTTCGCTGATGAGGTGCCGGCCGCCAACCGTGAAGAGCGGCGCATCGTCGATCGCGACGAAGACTCGCACCAGTGGCCGGTCGCGA
>JANNHT010000198.1:0-2702 GCA_031404555.1 Gammaproteobacteria bacterium
CGCGCTTGCCGTCATCAACCGCTCGACCATGCCCAATGCAGGTCTCGCGATCCTCGAAGAGCTGGCCCGGCAGATCTCGGCACCATTTGTGCGTTAACGTACGCGCCGCAAGTCTGCAATTCTTGTCCACAAGTGCAGGTACAAGAATGCAAGGATTGTTGAAAGTTTTTCTAGAACAATGGCTTGTGCGGAGGTATTGATTCCTCTCTCTCCGCCAAATTTTTCGAAGCGTCTAGGCGACCGGGCGGAAGCGTCGCACGGCAAGCACGCCAGCCACGACGAACAGCACCAGGAGCAACCCTTGCGCGACCGCGAACGGCGGCTCGTTGCCCTGCGGTGCGAGGGCATGCAGCGCCGGGATCTTGAGGAAGGCCTGCACGACGCCGACGAAAGAATTCAGGTACAGCGCGATGATCGCGGTGACGACATAGGTTGCGCGCCAGCGCCCCGCCAGCCGATATCGGTAGAGGCCGAGCAGCGTGAACACGAGCAGCACCAGCGAGATCACGCCGAAGATATGCGGCGGCCCGATCTTGACGAACGGAAAGAAGAAGCCCGTGACGCTGGTCAGGATCGTCGTCGCGAGGAAGAGCGCGGTCGTGTACGGCATCCGCTCCGATTTCCACATGCCAACCACGATGAGCAGACCGGCAGCGATGCCGACCAGGCTCAGTACGACGTGGAATTGTGTAAATGCCGCCAGCGACATGCCGAACATGATGCACCCCCTGCTACGATGCGATATCCAAGGGTAGCTGATCCATGACGACCAATCGCCGGGAATTCATCGCCGGAACGGGCGCCGCCATCGCGGCATTGCAGCTGCCCGGCTGCGCCCGCGGCGAGGCGGAGATCACGGCCCCGCAGCTCCTCGCCGAGATCGCTGAAGACATCCTGGCCGACTACCCCGAAGCCGCGACCAGCCTCGGCATCGACACCGGTGCGCGCGCAGGACTGAAGGCCCGCCTGACCGACCGATCGGCAGCGGGGCACCGCTCGATCGGCGAGCGCGTGGCCGCGCGCATCGAGCGTATGAAAGCGGTCGACCTCGATGCGCTCGACGAAGCGACGCGCCGTGATCTCGACGTCGTGCTCACGGCGCATGAGACCGCGGCCGAGGGCTTTGCCTTCCCCTACGGCGACGTCACGCTCCTGAACCCCGGCCTCAACTGGCGCAGTGCGCCCTATGTTGTCGCCCAGAACACGGGTGCCTTCCTCGAGATCCCGAGCTTCCTTGAAGAGCAGCACATCATCGCGACGCACGAGGACGCCGAAGCCTACGTCGCGCGCCTCGAGGCCTATGCCGGCCAGCTCATTGCCGAGACCGGGCGCCTCCAGACCGCGGCGGCGCAGGGCGTCATTGCGCCGGATTTCCTGCTGGACAAGACGCTCGCGCAGATCAAACTCGCGCGCGCCGGCAAGTTCGAGGACTGGCCGATGATCGCCTCGTTCATCAGGAAGACGGAGGGTATGCCGGGCCGGTTCGGGCTGCAGGCGTGGCAGATCGCCCTCGACAAGATCGCGCCGGCGCTCGACCTGCAGATTGCGGAACTCGAAGTTCATCGCAAGCGTGCCACGAGCGACGCCGGCGTCTGGAAGCTGCCGCAGGGCGATGCCTACTACGCCTGGATGCTGCGTGCGTCCACGACGACGACCATGACGCCGGACGAGATCCACGAGCGTGGCCGCGAAGAACTCGCTGAACTGCAATCCCGGATGGATGCCATCCTGAAGGGTGAGGGCCTGACCGAGGGCACCGTCGGCGAACGCATGACCGCGATCGGCAAGGATCCGCGCTTCCAGTTCAAGGAAGGCGATCCCGGCCGCGCCGAGATCATGGCGTTCCTCGATGCGCGCGTGGCCGACATCCGCGCGCGCCTGCCGCGCGCCTTTGCGACACAGATGCCCGGGAACTTCGAGATCAAGCGCATGGCGCCCGAGGTGGAGCCGGGGGCGCCCGGCGCGTACGGCGGCCCAGGCAGCATCGACGGCAAGGTGCCGGGCAAATTCTGGATCAATCTACGGACGACGAGCCTCTGGACCACTCACAGCCTGCCGACGTTGACCTATCACGAGTCCCTGCCGGGCCACGTGTGGCAGGGCGAGTACGCATTCCAATTGCCGCTCGTTCGATCACTGCTCGCCTTCAACGCCTATTCGGAAGGCTGGGCGCTCTATGCCGAACAACTGGCCGATGAGCTGGGCGTTTACGACAACGAACCCGTCTGGCGCCTCGGGTACCTGCAGTCCATCGCGTTTCGAGCCTGCCGGCTCGTGGTCGATACCGGCCTGCATGCGAAGCGCTGGACCCGCGAGCAGGCGATCCAGTGGTTCGCCACCACCAACGGTTCGAGCGACGAAGAAGTGCGCAGCGAAGTGGATCGCTATTGCGTCTGGGCCGGCCAGGCCTGCGGCTACAAGGTGGGACACAGCGAGATCAACCGGCTTCGGGCCCGTGCCAAACAGGCGCTCGGCGCGCAATTCGATTTCCGCGAGTTCAACGATGCCGTGGTGAAAACCGGCGGCGTCCCCATGGTTGTGCTGGCACGCGAGATCGACGCATTCATCGCGAAGCAGCAGCCAGGTCCGGCGTGAGCCGTCCGGCAGCCATCCCGTCTCGGCTTGCTGAAACCCAAAAAAACGCCGCGCGGCCAGTCTCCTGGACGCGCGGCGATCTTACGACGATCGTTTAGATCGTTGTA
>JANNHT010000199.1:0-7088 GCA_031404555.1 Gammaproteobacteria bacterium
GGAAAGCCGAGCGACAGGCCATAGTCCACCGCCATCTTGATGATCGTGTTGACGCCGTCGATGTAGAGCCAGTACGCGAGCAGGAACCACAGGAGCGGTCGGTAGCGGCGTATCTGCCCGATCGTCGAGCGCAGTTCCTGCCAGCCCGCGCCGGTCGCGGCGCCGAGCGTGAGGTCGCGCCCCGATGGCTGTTCGCGCACCCACAGGAGCGTCGGCACCGTGAAGAGCAGCCACCAGGCCGCGACCATCGGGAACGCGATCCGGACGGCAGCGGCCGCATCCGCGAGCCCGAAGCGCGCCGGATCCGACACCATCGCGACATTCAGGAGCAGCAGCAAGCCGCCACCGGCATAGCCGAAGGCGTAGCCATAGGCCGACACGCGGTCGAACTCGGCCGGTTTCGCCACGTCCACGAGGAGCGCGTCGTTGAACGTAACACCGCCGGAAAAACCGAAGGCCGCGAGCGAATAGACGAGGACCGCGGTGACCCAGTCGCCCTGGCCGACCCAGTAGAGCCCCGCCGTCACGGCGGCGCCGAGCACGGTGAAGAATGCGAGCATGCGCACGCGCGCCCCGCCGCGATCCGCGATCGCGCCGAGGAGCGGCGCGAGCAGCGCGATCAGCAGGCTGCCGATGCCGTTCGCGAGCCCGAGGCGGAAGGTGCTGACGGCCGCCTCGGTGCCGACCGACCAGTACTGCTTGAAGAAGACCGGAAAGAACCCGGCCATCACGGTCGTCGCAAAGGCGGAGTTCGCCCAGTCGTAGAAGGCCCAGGCCACGACCGGCCGCCGACTGAGCGGCCCTTTCACGCGGCCGCCGCCAGGTGCTCGCGGGTCTCGCGGAACACGAGATCGGGCCAGCGCTCGATGGTGAGCCCGAGATTCACGCGGCTCGGAGCGAGGTAGACGAGATCGCCGGCGTGATCGAGCGCGAGGTGCTCGTAGGCGCGCTCGCGGAACTGTTCGAGCTTCGCCTCGTCGCTGCCTGCGATCCAGCGCGCGGTCGTCACGTTGACCGGCTCGAAGGCGCAGGTGACGCCATATTCGTCCGCGAGGCGAAAGGCGACGACATCGAACTGCAGCGGCCCGATCGCGCCCAGGATCACGTCGTTGTTCCGGAGCGGCCGGAACAGCTGGGTCGCACCCTCCTCGCAGAGCTGGTCGAGTCCCTTCTGCAGCGCCTTCATGCGCAGCGGGTCCTTGAGGACCGCCCGGCGAAAAATCTCCGGTGCGAAATTCGGGATGCCGGTGAACATCAGCGACTCGCCCTCGGTGAAGGTGTCGCCGATGTTGATCGTGCCGTGGTTGTGCAGGCCGATGATGTCGCCCGCCCAGGCCTCGTCCGCCTGCTGGCGGTCGGCCGCCATGAAGGTCAGTGCATCCGCGATCCGCACTTCCTTGCCGAGCCGCACGTGGTGAAGGCGCATGCCGCGGCGGTACTGCCCGGAACAGATGCGGAGAAACGCGATGCGATCGCGATGGCCCGGGTCCATGTTTGCCTGGATCTTGAACACGAAGCCCGCCATGGCAGGTTCATCAGGATTGACCACGCGCGTCGTCGCCTGCCGCGCGCGCGGCGGCGGCGCATGGCGCACGAAGGAACGGAGCAATTCCTCGACGCCGAAGTTCGAGATCGCGGAGCCGAAGTGCACCGGCGTCTGCCGGCCCGCCAGGTACTCCGCGGCGTCGAAGGCCGGCATCGCTCCCCGGATCAGCGCAATCTCGTCGCGAAACGCGGCGGCCCCGTCGCCGAGCAATGCTTCCGCCTCGGCGCTCGCGAGCCCGTCGATTGCGCGATTCGTGCCGACGCGGCCGCTGCGGGGGCCGGCGTAGACGTGGATGCGGTCCTCGCCGATGTGATAGATGCCGGCGAGCTCGCGCCCCATCCCGATCGGCCAGGTCACGGGTGCGCAGTGGATCCCGAGCACGCGCTCGATCTCGTCCAGGACCTCGACCGGCGGCCGCCCGTCGCGGTCCAGCTTGTTGACGAAGGTCATGATCGGCGTGTCGCGCAGCCGGCAGACCTCCATCAGCTTGATCGTGCGCTGCTCGACGCCCTTCGCGCAGTCGATGACCATCAGCGCGGAATCGACCGCGGTCAGCGTGCGGTAGGTGTCCTCGGAGAAATCCTCGTGGCCCGGCGTGTCCAGCAGGTTGATCACCCGTCCGTCGTACGGGAACTGCATCACCGACGAAGTCACCGAGATGCCGCGCTGCTGCTCGAGGCGCATCCAGTCGGAGGTCGCGTGGCGCGCGGCCTTGCGGCCCTTGACCGTGCCGGCCATCTGGATCGCGCCGCCGAACAGCAGCAGCTTCTCGGTCAGCGTCGTCTTGCCGGCGTCGGGGTGCGAGATGATCGCGAAGCTGCGCCGTCGTGCGATGTCGTCCGGCGTCATCAGGCGTCCGGCAGCGCGCCGAGTTCAAGCCGGTACACCAGCGCGTCCTCGCGGCCTTCCTGCGCCTGGTAGTAGCCGCGTCGCTGGCCGACGCAGCTGAAGCCGATGTCGTGGTACAGCGCGATCGCGGCCTTGTTCGAGCGGCGCACCTCGAGGAAGGCGTCGCGCACGCCGCGGTCACGGGCGTGGGTCAGCACGGCCATCAGGAGCTCCCGCCCGATGCCACGGCGGCGAAGCCCCTCCCCAATGCAGAGGTTGAGCACGTGCGCCTCGCCCGCGCCCATCGAGAGCACTGCGTAGCCGCTGACTCCCGCGCCCGCCTCCACCACGACGCAGTGATAGCCGACCCGCAGGCAGTCCGCGAAGATCTGGTCGTTCCAAGGAAAGACGTAGCAGTCGCGCTCGAGCGCCGCGACCGCAGCCAGGTCGGCCGGCACCATCGGGCGCAGGCGCCAGGCGAGCCCCGCGAAATCGTCACGTGCCGTCGCCACGAGCGAGCACTCCCAGCAGGAATTGGAGGTCGACCCAGGCCTTGCGCTTCTCCGTTGGCGAGCGCAGCAGGTAGGCCGGATGGTAGGTCACGACGACCGGCACGCCGCCGACTTCGTGCGCGCGGCCGCGCATCTTCGCGAGCGCCTCGTCGCGCCCGAGCAGGCGCTGCGCGGCGATGCGCCCGACGCAGAGGATCGCGGCGGGCTGTACGAGCTCGATGTGGCGGCGGAGGTCCGGCTGGCCCTGCGCGGCTTCCTCGTCGCTCGGGTCGCGGTTGTTCGGCGGCCGGCATTTCAATATGTTCGCTATGTACACCGCCTCGCGTGGGAAGCCGGCGGCCGCCAGCATCGAGTTCAGCAGCTTGCCCGCGCGGCCGACGAAGGGTTCGCCCTGGCGGTCCTCCTCCGCGCCGGGCGCCTCGCCGATGACCATGAGCCGCGCCTGCCGGTCGCCGGTGCCAAATACCGTCTGCGTGCGCGATTCGCAGAGTCCGCACAGGCGGCACTCGCTGACGGTCGCCTCGAGCGCGCTCCAGTCGAGGCCGGGCGGCGCGGCGGCGCGCGCAGCGGTGAGGCCCCGCGGCACGTAGGCCGTGACACCCATCGCCTCCAGGATGGCGAGCCGCGCGGCGTCCATCGGTTCAGCCGCCGCCGACGACATCGCGCGGGCGCTTGCGGAACTTCAGCCAGCTCCAGCCGAGCGGGCCGGACAGCGCGAAGCCGCTGAACATCACGAACAGCACGAGCGGCGGGTCGATCGCGATCAGCGCGATCGCAGCTGGTACCAGCAGCAGTCGCGAGTAGCGCACGCGCTCGCCGGCTGCGCGGTCCTTGAAGCTGCGGTACGGAAAACGGCTGACCATCAGGATCGCGGCGAGCGCCGTGATGCCGAAGGCGAGCACCAGGCCCGCGAGGCCGGTCGGGTCGAAGCCGAAGGGCCCGCCGTCCTCGTACTTGTGCGCGAGCCCGATGAAGGCGGCGACGACGGCGGCAGCCGACGGGCTCGGCAGGCCTTCGAAGTAGCGCTTGTCCTGGGTCGCGGAACGCGCGTTGAAGCGCGCGAGGCGCATCGCGGTTGCCGCCGCGAAAAAGAACGCGGCGATCCAGCCGAACCGGCCCCAGGCGGCGCCGTATTCCGAGATGCGCGCGACGCCCCACTGGTAGCAGACGAGCGCCGGCGCGACGCCGAACGCGACCATGTCCGCGAGGCTGTCGAACTCCTTGCCGAATGCGGTTTCCGTGCCCATGAGCCGCGCCACGCGCCCGTCCAGGCCGTCGAAGATCATGGCGGCGAAGATCGCGATCGCGGCCCGGTCGAAGTTGCCGTCGACCGCGGCGATGATCGCGTAAAAGCCGCCGAACAGGCAGCAGGTGGTCAGCAGGTTGGGCAGCAGGTAGATGCCGCGGCGCCTGCGAATCTCGGTGAAGTCCATTTTCATGCGACTGCCGTGGCAAGGGTCAGGGGCAGCGCCTAAGATACCGCGCTTTGGGATCGGCGACACGCGCCGCCCGTTTCCGGTGGTGAGCCATGCGACTGTCCGCCTATCCGATCCAGAACCTGAAGGAAGTGCCGGCCGACGCCGAGGTGGTGAGCCACCGGCTGATGCTGCGCGCTGGCCTGATCCGCCGCGTCGCGGGCGGGCTCTACACCTGGCTGCCGATGGGCCTGCGCGTGCTGCGCAAAGTCGAGCGCGTGATCCGCGAGGAGATGGATCGCGCCGGCGCACTCGAGATCCTGATGCCGGTCGTGCAGCCGGCGGAACTCTGGGTCGAATCCGGTCGCTGGGACCAGTTCGGCCCGGAACTGCTGCGCTTCAAGGACCGCCACGACCGCGACATGGTGCTCGGGCCGACGCACGAGGAAGTCGTAACCGAGCTTGCCCGCCGCGAGCTGCGCAGCTATCGCCAGCTGCCGGTCAACTTCTACCAGATCCAGACCAAGTTCCGCGACGAGATCCGCCCGCGCTTCGGCGTGATGCGCGCGCGCGAGTTCAGCATGAAGGACGCGTACAGCTTCCATGCGGACGAGGCCTCGCTCGCCGAGGGCTACCGGGCCATGTACGACGCGTATACCACGATCTTCACCCGCCTCGGCCTGCGCTTTCGAGCCGTGCATGCGGACTCCGGCGCGATCGGGGGCAGCGCCTCGCAGGAATTTCACGTGCTCGCCGATTCCGGCGAGGACGCGATCGTGTTCTCGGACGGCGACGACTACGCCGCGAACCTCGAGCTCGCCGAGGCCGTGGCGCCCGCCTCACCGCGGCCGGCCGCGAAAGCCGCGCGGCAGGAAGTCGCGACGCCGGGCGCGCGCACCATCGCCGAGGTCACGAAGCAGCTCGGCATTCCGGCGGACCGCCTGCTGAAGACGCTGATCGTCAACGGCGCGGACGGCGGCCTGGTCGCGCTCCTGATCCGCGGCGACCACGAACTGAACGCGGTCAAGGCGCAGAAACAGGCCGGCGTCGCCTCGCCGCTTCGCATGGCGGATGCGGCGCGGATCACGGCGACGCTCGGTTGCGAGCCCGGATCCCTCGGCCCGGTCGGACTGAAGATCCCGGTGATTGCCGACCGCGCGGCGGTTGCCATCGCGGACTTCGCCTGTGGCGCGAACCGCGCCGATGCGCACCTGACGGGCGTCAACTGGGGACGCGACCTGCCGGAGCCGGCGGTCGCGGACCTGCGCAATGTCGTCGACGGCGACCCGAGCCCGACCGGCCGCGGACGGCTGTCGGTGACCCGCGGCATCGAGGTCGGTCACATTTTCCAGCTCGGCCGCAAGTACAGCGAGGCGATGGGCGCTACCGTGCAGGATGAACAGGGAGGCACCATCGCCATGCCGATGGGCTGCTATGGCATCGGCGTCACGCGCATCGTCGCGGCCGCCATCGAACAGAATCACGACGAGCGCGGCATCATCTGGCCGGCGCCGCTGTCGCCGTTCGATGTCGCGCTGGTCGGACTCAACTGGGAAAAGTCGCCGCGCGTGCGCGAGACCGCGGAGACGCTCTATCGCGAGCTCGCGGCGGCCGGCATCGAGGCGCTGCTCGACGACCGCGATGCGCGTCCGGGCGTCAAGTTCGCCGATGCGGAGCTCACCGGCATTCCGCACCGCGTCGTCGTGTCCGATCGCGGCATCGAGGCCGGCCGGCTCGAGTACCGGCACCGCCGCGCCGCCGACAGCGAGGATTTCCCGCTCGCGGACGCGGTTTCGTTCATCCGCTCGCGGCTCGCCGCCGCGCACTGAGGCGGACCCTTGACGCATCGCGCGCAACTGATGGCGGTGTTCGCGGCCTGCGGCCTCGCCTGCACCGCGGTCGCCGGGGCCGAGCAACGGCAGCGGGACCCGGGACTGCGCGCGGTCATCGAGGCCGCGATCAGCAGCAAGCCCTGCTTCGACGGCAAGTACGACGATGTCGTCTGGTTCGCGCTGATGCAACCGCGCGTCGAACAGCGCCTGCGACAACAGCCCGTGGACCTGCGCCTCGGCCACGACCTCGCGCACGCCGCGCAGCGCATCCTGCGCGCCGTGCACTGCGAATCGAGCAAGCACCGGATGCTGCGCGACCGCCCGCAGCTCGTGCTCGCCGTGATCGATGTCGAGAGCGCCTTTGATCCGTTCGCCGTCTCGTCGGCGGGCGCCGTCGGCCTGATGCAGGTCATGCCGTTCTGGCCGAACGAGCTCGGGCTCTCGACGCAGGACCTGATCGACGTCGAGCTCAACATCCGCATGGGCACCAGCATCCTCGCCCACTACCTCGACCGCGAACGCGGCGACTATCGCCGCGCGCTCGGGCGCTACAACGGCAGCCTCGGCAAGCGCACGTATCCGGACCTGGTGCTCGGGCGGCTCAATTCCCGCTGGCAGCGCTGAGCGCGCTAGCGCTGCATGAACCCCGCGGGCCAGTCGACGCCGGCGGGATCGATCGCTACCCATTCGAGCGCATCCACCCGCGCGAGCGGCGGCCCGTGACGCAACCACGCCGTCAGCGCTTCGAGCGCCGCGGGCGTGCCGGCCGCGAGCACGGACACGCTGCCGTCATCGAGGTTCTCCGCGACGCCGCACAATGACAAGCTGCTCGCGCGTTCGGCCGTGCTCGCGCGAAAATAGACGCCCTGCACCCTGCCGCGGATGAGGATGCGCCGGGCGGAGCCGGGCTGAAGCCTAGAATTCACCACCCGAATATTCTGTAAGTACCTGACTG
>JANNHT010000200.1:0-2209 GCA_031404555.1 Gammaproteobacteria bacterium
GTCCACTGTTCGTCCCAATCCGAATAGTAGAAACGTGACTCGTTGCGCACCAGCGCGTCGAAGCGCGTGCCCCGCGGGTTCACCCGGAACACGAACGCGTTGCGGTTGTCGAGATAGGTATCGAGCAGCACCGCGAAGGTGTCGTCGCTTTCCAGCGTGTTGTCGCGCCGCTGTTCGGAAGCGCGAATCGCGGTCGCCTCGCTGTCGGCCAACTCGGCCCCGATATACAGATGGGTTTGGTCGTAGAGGATGCGGACGCGAGTGGGCTCGCTGGCGTCGGCGCCTTCGTCGGGCTCGCGTTGTTTGAAGCCGGCGATCTCCGGCGCGCCCTTCCACGGCGCGTCATCGAGCCGGCCGTCGATGCGCGGTGGCGTCGTGATCTTCAGCGCCTGCGCCTGCGGGGCGGCCGGTTGCGCTGAGGCCGCGGCGGCCATCGCTATGGTGAGGAGTGCGGCGAAGCCGCCGGAACGCGCGAGCACGAGCCACGAAAATACCACGGTATCCACTCATCGAGGTCGCGGGTGGATTCCCGCGAGGCGGTAGTAGAATCGGCGCACTCATGCCCGCCCCGAGATCCGCCCGGCCGCTGCGGCAGTGCCTATGCGCCTGCGGCATCGCGCTCGTCCTGTCGGGACTCGGCGCTCCGGTAGCCGTGTTGCGGGCCGTGCCCGCCTCCGCTCGCGAGCCGTCAAGCGAGCTTCGGCGCGGCCGCGCCGTAGCTGCCTTCGGCAGCGAAGGCGGGCAATCTCAGCCCGCTGCGGAACCGGCCCCGTCATCGCCCTTCGCAGACGCCGCGACGCTGCTCGCGCCGTCTGAATTCGAGATGCTCTTCGTGCGGCTCCCACTCGCCGCGGTGCTGGGCACGGCCCTCGCGCTGCGGCCCAGGCGCCGCAGCCAGGGTGCCCGAAAGGTCGTCGTCATCCAGACGCAGATCATGCTGGCCGTTGTCGGCGCCGTGATCATGCTGGTGGTCGGCAACAGCCTCTCGCGCGCGTTCGGCATCGTCGGCGCTGCCGGACTGATCCGCTACCGTTCGAACATTGCCGACCCGAAGGACGCGGTGGTGATGCTGTCGGCTCTGGCGTCAGGACTTGCTGCCGGCGTCGGTCTGTATCGGTTTGCCGTCGGCGCCACCGTCTTCATGATGCTCTTGCTGTGGTTCGTCGAATTCTTCGAGCCGCCGGCGCGCAAGTACTTCGAGCTCCGGGTGAACACCAGCAACGTCGCAGAGTTCCGGCCCAAGGCGGAAGACGTCCTGAAGGCGATGGGCCTCGAGGTCGAACTGCTCCTCGAGGACGACGAGGAGATCCGCTACAGCGTTTCGGCGCCGGTCGATGTGAGAACGAAAGACGTCTCGGACACGCTGCGGCTGGTCGGCGGCAGTGACGTGATCGTCAGGTGGGAACAGAAGAAGACAACCTAAGCCGCTGACAACCCGCGATGGGACAACAACGATCGCCTGGAGGAGTGTCCAGGCTCCCGCCGGCGCACCGGGAGCCTGGACCGCGAAGCCGTCAGAACGACAGCCGCATGCCGAAGTTGGCCTGACGGGGAAATCCGCTGCCGCCGCGCAACTCGCGCAGCTGCAGGAACGTCGCGGTCAGCCGGCGATCCCCGGACGGGTTGTCCCAATTCACGCGGTTGCCGACGTTGAAAATGTCGAGAAATACTTCGAGTGCGCGGCCGCCGCCGAGCCGGCGCCGCCAGCCGGCGCGCACATCGATCTGGAAGTAGTCCGGGCCGACGGCACCGTTGCGGCCGCCGATGTTCTCGACGCCGGTCAGCGAGTTGAGCGCGGAGCCGCTGTAGGAGCCGGCCGGCAGCGGATCGTTGAGCTCGCCGTTGCGGTCCGCGTCGATGTTGCTGTCGAAGATCGTGAACGGCGCGCCGCTCATATAGCGGACCGTCGAGGACACCGTAATGCCGGCCTTCGGCACTTCCGCGCGCCCGTTCAGCGACAGGATATGCCGCCGATCGACGGGGCTCGGTCCCCAGAGGGCGTCCAGATTGAGGGTGTCGAGGAACTGATAGGTATTGCGGTCCGCCTGGTTGAATGCGGTGCCTTCCGATTTCGACAACGAGTACGAGATCCGGCCCGCCCAGTTCCGGCTGTAGCGTTTCTCGAGCGACAAATTGAGAGCTTTATACTCCGCGGATCCCGTGTTCTCCATCACCCAGACCTGCTGGTTGTATCGCTCTCCGCCGAGCA
>JANNHT010000201.1:0-2094 GCA_031404555.1 Gammaproteobacteria bacterium
CGCCGGGCTGGAAGATCACGGACCCCGCGTTCATCGCGCCGGTGACGCTGCGCCATGCGATGTGACGGTCGCGGACCTGGTCGGTGATCTCAGCGTCCCCTGCAGCACCAGCGGCTCGCGATACTCATCGTCGAGCCGGAATATCGCCTCGCGCATCTGCCCGAGCTGCTCATCGTCCTCCGCCGCGAGCGCCGGCGCCTCGGCCGTGACCAGCGCGTCGAGGTCGGTGACCTCGAGGCGCTTGCGCTCGAAGGTCCGGGCGAACTCGCGCCGCACGATCGTCAGCAGCCATGAGCGGGCCTTGCCCTCGTCGGTCAGCGACTCGAACGACTTCCAGGCCCGCAACATCGCCTCCTGCACCACGTCCTCCGCGAGCGCCCGGTCCCGGCCGAGCCAGAACGCGAAGCGCAGCAGGTCCGGGCGCAGGCTCTCGCACAGATTCCCGAAACGGCGCTCCGCGTCCGTTCCGGTGACGCCGCGGTTCATGTATAAAGACCGGCCATAGTCGCTGGTTATTTCAAGCTGAAGTCAGGCGACTGTACCGCAGCGAATGCCAGGCCAGGAGCCCCATGGGCCAGCGTGCCACAGGCCGTTTTCCGACCACGCGCCTGCGCCGCATGCGCCGCGACGTATTCTCGCGCCGGCTCGCCCGCGAGACCCGCCTGACGCCCGATGACCTGATCCAGCCGCTGTTCGTCATCGAGGGCCCCGGCAAGCGTGAGCCCATCGCCTCGATGCCCGGCATCGAGCGCCTCGGACTCGACCGGCTGGTCGCCGAAGCCGTGCGCCTGGCCGGGCTCGGCATCCCGGCGGTCGCGCTCTTTCCGGTGCCGGACCCGGGCACCAAGACCGAGGACGGCCGCGAGGGCTGGAATCCGGAAGGCCTCGCGCAGCGCGCCGTGCGCGCCCTGAAGAAAGCCGTGCCTGAACTCGGCGTCATCACCGACGTCGCGCTCGACCCGTTCACGACCCACGGCCAGGACGGCATCATCGACGACAAGGGTCATGTGCTGAACGACGCCACGATCGACGCGCTCGTGCGCCAGGCGCGCTCGCAGGCGGCGGCCGGCGCCGACGTCGTCGCGCCCTCCGACATGATGGACGGGCGCATCGGCGCGATCCGCGCCGCTCTTGAACAAGATGGACATCACGACACGCGGATCCTCGCCTACTCCGCCAAGTACGCATCGGCTTTCTACGGACCGTTCCGGGACGCGGTCGGTTCCGCGATCTCGCTCGGCAAGGCCGACAAGTCGAGCTACCAGATGGACCCCGCCAACAGCGACGAGGCGCTGCGCGAGGTCGCGCTCGACATCGAGGAAGGCGCGGACATGGTCATGATCAAGCCGGGCCTGCCGTACCTCGACATCGTCCGCCGCGTGAAGGATGCCTACGGCGTGCCGACCTTCGTGTACCAGGTCAGCGGCGAGTACGCGATGCTGATGGCCGCCGCCGCGAACGGCTGGCTCGACGAGCGCAAGACCGCGCTCGAGAGTCTCGCCTGCATCAAGCGAGCGGGCGCCGACGGCATCCTGACCTATTTCGCCGGCCGCGCCGCGGCCTGGCTCCAGGAGGATTGAGGCCGTGTCAGTGCAGACCGGGCCGGGGCGCTATGTGCTCTTCGGCCATCCCGTCAGCCACAGCTGGTCGCCGTTCATCCACGGCATGTTCGCGCGCCAGTTCGACCACGTCGTCGACTACAAGCTGCGTGACGTGCGGCCGGACGAATTCCGGCACGTCGTGATCAATTTCTTCGTCGAGGGCGGCGGCGGCGCGAACGTGACGCTGCCGCACAAGCCTGCGGCCGCCGAGATCGTGAACGACCTCTCGGCCCGCGCGGAACGCGCGCGCGCCGTCAACACGATCGTGCGCCGAAGCGCGACGGAGCTCTACGGCGACAACACCGACGGCGCCGGTCTCGTCACTGACCTGATGCGAAATCTCGGCGTTACGCTCACCGGAGCGCGGCTGATCATTCTCGGCGCGGGCGGCGCGACGCGGGGCGTGCTGGCGCCGCTGCTCGAGCAGGAACCGCGCGAAGTCCGCATCGCGAACCGGACGCCGGAGCGCGCCAAGCGGATCAGCGAAGAGTTT
>JANNHT010000202.1:0-11319 GCA_031404555.1 Gammaproteobacteria bacterium
CCTGCCCCCCCATTGCCCCCTACCCCCGGCCGCCCTTTTTCTGGCCGAACCCCCCCCACCCCCCCCACCCTGGGGGCCGGGCCTTTGTCTTGGTCCCGGGCGGGCACAACAAACCAAACAACCCCCCGGCACCAAATGAAAAGTGCGACAGTTAAAGGCTGGCATGACGCGAATTCCGGCACCGCTCCTGATCCTGCTGCTGGCACTCGCCGCGGCCGCCGCCATCGCGGCCTCCATCGCCTTCGGCAGCTCGGGAATCGACGCGCCCTGGGAGCGCCTGGCAGCGGGCGATCCGCTGATGCACACGATCGTGTTCGAGCTGCGCCTGCCGCGCGCGCTCGCGGCCTTCGGTGCGGGCGTCGTGCTGGCACTCGCAGGCGTGCTGATGCAGGCGCTCCTGCGCAATCCGCTGGCCGACCCCTATGTGCTCGGCGTCTCGGGCGGCGCCGCGGTCGGCGCGCTCGGCATGATGCTCGCCGGCCTCACGGGACTCGCGGTGGATGCGGGCGCAGCCGCGGGCGCTTTCGCCGCGATGCTGCTCGTGTTCGCGGTCGCGCACGGGCCCGGCGGCTGGACGCCGACCAGGCTCCTGCTGACCGGCGTCGTCGTCGCGGCGGGCTGCGGCGCGATCGTGAGCCTGCTGCTCTCGCTCTCCGACGACCTGCGCCTGCGCGGCATGCTGTTCTGGCTGCTCGGCGATTTCGGCTACGTACGCACACCGTGGACGCTGCTGGCGTTGGCGCTCGTCGCGATTCCCGCCTGCCTGCTCGCCGCGCGGCCGCTCGACGCGCTGACCCGCGGCGAACTCCAGGCGCGGCTTCTCGGCGTGCCGGTACGCGGCCTCAGGATCGCGATCTACATCGTCGCGTCGGTCCTGACGGCGGTCGCGGTCACGACCGCGGGCAGCATCGGATTCGTCGGGCTCGTCACGCCGCACCTCGTCCGGCTCGTCGCCGGCTCATCGCATCGCGTGGTGATCCCGGCTGCGGCGCTCGCGGGTGGCGCGCTGGTCGTGCTCGCTGACTTGCTCGCGCGCACGATCGTCGCGCCGCGCCAGTTGCCTGTCGGCGCGCTGACGGCACTGATCGGCGTGCCGCTGTTCCTGCTGCTGATGCGTCGCACGCCCGCTTCGTAAAAGGGGACGCATCCCTTTAAAGGGGACAGACCCCTTTTCGTGCCGTGGGAAAGTGAGAAAAGGGGTCTGTCCCCTTTAAAGGGATGCGTCCCCTCTTTAGCCGCGCGGAAATCCGACGAGATGCTGGGCGTCCAACCGGATGCCGATGCGCTCGCCGATCGCGTGATCGTGGTGGCTCGGCACGAACGAGAGCGCGGTCGCGCCCGAGGGCAGCTTCAGCTTGTATCGGAACTGCGCGCCGCGGAATACGCGCTCGACGACCTCGGCTTTCAGCTCGCTATCATCGTCGTGGATCACGTCGTCCGGACGGAGCAGCAGGTCCACATGCGTGCCCGCCGGCTGGCCGCGCGTGAGCTGGCCCTCGATCACGCCGAGCTCGGTCGAGACGCGGCCCGGTCCAAGCACCGTGCCCTGGATGAAGCTGCCCTCGCCGACGAAGTCCGCGACAAAGCGCGTTGCCGGCGAGTGATAGAGCTTCCACGGCGCATCCCATTGCTCGAGCCGTCCCGCGCGCAGCACGCCGATCTCGTCGGCGATCGCGAAGGCCTCGCGCTGGTCGTGCGTGACGAGGAGCGCAGTCGCGCCCTCGGCCTGGAGCGCGACCCGCACCTGCTGTGCGAGCTCCATGCGCACTTCCGCATCGAGATTCGAGAACGGCTCGTCGAGCAGCACCAGCCGCGGCCGCGGCGCGAGCGCGCGCGCAAGCGCGACGCGCTGCTGCTGTCCGCCCGACAGTTCGTGCGGCAATTTTGCGGCCTGGTCCGCGAGACCGACGAGTTCCAGCATCTCGAGCGCGCGCCGCCGCCGCGCCGCGCGGTCCGCATCGCGCAGCCCAAGCTCCACGTTGGCCTGGATCGTGAGATGTGGAAACAGCGCGTAGTCCTGGAACACCATGCCGATGCGCCGGCGCTCCGGCGCCACCCAGAGTCCCGGTCCCGACAGGCGATCACCGCCCGCCAGCACCTCGCCGCCGTCCGGCCGCTCGAAACCCGCGATCGCGCGCAGCACGGTGGTCTTGCCGGAACCGCTCGGCCCGAGCAGGCAGCCGATGCGGCCGCTCTCGACCGCGAGCGACAGCCGGTCGACCGCGAGCGTCGCACCGTAGGATTTCGTCAGTTCACGCAGCTCGAGCCGCACGTTCCATCCTCCAGGTCAGCAGGGCGACGGGCAGCAGGCCCGCGATCACGATCGCGAGCGACGGCAGCGCGGCGCGCTCCCATTCGCCCTCCGCCGTCATCTCGAAAACGCGGACCGCAAGTGTGTCCCAGCCGAAGGGCCGCGTCATCAGTGTGATCGGCATCTCCTTCATGACATCCACGAAAACGAGCAGCACGGCCGTGGCGATGCCGGCGCCGAGGAGCGGCAGGTGGAGGCGCGTGAACACCTCGCGCGCGCCGAGCCCGAGTCCGCGCGCGGCTTCCTCGAGCGTGGGCCGGATGCGGGCGAACCCGCCCTGCACCGGGCCCTGCGCGACCGCGAGGAAGCGCGCGACGTAGCCAAGCAGCAGCGCGATGACCGTGCCCTGCAGCCACAGCCCCTCGCCGCCCGCGATCGCGCGGAATCCCTGGTCCACGGCGCCGAGCGCCGTGACGACGCCGACCGCGAGCACCGTGCCGGGCACGGCATAGCCGAGCGTCGCGATGCGGGCCGCGGCCTGCGTCACGCCGCCCGCCGCCTGCCGGGTCGCGTAGCCGAGGACCAGCGCGAGCACGAGGCACAGCATCGCCGCCATGCCCGCGAGCCCGAGCGTGCGCAGCGCATAGTCGATGTAGCGCGCGTCGAGGTCGATCGGCGCGACTTTCCACGCCCACTGCGCGAGCGCAACCGCGGGCAGAGCAAAGCCGAGCGCGAACACGAACGCCGCATAACCGGTCGCCGCCCAGCCGCGGGCGCCAGTCAACTCGAGCCGCATCGCGGCGCGCGCGCCCGAATCCGCCGCGGCATAGCGCGCGCGTCCGCGCGCTGCGCGCTCGATCGCGAGCGCCGCGACGACGAAGACGAGCAGCAGCAGCGCGAGCCCGAGCGCAGTCTCGATCGAGAACAGCGCGAACCAGGCCTTGTAGATCGCGGTCGTGAACGTGTCGTAGTTGAAGACCGACACCGCGCCGAAATCGGCGAGCGTCTCCATCGCGACCAGCGCCGCGCCGCCCGCGAGCCACGGGCGCGCGAGCGGCACGGCGACGCGGAACAGGCCCTGCCAGGGACCAAGGCCGAGCGATTGCGCGGCCTCGAGCGCGCGCGCGCCGTGCGTCAGGAAGGCGCCGCGCGCCATCAGGTAGACATACGGATAGCCCGCGAGCGCGAGCACCCCGATCACGCCGCCGGTCGAGCGGATCGGCGGCAGCCACAGCTCCGGACCGAACCAGCCGCGAAGCGCCATCGGCACCGCGCCCGCGTAATCGAGCGTCGCGACCGCGACGAACGCGAGCACGTAGGCCGGCACCGCCATCGGCAGCAGCAGCGCCCAGGAGAAGAATGACCGGCCGGGAAAATCGCAGGCGGCCGTGAGCCAGGCGAGCGAGGTGCCGAGCACCATCGCGATCGCCACCACGCCGATCACGAGGATCACCGTGTTCCAGGCGACGCGGCCGAGCACGTACTCGCGCAGGTGCGCCCAGAGTTCCGGATCGGCGCCGGTCGCGCCGTGCACGACCGCGACGATGACCGCGATCATCGGCAGCGCCACCGCGATCGCGGCGAGCGCCGGTCCCAGGCGATGCGAAACAATCATGGCGACGAGCTTAGTCGATCACGCGCCGCCGGCGCGGCCTCAGCGCCAGCCGGCGCGATCCATCAGCTTCACGGCCGCGGGCTGGGTCTTGCCGATGGTGCCGACGTTGATGAGGTTCGGCTGGAACTTGCCCCAGGCGACGACTGTCGGCAGCGGGTCGACGCCCGCATTCGCCGGGAACTCGAAATTCACGGCCGCGAAGCGCTGCTGGATCGCAGGTGATACCAGCCATTCGAGGAAACGGATCGCCTCGGCGCGGTTCTTCGCGTGCTTGGTGACGCCACCGCCCGAGATGTTCACGTGCGTGCCGCGGCCGCCCTGGTCGGCCCAGAAGATCTGTACCGGAAATCCGGGCGTCTCGTTCTGGAGGCGGCCGAGGTAATAGCTGTTCGTAATCGCGACGTCGCACTGCCCAGCCGCGATCGCCTTCAGCATCAGCGTGTCGTTCGAGAACGGATCGGCGGCGAGATTCGCGATCCAGGAACGCACGACGCGCTCCGTCGCCTCCTCGCCGATATCACCGATCATCATCGCGACGAGCGACTGGTTGTAGGCGTGCTTGCCGCTGCGCAGGCACAGCTTGCCCTTCCAGCGCGCGTCGCCGAGCGCAGCGTAAGTCGAGAGCTCCGCCGGCTTCACGCGCTCGCTCGAGTACGCGATCGTGCGCGCGCGCACGGCGAGTCCGAACCAGTGGCCATCGGGGTCGCGCAGGTGCGCCGGGATCGCGGCCTCGAGCATCGGCGACTTCACCGACTGGAGCAGGCCCGCCTCGGTCGCGCGCCAGAGGTCGCCCGCGTCCACGGTGATGAGCAGGTCCGCCGGCGTGTTCGCGCCCTCCGCGGCGAGCCGCGCGATCAGCGGGGCGCCGTCGTCGGTCACGAAGGTCACTTCGATGCCGCGCTCCTTGCCGTATTCCGCGAAAAGCTGGTCCACAAGCTGGTATTTGCGCGCCGTGTAGACCACGAGCGCCTCGCCCTCGGCCTGCGCCGGGACGGCCCATACGAGGGGTGCCAGCAGCACCAGAAACCGGGCCAGGATCGCGCGAATCGTCATGTCGGCCTCGACCTCTTAATGAGAATGAATCTCATTAAGCATATCAGGTCTGCCGGGCAGCGGCACGGTCCTGGAGGTAGGCCTGTCCCTTGCGCATCAGCCGGGCGAAGCCCGCGGCGTCCTGGCCCGCCACCATCGCCTGGAGGCGCCCCACGGCATCCGCCAGCGCCGCGAGCGACTCCCCGCCGTAGGCATTCAGGGCCTGGATCTCGAAATAGAGGGCCGGGCTTTCGCCGGCCACCAGCGAGGCGACACTGAGCTGGGCATCGAAAGTCGTGCTGGAGAGTCGCGCGAGCCGGGGCGCCGCTTCGCCGCTCTCCGCGAGCGCGGTGAAAAACGCGATGTTGATCGCGTGCGAGAGCCCGAGCACGTAGGCGATCAGCCGGTCGTGGTCGTCGAGCGTCGTCACCACCTGCTCCGCCATGGTCGAGGCGAAGAGCTTCTGCGCATCAGCGACTGCATCCGCGCGGCCGACATCCACGTGGATGACATGCCGGCCCGAGAGGAGATCCGTGTCCGGCCCGAACATCGGGTGCAGCGAGCAGACGCGCACGCCGGCGCGGTGCAGGGCTTCGAGTCCCGCGCGCAGCGGCGTCTTCAGCGAACCGATGTCGAATACGAGGCCGGGCGGCCGGTGTCGCGCGAGCTGCTCGAGGATCGAGGCCGTGATGCCGAGCGGCGTCGCGACCACGATCACGTCGTGCGAGAGATCATCCGACTGCCAGTCCGCGCGATGCGCGCGTGCATCGCCGGTGGCCGCGGGGTCCGCAATCTCGACCGCGTAGCCCTGCGACTGCAGGAACTCGACGAACCAGCGGCCCATCTTTCCCGCGCCGCCGATCACGAGCGCGCGCCGGCCGGCACCCTGCCCCTGCGCCGCGACCTGCGCCTGTTCCTGGGTCGCGAGCGAGCTTCGAATCAGCAGCCGCAGCAGCTGGTCCGCGAGCGCCGGCGCGAGGCCGAGTTTCTCCGCGGCGGTGCGGGCCTTCAGCAGCACTTCGCGTTCGCGCTGGAAATCCCGGGTCGGCAGGCCGCTCGCGCGCTTGGCCCGGGCGACCTCTTCGGAGAGCCGCTGGCGTTCGGCGATCAGGCCGAGCAGCTCGGCATCGAGCGCCGACAAGCGTTCACGCAGGGCCTGGAGTTCCATCGGGCGTTCCTTGGCAGGTCCGCCCTGTGTACCGGCCCGCCTGCAACGATGCAAGCGGGCCGGTATTTCCGCGCTCAGCCAGAGAGCTGGAAGCCGAAGTACCAGCTGCCGTACGGATCCCGCGCCCAGTGGCGCGGCCGGTAGCCACGGCCGAAGTAGCGCTCGGCATCGCGCCAGCCCGCCTCGTAGCCGGACAGGTAGCCGTAATCCCGGCGGAAGCGGGATTCCGGACGCCGGCGCCAATAACGGTCGTAACGGCCATGGCGATCCCAGTCGCGCCACGCGAGCTCGTAGCCCGACCGGTAGCCGTAGTCCGCGTGATAGCGATACGGCGGCACGTAGCGCCAGTCGCGGCCACGGCGCCAGTAGTGGTCGTCGCGACCGCGGTCGTGACGCCAGCCGTTCCGGCGCCAATCCTCGTCGCGGCGCCAGTCGTTGTCGTGGCTGCGACCGCGGTTCCAGTCGTTGTCGTCGCGGCCGCGATCGTGGCGCCGATCGTCATCGCGACGCCAGTCGTGGTCGCGGCGTCGATCGTCATCGCGACGCCAGTCGTCGTCATCACGCCGGTCGTTGTCATGGCGCTTGTGGTCGCCGCGATAATCCGGGCGATAAGTGCCGCTGCCCTTGCCCTTGTCGTTGCGCTTGTCGTTGCGCTTGTCGTCGCGGTCGTCATCGCGGTGGTCATAGCGGTCGCGGTCGTCACCCCGGCGGCGATCCTCATCGTCGTCGGCGATGGCCGGTCCCGCCAGCAGCATCGCGAGCACCGCGGCTGTCAGTGTGGACTTCAACATGATGGCTCTCCTCAGGGTGCGTGGAGCCAGTTTGGGCGGGCCAAGCTGAATCGGAGCTTAATGAACCCGATCAATGGCTTGCGCCCGCAGGAAGTCCAACACCTCGCGGTTGAAGCGCGCCGGCGAATCCTGTTCGCTGTGGTGCCGGCTGCCGGCGATCTCGACAAATCGCGCATCCGGGATCAGCGCAGCCCAACGGCGTTTCTCTGCGCTCGCCGTAAAGTCGAATTCGGCGCCGATCACGAGCGTCGGCGCGCGGATTCCGCCCAGCCGCGATTCGGCATGCCAGCGCGTGAGGGCGCGAAGCGACGCGAGATAGACCCAGCGGCTCGTGTGGCTCGCGCGCTGGATCAGCCGCCGGCGCAGCCTCCCCTGGTGGCGCGCCGGGAACATGCGCTGGCTGACGACTCGCGCGACCGCGCCGACGCCGAGGAACGCCGCGATCACGACGCGCTTCAGCGCCATGCGCCGGCGCTGCCAGTTGGTCAGCTGGAATCCGGGCGCGGTGTTGGCGAGCACGAGCGCGGCGACGCGATCGGGCCAGCGCAGCGCGAGATCGATTGCGACCGCGCCGCCCATCGAGAGCCCGACGACGTGGCAGCGCTCGATGCCCAGCGATTCGAGCAGCGCCACCATGTCGCGGGCGTGCTGCGGGATCGTGAAGGGCTCGCGGCGCTCGCTGGCGCCGTGGCCGCGCAAGTCCGGCACCAGCACGCGGAAGCGGGCGGCGAACTCCGCGCGCTGCATGCGCCAGTCGTCGTGGCTCCCGCCGAGACCGTGCAGCAGCAGGAGGGGCGCACCCTGCCCCTCGTCCACCAGCGCGACGTGGGCGCCATTGACCCGGATTTTTTGCATGCTGCCGGGCAAGTTACACCGCCGCGACGCCGGCGCGCTAACATCGGCGCATGCACGCGCGCTTCCAGACGCTGCCGGATCCGCTGCCCGCCGACCCGATGCCGCTCGCATCCACCTGGTTTCGCCAGGCCTGGGACGAACAGGTGCAGCGCAACCCGAATGCGATGAGCCTCGCGACCGTCGGCGCCGACGGCCGGCCCTCGGCGCGCATCGTGCTCTGCAAGGAGATCGTCGCGGACCCGGGTTATCTCGCGTTCTACACGAACTACCGCTCGCGCAAGGGGCAGGAGCTCGCGGCGCAGCCCTGGGCTGCGGTCGTGTTCGCCTGGGATGCTATCGGGCGGCAGCTGCGCGTCGAAGGCCCGGTCGTGACGGCGCTCGAAAGTGAGAGCGACGACTACTTCGCGAGCCGTTCGTGGCGGAGCCGGCTCGCCGCGATGACGAGCGAGCAGAGCGCGCCCGTCGACTCGCGCCAGCAGCTGATCGAACGGATGCGCGACATGGCCAGGCGCCACGGCGCGCCGGATCCGCTCACCGCGCCGGAGGACGACGTCGAGCCGGGTCTGCGGCTGCCGCGGCCGGCGCACTGGGGCGGCTATCGGCTGTGGGCCGCCGCCGTCGAGCTCTGGGTCGAGGGCGAACACCGCCTGCACGATCGTGGGCGCTGGACACGCAATCTCACGTCCTCCGGCGACGGCCGGTACCAGGCCGATCCGTGGCGGCACCAGCGCCTGCAACCCTGACGGAATTCGCCGCGCCCCTGCTCGCGACCCGCGCACTCGCGGTCGCGGTCGAGGGCCGCTCGCTCGTGCGCGCGCTCGATCTCGAGATGCGCTCTGGCGAGTTCATCGCCGTGCTCGGACGCAATGGCGTCGGCAAGACGCTGTCGCTGCACACGCTCGCGGGCCAGCGCGCACCCGCGGCCGGGAGCGTGCTGCTCGACGGAGCGGATATCGCGAGCTTCGCGGGCCGCGATCGCGCGCGCCGCCTCGCGCTCCTGCCGCAGACGACCGAGGACCCGTTTCCATCCACGGTGTTCGAGACGACCCTGATCGGCCGTCACCCGCACCTGCCGTTCTGGCAGTGGGAGAGCGCCCTGGATTTTGCCGCGGCCCGGGCCGCGCTCGCCGCCGTCGGCCTCGCCGATCTCGCCGGGCGTTCGGTGGATTCGCTGTCGGGCGGTGAGAGGCGCCGGCTCGACATCGCGACGCTGCTCGCCCAGGACACGGCGATCTGCCTGCTGGACGAACCGATCAATCACCTCGACCCGCAGCACCGGAACGACGTGCTGCGTCTCTTTCGCCGGCGCGCCGATGCGGGCGGGCTCGTCGTCGCGTCGCTGCACGACGCGACGCTCGCGGCGCGCTACGCGGACCGCGTGCTGCTGCTGCTGCACGGCGACGGGCGCTGGCAGTTCGGCGAGACGGCGACGACGCTCAGTGCCTCGAACCTGAGCGATCTCTATCGCGTGCCGGTCGAGGAGCTGGCGTTTCGCGGCGGGCGCGTGTTCGTCAGCGTCTAACTGCCGAGTTCCGTCAGGATCGTGTCGTGCAGCGCACCGTTCGAGGCGAGGATGCTCGTCGAGCCGAGGCCGATCGGCGCGCCCTCGAGGTCCGTGACCCGCCCGCCCGCCTCTTCGACGATCACGGTCAGCGCCGCGATATCCAGGATGCCGATGTTCGACTCGATCACCGCCTCGATCTTGCCGGCGGCGAGCAGGTGGTAGTGCAGGAAATCGCCGTAGCCGCGGATGCGGTCGAGCCGCTCGACGATGCGCCCGAAGGCCGCCCAGCGCGGACTCGCCGCGAGCGCGCGCAAGTTGCCGGTCGAGATCGTCGCCTCTTCGAGCTTCGCGATGTCGCTGACCGCGAGCCGTTCGCCGTCCAGGTATGCGCCCTGTCCGCGCTCCGCCCAGGCGATCTCGCCGTAGACCGGTGCCGAGGACACGCCGAGCGTGAGCCTGCCGCGATGCATCAGCGCAATCTGCGTCGAGAACATCGGGTACTGGCGCACGAAGGATTTCGTGCCGTCGATCGGATCCACGATCCACAGATGCTCGGCATCCATGCGCGATGCCGCGGTCTCTTCGCCGTAGAAACCATCGTCCGGAAAGCGGCCGATCACGATCGCGCGGATCGCGTGTTCGGAGGCGACATCGGCCTCGGTCACCGGCGACCCGTCGGCCTTGGTGCGCACGCCGATGTTCTTCTGGTAGCTCGCGCGGATGATGTCCGCGGCGGCAGCGGCCGCCTCGAGCGCGGCGTCGAGGCGCGTGGATCGCGTCATGGCGTCACACTGCGTGGCCGCCGAGCGTCCGTCAACTTCCCTTGACCGCGGCGCGCTCGGTCCCTACATTGACCGGCGATGACAGGTGTCCCGGGCGCGTGCCCGGGCTAATCGGGAAGCCGGTGCGCGATTCAATCGCCATCCCGGCACTGCCCCCGCAACGGTAAACGGCGAAAGCCGCATCACGCAGGCCAGCCCTGCAGCCACTGCCGGAGATTCCGGTGGGAAGGCGATGCGGAAGTCCCTCGGGACACGCCGTGAGTCCGGAGACCGGCCCGTCAGGCACTCGTATCCACCAGCTCGGGGAGGAGCACCGGTGAACAAATCCACCGTTTTTGCCTGTCTTTCGTTCGTCATCCTGCCGGCCACGGCCGGCGCAGAATCCCTCGGTCCGGTCGTCGTCACGGCGACGCGCACGGAAACACCCGCCCGCGACGTGCTCGCGAGCGTCGATGTCATCGAGGCCTCGGAACTCCGGCGCCAGCCCGCCGCCGATCTCGGCGATGCACTGCGCCTGCAACCGGGTGTCGAGGTCGCGCGCCTCGGCGGTCCGGGGCAGCAGAGCTCGGTGTTCCTGCGCGGCACGGAATCGAATCACGTGCTCGTGCTCGTGGACGGGCTTCGCATCAATCCCGGCACGCTCGGCAGCGCCGCGATCCAGAACGTCGCGCCGGAACTGGTCGAGCGCGTCGAGATCGTCAAGGGACCGCGATCGACGCTCTACGGCTCGGATGCGATCGGCGGCGTGATCAACGTGATCACGCGCCGCGGCGCCGAGGGATCCGGCGTGCAAGCCGGATACGGACGCTACGACACGAAGACCGCGAGCGCTTCGGCCGGCTTCGACGGCGAGCGCGCTGAGGCGTCCTTCGGACTCTCGTGGATGGAAAGCGGCGGCTTCCCGACCCGGGCCGGCGACGACGTCGACCGCGGCTATGAGAATCTCTCCGCGAACGGGAGCGCGCGGACCACGCTCGGCCCCGTCGAGCTGGGGCTTCGCGCCTGGCACGCGGAAGGCACGACCGAGTACTCGGACTTCTTCGTGACTCCCGTCGACCAGGACTTCCGCAACTCCGCCTATGCCGTGACGGCCGGCTTCTCGCCGGTCGAGTCCTGGCATTCGGAACTGCTCGTCGGCCACGCGACCGACGACCTCGCGCAGAACCAGTCGCCGGACTTCGTCGAGACCGAGCGACTCACGCTCGACTGGCAGAACGACTTCGCGCTCTCCGAACGGAATACGCTGACCGCCGGCGTGCTGTGGCAGGACGAGGAAGCGGACGCCGAATCCTTCGGCCTGCCCTACGCCGCCGACACCGAG
>JANNHT010000203.1:0-7560 GCA_031404555.1 Gammaproteobacteria bacterium
CCTGGATCAGGTCCAGGAACTGCAGGCCGCGGTTCGTGTACTTTTTTGCGATCGAGATCACGAGGCGCAGGTTGGCCTCGACCATCTCCTTCTTCGCGCGGCGCGCCATCGCCTCGCCGGTCGCGATGTCGCGGTTGACCGACTTCAGCTCCTGGATCGAGCGCGTCAGTCGCTTCTCGAGCGCGCGCAACTCCTGCTGCCGGCGCACGATCTCTTCGCGCAGGCGGCCGAGCGCGGCCGAGTGCTTGCGCTTGGCGCGAATGTGCTTGTCGATCCAGCGGACGTTGGTCTCGTTCTTCGGGAAGGTCGAGATGAAGTCCTTGCGCGGCATGCCGGCCTGGCGCACGCAGACCGCCATGATCTCGCGCTCGAGGCGGCGCACTTCATCGACGTGGCTGCGCAGGTGGTTGACCAGCTGGTCGAACATCTTTGGCGCGAGCTTCAGTTCCAGGAACTGCTCGGCGAGGCGCTTGCGCGCGCGCACGGTCTTCGGCTCGCGGGCGCTGCGCGCTGTCGCGAGGCCCTTGCCGACCGCATTGTGCAGGCGCTGGATCGCGGCGAAGCGGCGCGCGGTCTCTTCCGGATCCGGGCCGGTGTCGATCACTTCCTCTTCTTCATCCGTCTTGTCTTCCGCGTCGTCGTCCGCGGGCTCCGTCACTTCCTTGCGGACCAGCGCCTTCGGGTTGTGCGGCTGCGCGATCTCGTCCGGTGCGTTTGGGTCGAGGAAGCCGACGATGAGGTCGGTGATGCGGCCCTGGCCGCCCTTGACCGGCTCGTAGGCGTTCAGCAGGTAGTCGTAAGTCGGCGGATAGTAGGCGAGGGCAGAACGCACCTGGTCGAGGCCTTCCTCGATGCGCTTCGCGATGCGGATCTCACCCTCGCGCGTCAGCAGCTCGACCGTGCCCATCTCGCGCATGTACATGCGCACCGGGTCGGTCGTGCGACCGAATTCCGAGTCGGCGACCGCGAGTGCCGCGGTCGCTTCCTCGACCGCCTCTTCGTCGGGCGCCGCGGCGTCGGTCAGCAGCAGTGCCTCCGCATCCGGTGCCTTCTCGTACACCGTGATGCCCATGTCGTTGATCGTGTTGACGATGTCTTCGATCTGTTCGGGATCGACGATCTCGGGCGGCAGGTGGTCGTTGACCTCGGCATAGGTCAGGTAGCCCTGCTCCTTGCCGCGAGCGATCAGGATCTTCAGCTGCGACTGGCGGTCGTCGGGAATCGCCGGAAGTTTTTTATCGCTCAAGCGGGTGATCCTCAGGGCAGGGTGCGGCCGCAAAACAGCCGAGCATTATACAGCCGGGGCGGGGGACTGGCTCAGCCGAGTGGCGGCTTCAGCCCCCGGGCCGGGGACCGCGGGCGCCCAGAAGTCCTTGAAATTCCTTCTGTTCCTGGTCGGAAAGGCGCCGATCGCGGGCGAGCTCGATGAGTTCATTGAGTCGTTTGCCGGGCCCAAGTTCCGTGCCCAGGCGTTCGAGCAGTGTACCGAGCTCGCGCCCGGCGGCTTTCGCGTCGCGGACCAGCGATTCTTCGCCCGCGAGTTCGGCGAGCCGCGCCCCTTCGGGCCGGTCCCGCCAGCGTTCGACGATCTGGGCGGTCGTGAGTGCCGGTTCCGCGCACGCGGTCTCGAGCAGTTCGCGCAGCACCGGGAATCCCTTCTGTTCCGAGTCGAGCCAGCCAGGCACCGACGGCACGGCGCGCGCCGCGCCCGGGTGGTGCAGCAGGAGCAGGATCGCCTGTGTCAGCAGCGGATGCCGTCCGGCCGAGCGCGCGGATCTCCGGTTGCGTTCGGTGGGCCCGGGCGCCTCGCGCCTCGCGCGGCCGGGTTCGGTGCGCGCCTGCAGGAGCTGCTCGAGCCGGCCCGCCGGCATCCGCACTTCGCCTGCGAGGCGTTCGAGCAGGAGTTCGCGGTAAACGCCCGCGGGAACGCGCGCGAGCAGCGGCCGCGCGAGCTCCGCGAGGCGCGCGCGCCCGTCGACGCTCTCGAGTTCCGATTGCTGGGCGAGCTGCGTGACCAGGAACTCCGACAGCGGCAGCGCGCGCGTGAGCCGAGCCTCGAAGGCCTCGGCGCCTTCCTCGCCGACCAGCGTGTCCGGGTCATGCCCTTCCGGCAGGAACATGAACTTGAGCTGGCGGCCATCTCGCGCGTGCTCGAGCGAGTTCTCGAGCGCGCGCCAGGCGGCGGCGCGACCCGCGCGATCGCCGTCGAAGCAGAAGACGAGTTCGCTCGTCACGCGGAACAGGCGGTTCAGGTGTTCGGGCGTGGTCGCGGTGCCGAGCGTCGCGACCGAGTAGGCGATACCCGACTGCGCGAGGCGCACGACATCGACGTATCCCTCGACGACCATCAGCCGCTCGACCTTGCGCAGCGCCTGCCGTGCCTCGTACAGGCCGTAGAGCTCGCGGCCCTTGTGGAACAGCGGGGTCTCGGGCGAGTTCAGGTACTTCGGTTCGCCCTGGTCGATGATGCGTCCGCCGAAGGCGATCGGCCGCCCGCGCGCATCGCGGATCGGGAACATCACGCGGTCGCGGAAGCGGTCGTAGTAACCGGACTCGCCCTGGCCGCTGCGCTCGATCACGAGCCCGGCCTCGGCGAGGGCGCGGTCGCGTTCCGGGCTGCCGCCGAAGCGCTTCATCACCGCGTCCCAGGCATCCGGCGCATAGCCGATCGCGAACTTCACGCAGGTCTCGGCCGTGATCCCGCGGTTCGTCAGGTAGTTCTTCGCGCGCGTGGATTCGCGGAGCGTGTCGCGGAAGAACTGCGTCACCTGCGCGAGCAGTTCGTAGAGGCCCTCGTCGGGGCGCGGGCGCGTGGCGCCCCCGTCGTCCTCGCGCGGCACCTCGAGTCCGAGCCGGGAGGCGAGCTCGTCCACCGCGTCCGGGAACGGCAGCTTGTCGTGTTCCATCAGGAAGCCGAGCGCCGTGCCGTGCGCGCCGCAGCCGAAGCAGTGATAGAACTGCTTGTCGGGGCTCACCCAGAACGACGGTGTCTTCTCGGCGTGGAACGGGCAGCAGGCCTTCCACTCGCGGCCCGCCTTCTTGAGCTGCACGCGGCCGCCGATCAGCTCGACGATGTCGGTGCGGGCGATCAGCTCGTCAATGAAAGCTTGCGGTATCCGGCCGGCCATGCGCCACCTTACCCTAGGCCGGCAACGGCCGGCCCGCGCTCCAGCCCGACCGGCGAAGCTCCTCGATCAGCGCGAGCCCGGCGGCGCGGCCTTCTCGCGTGTGCAGCGGCAGCACCAGCACGTCGCCCGCCCGCGCCCAGCCGAGCGCGTGGCGTACCGCCGTTTCCTCGTCGGGCGCATCGACCTGCGCGCCGGCCGCGACACCCGCGCGCAACAGCGCGCGCCGGAGCATCGCGGGCACCTCGCCTGCGTCCCGTCCGCGCAGGTACCCGGTCATCTCCTTCACGACCACGAGATCGGGACGCGCCGCGGCCGCGACGGTCGCGAGCCGGTCGATGTCCGCATCCTCGCGGTTGCCGGCCTGGCCGAGCAGCATGGCGAGCCGGCCGCGCTGGCGGAGCTTCAACGCGAATTCCACGAGCCCGGCGAGCGCGGCGGGGTTGTGCGCGAAATCCACGATCAGGTTGAGCCCGCCGACTTCGTAGCGCATCAGGCGGCCGGGATTGTCGGTGGGATTGCGGCCGAAGCGCGCGAACACGGCGGCGATGGTCGCGGGCGCGATGCCGAGCCCGGCCGCGGCGAGCGCCGCCGCCGCGAGGTTCGACACGTTGAACTGCGAATGCCCGCCGGCCGCGAGCGGCAGGTCGGCGATCGCGCCGAGGTCGTGCTCCTGCCCGCGGTGGTGGAGCAGGAGCTGGCCCGCGGAAACGCCGCAGGTGCTGCCGCCGCCGCGCCGGTGTTCCGCCAGCAGCCGGTTGCCACCATCGCGCGCGAACCAGCCGAGCGGCTTGCCGCTCTCACCCGCCTTGCGCGACAGCGTCGCATCGTCCGCGTTGACGACGAGCAGGCCATCGGCATCGAGCGCGCGCGCGACCGCGAGCTTCACCTCGGCGAGTCCCGCGAGGTCGTGGATGCCGTATTCGCCGAAGTGATCCGCGGCGATGCTCGTGATCACGCCGACGTGCGCGTGCCCGACCGCGAGCCCGCGGCGCAGGATGCCGCCGCGCGCGGTTTCGAGGACCGCCGCCTGGACGCGCGAGTCGCGCAGCACGCGCCGCGCGCCGGCGGGCCCCGAGTAGTCGCCGCTGCCGATCTGCTGGCCGTCGACGAACACGCCGTCGGTGCAGCTGTAGCCGGTCCTCCATCGGTTCGCGGCGGCACAGGCGGCGATGAGCCGCACGACGGTCGTCTTGCCGTTCGTGCCGGTGACGAGCGCGACCGGAATGCCGTGCAGTTCCCCGGAGCGGATCTCTGCGGGATCGGGCAGGTCCTCGACCGGCCAGCTCCGATGCCCCGTGCCCGCGCCGATCGTGATCTGCTCATCGTCTACCAGCACCGGCAGGTCGCGATCCTGCGCGATCGACAGCAGCGCCGCGAACGCCGGCCGCGCCTCCCTGGCGGCGCGCCGGCGCAGGCGCTCGAGCGCGCCGGCGTCGTCGAGGACGGGCGGGTCGGTCTCCTCCGGCTGCTCGGCGGCGAGCGCGGCGATGAGCGCCGCGCGCCGCGCCGGCTCGCGTTCTGCAAGCGCGGCCGCGAGCGCCCATTCATTGACTTCAGTCGCGGTGAAAAGAAGATCGGCGGGTGCGCTGAGCGCGAGCGAGGCGCCGCCGGGGAAGGCGATGGCGACGACGGCATTCGCGGGCCAGCCGAGCGCGTGGCAGGCGAGGCGCACGCGCCGTTCCCAGCTCGCGAGCACGCTCGGGGCCGATTCGGTCGTTTCGAGCACAGCGCCGGCGCCGTCGAAGAACCGGTTGTGGCCGGTCAGGCGGCGCGAATCGGCGAACGGCGCTGAGGTTTCCCCACTCAGTCGGACGCCTCTGGCGCATAGCGGATGCCGCGCTCGTCGCGGATCAGGCCATCGAGCGACAGCGGGACCAGGTTCTCGGGCGGTGTCTCGACGACCGGTTGCACGGCGGCGGCCTCCGGCGCGCGCGCGGGCGGCGCGGCCGCGCCTTCCGGCCGGAAGCGGATGATCTGCTTCCACGAGCGCACCAGCGAATCGGCGAACACGAGCAGCAGGTCGCCGGCCAAGCCCATGCGCAGCGCCGCATCGATCGCCTCCTGCTCGTCCGGGATCACGGTGATCGCGGACTGCGGCACGCCGGCGGCGAGGAGCGTCGCCTCCATCAACCGCGGCACTTCATCGGGCTTGCGGTCGCGCAGGTTGTCGTCGCGCCGGCAGATGTAGCGGTCGAATCGCCCGGCGACCGCCTGCGCGATCGCGCGCAGGTCCTCGTCGCGGCGGTCGCCCGGTCCCGCGAGCACGACGATGCGCCGCCCCGCGACCTCGAGGCGCCCGGCGAGGTCGGCGAGCATGCCGACCGCGTGCGCGTTGTGGCCGTAGTCGAACAGCACCTTGAACGGGTGCTCGTCGAAGAAATTCATGCGGCCGGGCGCCTGGTAGAAGGTCGTGTCAAAAGTCCGGAGCCCCTGGCGGATCGCGTCGAGCTTCACGCCGAGCGAGAACGCGATCGAAGCCGCGAACATCGCGTTCTGCACGTTGTGCGTCGCGCGGCCCTCGACCGTCGCCGGAATCAGGTGCGTCCAGACCAGCGGGATGTGGCTGCCGCGGTCGTAGAGCGTGATCATCTGGCCGTTGACGCCGGCCTCGAGCGCGCAGGCGCGCCCGCCCGCGCGGATGTGCTCGCGCACCAGCGTGTGCTGCGGATTCAGCGTCACGTAGCAGATGTGCTCGGCATCCGTGTGCGCCGACATCCTGAGCACCAGCTCGTCGTCGGCGTTCAGCACCGCGCAGCCGGTCGCGACCTCGACCACGACGCGCTTGACCTCGGCGAGCTGCTCGAGCGTGTCGATGCCCTTGAGCCCGAGATGGTCGGCTTGCACGTTCAGCACCGCGCCGACGTCCACCGCCGGGACGCCCATGCCGGCGCGCAGCAGCCCGCCGCGCGCGGTCTCGAGCACGGCGGCGTCGATGTGCGGATCCGACAGGACCATGCGCGCCGACACCGGGCCCGTCATGTCGCCGGACACCGTGCGCTGGCCGTCGATGTAGACGCCGTCGGTCGTCGTGAGGCCCGGCGTGTAGCCGGACATCTTCAATATGTGCGCGAGCATGCGCGCGGTCGTGGTCTTGCCGTTGGTGCCGGTGATCGCCGCGATCGGCACTCGCGACGGCGCGCCCTGCGGGAACAGCATGTCGATGACCGGGCCCGCGGCGTCCCGCGCCGTGCCCTCGGAGGGCGCGACGTGCATGCGAAAGCCCGGCGCTGCGTTGATCTCGCAGATGCCGCCGCCGATCTCGCGGTAGGAGAGCGTGATGTCCTTCGACAGGAAGTCCACGCCGCCGACGTCGAGACCGATCGCGCGCACTGCGCGCACCGCCATGTCGCGGTTGTCGGGGTGGATCACGTCGGTCACGTCGGTCGCCGTGCCGCCGGTCGAGAGGTTCGCGGTCGAGCGCAGGTAGACGACGCGGTCCGCTGCTGGCACGGATGCGGCAGTCAGTGATTCACGGCCCAGCATCATCTCCGCCTGCGCGTCGATCTCGAGCCGGGTCAGCACTTTCTCGTGGCCGACGCCGCGCCGCGGGTCCTGGTTCACGATCTCGACGAGCTCAGCGATCGTGTGCTTGCCGTCGCCGATCACGCGACCGGGCGTGCGCCGCGTCGCCGCGATCAGCTCGCCGTTGACGACCAGCAGCCGATGGTCGTTGCCCTCGAGGAAAGTCTCGACGATGACCGAGCGCGAATGCTCGCGCGCCGCCGCAAAGCCGCGGGTCACTTCCTCTTCGGTCGTCAGCCGGATCGAGATGCCGCGGCCGTGATTGCCGTTGTAGGGCTTGGTGACAACCGGGTAGCCGAGGCGGATCGCCGCGCGCACGGCCTCGCGCTCGGACTGCACCAGCTCCTGGCGCGGCACCGGCAGGCCGAGGGCGCCGAGGATGCGGTTGGTCTCCTCCTTGTCGCTCGCGAGTTCGACCGAGATATGCGACGTGCGGCCGGTGACCGTCGCCTGGATGCGCTGCTGGTAGCGGCCGTGGCCGAGCTGGATCAGCGACTGGTCGTTGAGCCGCAGCCACGGGATGCCGCGCTTCTCGGCAGCGTGGACCAGCGAGGCGGTGGACGGCCCGAGCGCGCGGCGCTGCGCGTACTTGATGTAGGCGTCGCGCGCGACCGGCCAGGTCCAGTCCTCCGGCACGCTGCCCTCGGGACGGATCTTTTCCGGCAGCAGCGAGCACAGCAGGCGCAGTGCAAGTTCGCCGGCCGCGATGCCTTCCTCGCGCTCGGCGTATTCATAGACGACGGAATAGAGGCCGGGCTTGTCGAGGCTTCGCGTCTTGCCGAACGTGACGTCCTCGCCCGCGACGTTCTGAAGCTCAAGTGCGCAGTGTTCGAGCACGTGGCCGAGCCAGGTGCCCTCGTCCTCGTTCATGCGGCGGATGAAACCGCCGGGCGTCTGGTAGGAGCAGCCG
>JANNHT010000204.1:0-5686 GCA_031404555.1 Gammaproteobacteria bacterium
GCTGACGCCGAAGGCCGAAATCGAGGGCGAGATGGGCGAAATGCAGATCGGCCTGCAGGCCCGGCTGATGTCGCAGGCGCTCCGAAAGCTCACCGGCAACATCAAGCGCTCGAACACGATCGTGCTCTTCATCAACCAGATCCGCATGAAGATCGGCGTCATGTTCGGCAACCCCGAAACGACCACCGGCGGCAATGCGCTCAAGTTCTACGCATCGCTCCGGCTCGACATCCGCCGCATCGGCGCGCTGAAGAACGGCGAGGAAGTCATCGGCAACCAGACCCGCGTCAAGGTGGTCAAGAACAAGGTCTCGCCGCCATTCCGCGAGGCAGAGTTCGAGATCCTCTACGGCCACGGCATTTCACGCGAAGGCGAGCTGATCGACATGGGCGCACTGCACGGCCTGGTCGAGAAGTCCGGCTCCTGGTACGCCTACGGTGGCGAACGCATCGGCCAGGGCAAGGACAACGCGCGCCAGTACCTGATCGATCATCCGGACGTCGCCGCGAAGATCGATGCGGCGCTTCGCACCCGGCTCCTGCCGGTGCGCCGCCCGGTCGCGGTAGCCAGTGAGGCGGCGGAAGCCTGATCCCGCAGCCCTGGCCGCCGCGGGCGATCCGCTGGCGGCCCGGCTCGCGGCCCTCAAACTGCTGAACCGGCGTGACTACGGCGTTTGCGAACTCTGCGAACGCCTGGTCGCGCGCGGCTTCGAACCCGCTGCCGCCGCCGCCGCGGTCGCGATACTCGCCTCCGAGAAGCTCGTGGACGACGCCCGCTTTGCGGAGCATTTCGTCGCGTATCATGCGAATCGCGGCCAGGGGCCGGCGAAAATCGCCCATCGGCTGAGAGAAGCTGGGGTCACGGGAGACCAGATCGCCGCGGCGGTCGACGCGAATGCCGCCGACTGGCGGCAGCGCTGCGCCGACGTCCGGCGCCGGCGCTTCGGCGCGAAAGCACCCGCGACCTGGGCTGAGCGCGGTCGGCAGGGGCGATTCCTGTCCCAGCGCGGCTTCAGCGCGGACCAGATCCGCGCCGCGATCGGCAAGGATTTCGACGAGGACTGATGGCGACGAAGAAGAAAGCGACGATGGGCAGCAGCGAGCTGCGGAGCGCCTTCCTGGAGTTCTTCCGGACGCGCGGCCACGCAGTCGTGCCGTCGTCCCCGCTCGTGCCGGGCAACGACCCGACGCTGCTCTTCACCAACGCCGGCATGGTGCAGTTCAAGGACGTGTTCCTTGGCAAGGACCAGCGCAGCTACAACCGCGCCGTGAGCTCGCAGCGCTGCGTGCGCGCCGGCGGCAAGCACAACGACCTCGAAAACGTCGGCTACACCGCGCGACACCACACGTTCTTCGAGATGCTTGGCAACTTCAGCTTCGGCGACTACTTCAAGAAAGACGCAATCGATTTCGCCTGGGAGTTCGTGACCGGCACGCTCGGCATCGCACCGGAGAGACTCTGGGTCACGGTCTACAAGGACGATACCGAGGCCGCGGATCTGTGGCTGAAGCGCATCAAGATCGATCCGAAGCGCTTCACGCGCATGGGCGAGGCGTCCAACTTCTGGGCGATGGGTGACACCGGCCCCTGCGGCCCCTGTTCCGAGATCTTCTACGACCACGGCAAGGACATCGAAGGCGGCCCGCCGGGCTCGAAGAATGAGGACGGCGACCGCTTCGTCGAGATCTGGAACCTCGTTTTCATGCAGTACGAGCGTTCGTCAGACGGAACCATGACCCCGCTGCCGAAACCGTCCGTGGACACCGGCATGGGCCTCGAACGCACGGCCGCGGTGATGCAGGGCGTGCAGTCGAACTACGACATCGATCTCTTCCGCGGCCTGATCGCGGCGGCGGCGGAGGCGACGCACCAGAAGAAAAAGACCAGCCCGTCGCTGCGCGTCATCGCAGACCACATCCGCGCCTGCTCGTTCCTGGTCGTGGACGGCGTGATCCCGGGCAATGACGGCCGCGGCTACGTGCTCCGGCGCATCATCCGCCGCGCGATCCGCCACGGTTACCAGCTCGGACAGGAAAAGCCGTTCTTCCACCACCTCGTGCCGGCGCTCGTCGCCGAGATGGGCGAGGCCTATCCGGAGCTCGCGAAATCCGCCGCGCACGTGACGAAGGTGCTGAAGCAGGAAGAGGAACGATTCGCGGAGACGCTCGCGAACGGCATGGGCCTGCTGGATGATGCGATCAAGAAGCAGAAGGGCAAGACCATCGGCGGCGACACGGTCTTCAAGCTCTACGACACCTACGGCTTCCCGGTGGACCTCACCGCCGACATCGCGCGCGAGCGCGGGCTCTCGATCGACCAGGCGGGTTTCGAGCGCGCGATGGACGACCAGCGCAAGCGGTCGCGTGGTGCCAGCGTTTTTGGCGTTGCCCAGCAGAGTGCGCCCGACGCGCTCAATTCCGGAGACGGTCTCGCGCGACCTTCGAGCGAGTTCTGTGGCTACGACTCACTCGAGGGCGAGGGCCGGGTGCTCAGGATCCTGAAGGGCGGCGCCGAGATCGCCTCGGCCGCCGCGGGCGACACGATCCAGGTCGTCCTCGACCGCACGCCGTTCTACGCCGAGGCGGGCGGGCAGGTGGGCGACGTCGGCCTGCTCGATAACGCAGCCACCCGCTTCCGGGTCCTGGACACGAAGAAGTTGGGCGGGGCTCACCTACACCTCGGTCTCCTCGAGCGAGGCGGGCTCGCGGTCGGCGAAACGATTGCGGCGAAGGTGGACGCGAAATCACGCCAGGCGACCGTGCTCAATCACAGCGCGACGCACCTGCTGCACGCGGCGCTCCGGAAAGTCCTCGGCACCCACGTGATCCAGAAGGGCTCGCTGGTGGCACCCGATCGCCTGCGCTTCGATTTCTCGCACACCCAGCCCGTGTCGGCGGAAGAACTCGACACCATCGAGCGCCTGGTCAACGCCGAGATCCGCGCGAACAGCGCCGCGGACATCCGCCACCTGCCTTACGACGAGGCGATCAAGTCGGGCGCCATGGCGCTCTTCGGCGAGAAATACGGCGACGAAGTCCGGGTGCTGAAGTTCGGCGAGTTTTCGACCGAACTCTGCGGCGGCACGCACGTGCACCGCACCGGCGACATCGGGTATTTCCGCATCACCAGCGAGGGCGGCATCGCCTCCGGCATCCGCCGCATCGAGGCCGTGACCGGCGAGGGCGCGATCGGGGCTGCGCGCGCGGTTGACCAGTCATTGAAGCGGATCGCCGCGGCCGTCCGCGGCACGCCGGCCGAACTCGAGGACAAGGTCACGCAGCTCATCGAGCGCCAGAAGAAGCTCGAACGCGAGCTGTCGGGCCTGAAGTCCAAGCTTGCCTCGGGCCACCGCACGGACCTCGCGGAAAACGCGGTGTACGTGAAGGGCGTACAGGTCGTCGCGACCGCGATCGAGGGCGCCGATTCGCAGGCGCTGCGCGAGGCCGTCGATTCGCTGAAGGGCCGGCTCGGCTCGGCCGTGATCGTGCTCGGAACCGTGACCGAGGATGGCAAGGTGTCGCTCGTCGCGGGCGTCACCGCCGACCTGACGCAGAAGATCCGTGCGGGCGATCTCGTCGGCGAGATCGCGACCATCGTCGGCGGACGCGGCGGCGGCCGGCCGGATTTCGCGCAGGCCGGCGGCACGGATCCGTCGAAGCTCGATGCGGCGCTCGCGAGCGTACAGGGGCTCGTCGCCGGCAAACTCGGAGGAACCTGAGCCGACGATCGGTAGTCGGAGGCATCTGTGCTGACGTTTGCCCTGCCGGTGATGGTCGCCCTCGTGGCCCAGGAGCCGCAGGCCGTCGATCCTGTCGTTCCCGGCCCGGTGACGCCCGCGACCATCACGCCGGCCGATCTCGATCCGTTTCCCGCACTCGATGAAGTTGCCGTCACGGCGGACGAGCCGCGCTTCGTCGCACCGACCAACCGCGACCGCATCGGCCGCATCTGGGCGCCGGTCCAGATCAATGGCAAGGGGCCATTCCGGCTCGTGCTAGACACCGGTGCGTCGCATTCGGCGGTGACGGCGAAAGTCGCGGAGACCCTCGGTATCCCGACCAACAGCCGCTACACGGCGACGCTTCGCGGTGCGACGGGCTCGGTGGTCGTGCCGATGATCCCGATCGAGTCGATCGAGGTCGGCGAGCTCCTGATGCTGCCGAAGCGCCTGCCGGTCGTGCCGGACGCGCTCGGCGGCGCCGATGGCGTGCTCGGCACGGACGGACTCCAGAACAAGCGCATCACGATCGATTTTCGCCACGACCGCATCACGATCATGCGCTCGCGCGACGAGCGCGCCGGCCAGGGCTACATCACCGTGCCGGTGAAATTCATGCGCGGTCGGCTGCTGGTTGTGGATGCGTGGCTCGGCGGCGTCAAGGTCAAGGCGATCATCGACACCGGCGGCCAGGCGACGCTCGGGAACGTCGCGCTACGCGATGCGCTCGCCGAGCGACGTAGAAGACAGAATGCCGCGGCGGTGCCGGATTTGGTCACCGGCGCCACGCTCGACGTCCAGGAAGGCAGCCGCATCGCGACGCCCGCGATCGCGATGGGCGACGTACTGGTGCGAAACGCCGCCATGACCTTCGCGGATTTCGAGATCTTCCGGCACTGGAAGATGACCGACGAGCCGGTGATGCTCATCGGCATGGACGTGCTGGGATTGCTGGACGCGCTGGTGATCGATTACCGGCGCAAGGAACTGCAGATGAAGCTGCGCCGCCGCGGCTAAGCGGCGCGTCGCGTCGGCATCGCGGACGGCTGGCTCTCGGCCATGCGGCGGCGATTCGTGATCATCCGGTCGTGCAGCTCGCCGATCATCTCGCTCGCCTTCGTGCAGCACACGCCCGGGAACAGCGCGTGGACGAAACAGACGAGCCCGCCCCAGATCATGCGCAGCCCAAACGAACTCGCGCTCGCAAAGTGCTGCCAATAGGTCTCGTTGACCGAGGCCGGGTGATCGGTGAAAAGGCGCCTGAACATGGGGTCCATCATAGTCCCAAGAAACTCATAATATCTCCCATTCCTTGCTGTACTGGATAGCAGAATTGGGAAAATTTGCTAATATGGCGCCATGCCCAAACTCGACAAGCTGGACCGCTCCATCCTCGCCCTGATCCAGCAGGACGCTTCGCTGCCGATCCAGCAGGTCGCCGACGCGGTCGGCCTCTCGGTGAATCCCTGCTGGCGGCGCATCCGCCGCATGGAGGCGGAGGGCGTGATCCAGGCGCGCGTCGCGCTGGTCGATCCCGAGAAAGTCGGGCTCGGCCTCACCGTATACGTCCGCGTGAAGACCCGCGAGCACAGCGCCGACTGGGCGGAAAAGCTCAACGAAGTCATCGCTGCCATGCCCGAGATCCTCGAGTGCCACCGCATCGGCGGCGACGTGGACTACCTGCTCAAGGTGATCGTCCCGGACATCGCCGGCTACGACCGCACCTACAAGGAACTGATTGGGCGCCTGCCGGCGCTCGCGGATGTTTCCGCGCTATTTTCGATGGAGCGCCTGAAGAGCACGACCGGCCTGCCGATCCCCGCTGAAACCTGAAACAATCTGAAAACCTCTGATCTACCCGCGCATGGGCGCGACCGTGTGCGATTTTCGTCCCTGGCAAGGAGCGAGGAGCGATGTGTATCGCGATACATGAGCGACGAGCGACACCGCCAGGGACGAAAATCGCCC